>DATNQF010000053.1:0-16707 GCA_036702855.1 Trichocoleus sp. | reverse complement strand
GTCTGGATCAAGAGGCAGGCTAACTGGGTCAGTGTTAGGTAGGGTGCCTTGCATTTCATCACCTGGGATATCAGGATTATTCTGCAAATTAACCTGTCCCTTGTCAGTCGCTTGATCCGCCGCGAAAGGCCCACTGACGGTAGCAACATCTGCCGTTTTGCCCCCTACTGGGGTAGAAGCGGTGGAGAAGTTCGTTGCAATGGGATACTCAACGGGGTCTCCCTCTGGTTGAGCTTCCCCGGCAGCTGCACGGGCATCGAGCATGGCACTTCCCGACACATTTTGAGATGCCATTGGTTGAGTTTGCTCGGACGAGATGACAGCCTGATTAGGATTGGTCTGTTGATCGGATAAAGCGGGTTCGTTCATGGGTTTATACCGAGTAAGGGGCACTTCAAGGAACACTTAATAACTTTGAGAAATTGCTGTGGTTCAACAGGGCGGTTCAACAGGGTTAGGCCTGTGTTGTTAACCAGGTCATCGCCTCACGAGAAATGTCACCTGGGACCGTATGTCCCCCATTGAACTCGCGATAGCGGGTGTCGTAGTTGGCCTGTTGCAATTGCGGGACGATTCTGCGGCTACATCGATCAATGGGTAGCACTGTATCTTGAGTGCCGTGGGAGATAAATACGTGGGGTTCTCCTCGCTGAGTAGCAGGAGCCATAAATCCGGGGGAAAAGGCGATCACGTGAGTAAACAGATCCCCATTGGTAAGGCCTACAGAAAGAGCGTAAGAAGCCCCATCCGAGAAACCTGCGATCGCAACTCGGCTCGGATCTACCGCATAGCGCTTAAACGTCTGGGCTAATGCCCGATCAATGGCAGCCACATCAGGGCCGTAGTCGCCGGCAATGACATCCCAGGTTTGCCGCCGAGACTCAACAGCAAGCAATAGCAAACCGTAGGTATCGGCAAGACCTTCTAGAATTCTCAATGCCCCTTCTGCATCCCCACCTGCACCGTGGAGCATCAGCACCAACGGCACCGGATTAGCAGATTGATAGCCCTTGGGCACATAGATTAGACCATCCCGTTGGCGCTCTAAGCCTAAAGGGTGCAAGCCGCTAGCCGCACCCGCTTCAGTCGGAGTATTGGGGCGAGAGAGAATGTGTCCTGCTTCCTTTTGTGTACTTCTCACGGGTTGTGTACTCTCTGAAATAATGTCAGTTGTGCAGGCCGCTAATACAGCACAAGCACCAAGAGATCCCCACTTGAGAAGCCGTCGCCGCGTTAAGGTTAAGAGACTGTTCATTGCTCCTCTCGGGAAACCAAAAGATGATGTTGAGGGAATGAAAACAGTCTAAGAAAAGCAGGTGACTACCACCTCTTACTAATAGTTTTTTGAGGCTGTTTATTCCTCTATCTAACGGAATATTAGGAGCGTTTTATTGAGTAGTTCGCCTGTTCATTAAGAAGTAAGGAAACCATACCTTCCAGGTCGGTTTTCCTGCCACAAGAAGCTGGTTCGTTTGCTATTTTAAATCTCATACTAAATAAATCTCAGTTGTGTCGCCAACTACAGCCATGACCAACATCAAAAGGGTTTAATTCTATTTAGAGACTGCCTGTTTACAACCACCATAGGCATCCAAATCACGCTTCTTTGGCCTTTAGTTAACTTCCTTAACGCATCACCTTAATGCACAACACTGACGATCTTCAGCGATTGCTGGATATTCTGCCCCATGAAATCCAGCAGAGGCTACAAAATCATCCACAAAAAGAAATTTTGGTAGAGGTGGTTTTGGATTTGGGGCGGCTGCCAGAGGCCCGTTTTCCCAACGAAACGGAGTATCTTTCTGAAGCAGTCGTGACGCGTGAGCAACTGGCTGATTGTATTCAACGAGTTGGTCGCTTTGGCGACGACAACCGGGCAGGTATCGAGCAAACCCTGCACCGCATCAGCGCCATTCGCAACCGGACAGGCGAAATCATTGGGTTGACCTGTCGGGTCGGTCGCGCTATTCACGGCACAATTGCTATGATTCGCGACCTGGTAGAAACAGGACAGTCGATTTTGATGTTGGGTCGGCCTGGGGTAGGTAAGACCACAGCTTTGCGGGAAATTGCTCGGGTGCTGGCAGATGACTTACAGAAGCGGGTCGTTATTATCGATACCTCGAACGAGATTGCAGGCGACGGGGATATTCCTCACCCTGCTATTGGTCGGGCTCGCCGGATGCAGGTCGCTCGCCCTGAATTGCAGCACCAAGTGATGATTGAGGCCGTGGAAAACCACATGCCAGAAGTCATCGTGATTGATGAAATCGGGACTGAACTGGAGGCCCTTGCTGCTCGTACCATTGCTGAGCGGGGCGTGCAACTTGTCGGCACTGCCCACGGTAACCAGATCGAGAACCTGATTAAAAACCCAACCCTGTCTGACTTGATTGGTGGCATTCAGTCGGTGACGTTGGGAGATGAAGAAGCCCGACGCCGGGGGTCACAAAAGAGCGTACTAGAACGCAAAGCGCCGCCTACGTTCGACATTGCGGTTGAAATGCTGGAGCGGCAACGCTGGGTGGTGCATGAAAGCGCTGCCGAGACAGTAGATGCCCTGCTGCGGGGTCGTCAGCCCTACCCACAGGTCAGAACCGTGAACGAGAGTGGTCAAGTCACCATTACCCGTGAAGTGCCTGGAGGGGCTTATGCCAATCCTCCGGTGCGGCCTACCGCTCAACCCAAACGGCAAGGGGCAGGGCAAGTACTTCCCTTTCAGCAGAAGCCGTACCGTAAGGAGTCTTTGGGAAGCTGGGAGCCAACGCAACAGCTTTCACTAGCAGATCCTGCCTATGCTTCCTGGAAAGAACAGCCAGACCAGCGACCCGCTTCTGCTTATACGGCTTGGGAAAAGCAACCAGAGCACCCGTCAGATCCTTTAGTAGTAAGCAGTGATGCGCTGCGCCTCTATCCCTACGGCATCAGCCGTAACCAGCTAGAGCACATTATCCAATCACTCAATTTGCCTGTCGTTCTAGAGCGGGAACTGGATGAGGCCGATATTGTGTTGACCCTGCCCGCCCATCGCAAACACCACTCCAAGTTAGATCGCTTGGTGAAACAGCGCCAGGTGAAAATTGAAGTGGCTAGAGCGAACACTGCTCCGGAAATTGCTCGCAGTTTGCGGCGGATCTTGAGAATAGATCAACCGGAAGCTCTGGAACTTGATGACCTTGCTTTATTCGTGGATGCGGATGGTAATCATGAGATCGAGGCTTTGGAAGAAGCTCGCCTAGCCGTTGAGCAAATTGTGATTCCCACAGGCCAGCCTGTAGAGTTGCTTCCGCGTCCGGCCAAGGTCAGAAAGATGCAGCATGAGCTGATCGAACACTATCACCTCAAGGCCAGCAGCTTTGGTGATGAGCCCTATCGACGCTTGCGGATCTACCCCGCTTAAGAGTTGATGATGCTGCATTGACATTAGACAAGTAGAGCACTGAAAAAGAGGGGATGCGATCGCATCCCCTCTTTTCTATGTTCATATCTGTTCAGCCAACGGCAATAAATCTCATCCCTCCAATAAATCCGCCCCTTTTCTGAGGGTAGAGATCACGTGAAATAGCAGCCGTTATGCTACCAGAGAGCAATCTTTTCCTTGCCTTTAGCCTGCCTAGAAAGCAACCAGAACCAGTCTCGTAAGCAGCGATAGCTGAGATTGCTTAATTCTTAATTGAAGTCCATTGATGTTTTGTGAAGCATCATCTAGTCAGAGGAGGCATAAGTAGGATGACAGTAACACTTGATGATGCCAAACGAGTGTCAATTGCCGTTCAATTAGCAGACATGCGGGTGCTGCAAGAACTGCTAATTTCTAATGATCAGCTTTTAATTGAGAGTATCAACAGCGGTAACGTCCGCTCCAAGCTACAAGAGATGCTTGAGCAGGATCAAAAAAACCTTGGCATTCTCGATACTGTAATCGTTGAGCATGGCGTTCAGGGCGAAGCAGAGCAGATTGTTCAAGACCGGGTCAAAGCCCTTCAAGTGCTCATGCAAGGCTCCGGGCTAACCCTCTCTGAGAAAATACTTCAGCATGAACTGCTGAAACATCAGCAAGTCGTGATCGGGCTGGTGCTTCACAAAGCGGCGCAAGTGGTGGGTGCAGACATTGAAGTTGCGATCGCACCCTTGCACACCCTTAACTTCGAGAACCGGGCGCATCAAGAACAGTTGAAAGAGATTTTAGAAATATCAGGTGTTTACGAACTGACCGGGCAGGAACCTGCTGAAGGGCTGTTGGCTAGGACCGGGGATGCGATCGCAGCCTTTTCAGGCGTGGCTGGCAGTGTCATTACTCGTGCTGATGACGAGCTATCAATCCGCGATGTGCTGCTGATGGATCACAGTAAGGCTGATGTTCTGTTTGCTGAAATTTTAGGCAGTGATGACCCGCAAAAACGTCAGGCGTATTTTGAGCAGCTTTATCAAGATGTCACGATTCATGGCCTAGCCGAAGAACAAGTTCTGTACCCAGCGCTTGATCCGTACTACGACCACATGGATCAAATTGTTGAGCAGACTGATGAAGTGATCGAACTGTTAGACGCTGCGAAGAAGATCAGTTCTTCGGATCCGGCTTTCAAATCTCAAATTGAGCAGGTCAGACGGGCCGTACGGGAGCATGTCAATCAGGAAGAAAGTGACATCTTTCCTAGAATCAGAGAGAACCTGAGCCATGAGCAGCAAAAGCAATTGGCTACCGACTTTAAAGCAGCGAAGAAAAAGCTGCAAGAACAAAGAACTTCTTCAGTTTCAGTGCAACAACCGAGTGACAACAGAAATAAAGAGCAACCCCAATTTAGTGCAATGAATAACTCTATTCCCTGGAAACTCGTCTTTCAATCCAAGGCAGTCATTAACTGGGTCGAAGCAATCGCTTTGTTATTTGGTGACGGATGGCTCCGTAATGTCTTAGGCACTGAACCCTTGGTCAATGTTGAGTATTCCCAGCTATTCTGCGGGTTGGTCTTTATTATTGGTATTGGCTATTGGTGGGTCAGCCAAGACCTATCTAAAAATCACGATATTGTTCGGTTAGGAATTTACGCCCAATACAGTGTTTTTGCAGTGCTGGCTTATCACGTTGTGCTGGGTAGTCTCCATCCGGTTTACTTAGTTTCTGGGGTGATTGATCTAACCTTCGCCATTCTCTTCACCTTGTTTTTATCTTCTACTCACGACATCAACCGAAGCGTTGTATCAGAGCAGTAGGCACTCAAATTGAGTTTGTCTAACCACAGTCCAAGAACCAATACCTGAAGGATGGCATCCTGTGAACTTCGACTATGATCTCGTGGTAATTGGAGCAGGTTCTGGTGGACTCGCAGCCGCATTGCGAGCAGCAAAGTATGGGGCTCGGATTGCGATCGCAGAGCACTACAAACCGGGCGGGGCTTGCGTTAACTATGGCTGCATACCAGAAAAACTATTGGACCTCGCCGCAGGGTTTAATCGGTTAGAACAGGTCGCGTTCAGCTATGGCTGGCAGGAGTGCACCCGCGTTTTTGATTGGTCACGATTTGCCCAGGCCAAAGAACAGCACATTCAGCACCTCAATGAAGTGCATTTGAAGCATGTCCAGGAAGCAGGCATTGAGTTTTTGCACGGCCACGCCAGCTTTCTAGACCCTCATACCCTTGAGGTGGCAGGCCGCCCCGTCACTGCCGAGAAAATTTTGATTTCAGCAGGGGCAAAACCCGTGAAGCCCGACATCCCAGGAATCGAGCACACCATTACCTGGCATGAGCTTTACCAACTTGCGACTCAACCTCGATCCATTGCGGTGATTGGCGGAGATCAAATCGGGGTGAAAATTACCGGAAGCTTAACGGCTTTGGGCACACAAGTCACCCATATCGTCTCTGAAGAACGGATTCTTCCAGCTCTAGATGCTGAAATCAGCGAGGAGATTCAAAAACGGTTAGTCAGCAGCGGCGTGCAGTTCCTCAATAAGACCAAGGTGACTGCAATTGAAAAGCAAAGCGATGGCTTCTCCCTGAGTTTAGCCCATCATTCCGAACCTATTAGGGTTGAAGCCGTCCTAATGGATGCCCCTCGTAAGCCCAACCTGGAAGGGTTGAACCTGAAGAAAGCCCATATTGAGCTGACCCCGTCCGGTGGTATTCACGTTGATCAGTTTAGCCAGACGACTCAAGAGGGCGTTTTTGCTGTTGGTGACTGTACTGATCGCATTGCGTTAACACCTAGTGCGATCGCACAGGGAAGAGCCTTTGCAGATACTGAATTTGGTGGGCAAAATCGCATCGGCAGCTTGGCCTGGGTACCCATTTCAATTTCCTCCCATCCCGAAGCAGCGAGCGTAGGCGCTTCTGAGATAGAAGCTCATGCACAATTCGGGGACGCTGCTTTTTGCTACCGCACTCAATTCCGCCCCCTCCTCTACTGCCTAGCCCAAGGAAAAGAGAAGACATTCATGAAAGTCGTGGTTAACCGACAGGATCAAGAACGCATCCTGGGAGTTCACATGGTTGGAGATGGTGCTGTTGAGATTATCCAGACTATTGCAGTAGCCCTTAAGTTGGGGGCAACAAAGCATGACTTAGATACCACTATCGGCATTCATCCATCAACTGCAGAAGAATTGTTTTCGATATAGTTCTTTAACGCCGAATGGCAGTCAACCTAAGCTACGAAAACCCCGCTGCTAACTCAAGAAGTGGGGTTTTTGTTATATAGAATCTACTCTTGGGTCTGGATGTGAGTTCAGCAGTAATGGGGGATGCGATCGCAACTGCTATTTTCGACCGAGACCTAGCCACTATGCCCGATGGACTCGACACCCGCATCGGAACCCGAGAACTCCGACTTTCTGGCGGCCAAAAGCAGCGCGCTGCCGCTGCCAGAATGCTGCTCCGAAAACCTGAGCTGCTCGTGTTCGACGATCTTTCTAGCGCTCTAGATGTCGAGACAGAGCAGCAGTTGTGGAACCAATTGTTTAAAGAGCGGTAGACAAGCAAAGATGCAGATTCCTACACGCCTACCTGCTTGGTGGTTTCCCACCGTCCAGCCATTCTGCAAAAAGCCGACTGGATTTTGGTCTTGGACAAGGGGCAGGTACAGGGTGAGGGGACACCCAAGAGGATACTGGACCAATTTCCTGGGCTGTTAAGCCACCCTATTGAGGCAATACCTAACCAGTGAAGGGAACATGATTCAGGATAATCCTTGGTGGTTTTTTGCCTTACTCTCTGCGGTTTTCGCAGCTTTAACGACTATTTTCGCCAAAATTGGCGTTGAGGGAATCAGTTCCACTTTGGCTACAGCAATTCGCACCTTTGTGATCTTGTTGATGGCTTGGGGCATTGTATTCGCTCAGGGTCAGATACCCGGACTAATCGAGCTACCGCGAAAAACGCTTCTGTTTTTGATACTGTCGGGCCTGACAACAGGACTTTCTTGGCTATGCTACTTCAAGGCATTACAGCTAGGGCCAGCTTCACTGGTAGCCCCAATCGATAGATCTGGATTGGGGCTAGTGCTGCTTTTCTCTGTGCTGTTTTTAGGTGAGCCATTGACCCTAAAAACGGTTCTTGGCGTTGCTTTGATGCTAGCGGCCACGCTCGTGCTAATTGTTTAGAGGCTTAAATCATTACACAGGCAAGGGACATCTCAAACTGTGCCGAATTTACTCTCAAACACTCCCTAGGAAGTTGTGTTGTGATCTCTAACAAGACGCATGATCAACTGCACCAATTCTTCTGGTTCTACAGGTTTCGAGATATGGTGTTGAAATCCAGCTTGGAGGGCTTGCTGTTGATTCATTTCGCCAGCATAGGCAGTTAAGGCAATCGCTGGAACTTGTCCACCTCGTTCGGGTGGCAAGTTTCTTATTTGCCGTATTAGCATGTAGCCATCCATATCTGGCATCCCAATATCACTGACCAAAACATCAGGATGGGACTGCGTTAATGCGGTAAAGGCTTCATTGGCGGAAGCAGCTACGCTCACATTCGCCCCAAATTGTTCCAATAAAAACGCAATAAAGTCACGGGTATCTGTATCGTCATCTACCACCAAAATTTGAATACCTCCCAAGTCAAGGGATAACTCCAGCAATCGGGAACTTTGATCGGTCGTTGATTGAGTCAGCATAAGGGGCAATCTAACTGTGAAAGTTGCTCCCAAATTCTCACCTAAGCTCTCTGCCCGAATTGTGCCTCCGTGGAGTTCAACCAGATGACGTACAATGGCCAAACCCAAGCCTAACCCCCCAAATTGACGAGTCGTGGCACCGTCTGCCTGACGAAAATAATCAAACACATACGGCAGGAATTGTGCAGAAATACCCTTTCCCGTGTCACTAACGGTAATTTGAGCTTGCTGATCAACCTGTTCCAATCGGACGCTAATCCGACCACCTGTAGGAGTGAATTTGACAGCATTAGAAAGCAGGTTCCACACAACTTGCTGCAAGCGAGTTGTATCACCAGAGACAAGGCCAACGTCAGAGTTTAGCTCAAGCTCTAGTTGAATTGACTTAGCTTCTGCCGCGAGCCGCACAGTTTCGATTGCCGCCCTGATGGTCGATGCTAGATTAACTGGGCTAACTGTCAAGCTAAGCTTACCTTGCAAAATACGAGAAACATCGAGTAAATCTTCAATCAGCTCGGACTGCAATTTGGCATTTCGCTCAATGGTTGATAGCGCTAGCTTGGTCTTGGCTTCGTCCAAACTAGTGCTTTGCAACAGTCGTGACCACCCTAAAATTGGGTTGAGAGGCGATCGCAACTCATGCGATAACACAGCTAAGAATTCATCCTTGATTCGGTTTGCCGCCTGAGCCTCTTCCCGAGAAGCCTCTGCTGCTGATCGGGCTTGCTGTTCAGCTTCGTACAACCGAGCATTTTCAACAGCGACCGCAGCCATTTGTGTTAGTTGCATCAGAATCGCTTCATCAGTTTCGGTAAACTCACCCTCGTATTTGTCTGAAAGCTGAATCAAGCCAATATTTTGCCCATCGCGTCCAACTAGAGGGGCCGCCAGCCAACCCCGCATGGGGGGATGGTCGGCAACTGCTTTGCCAAAATTTCGCCAATGAGGATGAACCTCAAGTTGAGCTTGAGTCAACCGCATGGGCTGGTTCATATGACAGACGCAGGCATAAATACCAGACCCATCCGGCGGCTCGTTATAATCTCGCCACTGAGCATACTTATCTGACAGGTGAATGGCATTAATAGCCTGTTCCCAGTTCTGATTAATCGTCATACTGATCACACATTGGTGGGATCCAATGGTGAACGCTGCTTGATCGGCAATAACCTGCAACACCTCCTCAACAGAGAGAGCAGAATTAATCGCCAGAGCCGCAGTCGTCAATCCTTGTAACTGGTCAACATAATGACTTTCAAGGGCTAGCAATTGTTCACGATCAAGCTCAGCCTGCTTGCGATTGGTGATATCAGCCGTAAAAATGGTCAGCCCATTGGGCGATGGGTAAACTCGGTACTCGAACCAGCGGTTCCAGGTGGGATAGAAATACTCAAACTGGACTGCGGTTTGCTCATCAAGGGCTTGCTGAAACTGCCCATAAACCTCCGTGCCAACCACATCTGGGAACAACTCCCACATATTCTTGCCGAGCACTGCGTCGCGTTGCATGCCAATTATTTCGCAGGCGCGATTGTTGATGTAGGTGTAACACCAGTTGCGGTCAAGTGCCAGAAAGCCATCACTGATGCTAGATAAAATAGTTTCTAGAGACTGCCGAGCCGTTTCTGCTTCCAACCGCAGTGTCTGCTCCTGCTGCCTTGCCTCTCGGCGCAGTTGAGCCAACTTCACATTAGCCTCGACTCGCGCCATGAGTTCACGGGCAGAAAAAGGCTTGGTCAAATAATCATCGGCTCCAGCTTCTAGCCCTTCAATCCGCGACTCTTCTCCTGCACGGGCTGACAACAAAATAACAGGAATGTCTTGCGTGGTGGGATTACTGCGGAGCGCTCTCAACACCTCAAACCCATCCATTCCAGGCATCATCACATCCGTCAGCAGCAGATCAGGCGCTTGCCGACGAATAGCAGACAACACTGCACCCCCATCCCCAACCACCTCCACATCATACTGTTGGCTCAACAGGCGCTTGAGATAATCCCGCATATCTGCGTTGTCATCGGCCAGGAGAATCCGAGACTTTGAGGGGGGAAAGCAGGAGGCAGAGGGCAGAAGTGTCGTTTCCCCTTCTGCTCTCTGCCCTTGCTCGTCTGCCCTTTCTTCTACTCTCTGGGCTCTCCCATCTGCCTCCTCCGGCAGCCAGCGCAATGCCTCCTCAACATAAGGAGCCGCCCCTATCGCACTTGAAGTAAGGACACGGGGTGCTCTAATGCGATCGCTCTGTAGATGAGAAGACCCTGTGGGAATCGACACGGTAAAGCAGGTTCCCTGATCAACTACACTGCTCACCTGAATCGCGCCCCCGTGCAGTTTGACCAGTTCCTCTACTAACGACAGACCAATCCCTGATCCCTCATAACTGCGCCCTTTTGCCCCTCTTACCCGATGGAAGCGCTCAAAAATACGGGGCAGTTCATCGGCTGAAATACCCGTGCCCGTATCCTGCACTTTTAGCTCAACCCGGTCGCCGCAATGACGTAGAACAAGGGCAATCTCACCCTCAAAGGTGAACTTAAAGGCGTTGGAGAGCAAGTTGAGAACCACCTTCTCCCACATTTCGCGATCCACATACACGGGTTCGGGCAGAGGAGGGCAGTCTACCTGCAAGCGCACACCCATACGCTCGATTGCCGAGCGAAACACTCCTGCTAGATCAGTAGTCAAGGTTGCCAGATCAGTGGGCTCATACACGGCTTCAATCCGTCCGGCCTCAATTCGTGAGAAATCTAGCAGCGTGTTGACGAGTTTCTGAAGGCGCAATGTGTTTCGGTGAATCAGTTCCAGCCGATCTCGCTGTTCTGAGTCCTGGGCTTCCCTTAAAGCCTCCTCAACAGGGCTTAGCATCAGCGTTAGGGGTGTGCGAAACTCGTGGCTCACATTTGAGAAGAACACGGTTTTCGCTTGATCCAGTTCGGCCAGTTGTTCTGCTCGTCGCCGCTCCTCTTCGTAAGAATTGGCAGTTGCGATCGCAACTGCAACTTGAGCAGCGACTTGATTAAAAAAGTTGCGGTAGGCGTCGTCTAGCCTCAGGCGCGGGCTCGCCACTGCAACCAGCACCCCAGCCAGCTTGCCTTGCCTAGGTGAGGTAATCGGCAAGATCATCGCTTCCTCAGGAGGCTCCCTCCAAGGACTGCCGGGAATTTGCCCGAAACGAGCCGCCAAGTTCTTGACCTCCTGGGGCTGAGCAGTACGAACAACCTGGGCAATTGGCCAATCTGTTGTGTCATCCGCCATCTCAAGGTCCACTACCGTAGGCGCTATGAGGTCACCCAAGCGACTACCTGGCAAACTATCTGAGGCAAACTCTGGGCTATGGAGATGAGCGCGTCTACCTTCTGGGTCAATCAGATAGAGAAGCGAAAAGGGAATGTCCTCTGGATCGGACCTAAAAGCCTCTGTCATTAAGACACAGGCTTCTTCAACAGTTTTTGCCGTTCCAGTTTTAGAAGCAATTTCCCGCAAAAGTTGGGCGCGGCGGTCGTTCAAAACCCGATAAGTCGTCTCGCTGACGATGTTCAAAATCCCGTCAATCACGCCCCCCTCCCCCTGGATGGGGTTAAACGTGTAGTCGAAGAAGCACTCTTCGGTATAGCCAAAGCGGTTCATCAAGAGCAGCTCATCGCTATGGAGAATGCCTTCGCCTGTGGTTACAACCTTTGCAAACTCTGGCCCAATGTTGTCCCAAATTTCGGGCCAAACCTCGCATGCCGCACGACCGAGCGACCAAGGATGCTTGTTGCCAACAATAGGTCGCCAGGCATCGTTGTAAAGCAGAAGACAGTCCGGCCCCCAATAAATGGCAATGGGAAATCGTGAGTTGAGGCAAATACTGAGCGCTGATCGCAAACTTTGAGGCCACTGATCAACGGAGCCAAAAGGTGTCTTTGACCAATCATAGGAACGCATGAGGGCTCCCATCTCTCCGCCTCCCACCAAGCACTCATACCCCTTGGCTGGAGTTTCAGACGCCTTCATTTTGCTATCAGACTCAGAAAGTTTAGACACCGCTATACTGACCCCGTTGGCACAAGCGACATAAATTGAAGGCTTTTGATAAGTACATTATTGTCAGCATTAAAAGTGCTAGCAATTAAAGATTTTTAGTAAGTACATTATTACCAGCATTAGAAGTGCCAGCGCTAGAATGTCGCTATTTTTCAAAGCTTGGAGAGTGGCAGAAAAGCGAATTGAATGGCAATTATCATATTTCTATAGAAAAGGTATCAGCCTAAAGAAGTAGGTTATGAAGCGAGGGGAATTTTGCACAGACATGCAGTAGGACGATGAAACATAGAAAGCCGTAGGGGGAGGTGCGATCGCATCTCCCCCTACGGCCTATAGCTACCTATTAAGTTGCTTATTAGAGCATCTGTATGCCGCCGCTCACGGGTAAATACGCTCCCGTGATGAATTTTGCTTGCTCAGAGGCAAGCAGTAAAATTGCCCCAGCTACATCTTCTGGCAATCCATTTCGCTTCAACGGCACCATTTGAGCAGATGCGTCCTTATGAGCTTGAGGTAATTGGGCTGTAGCATCTGTTAAGGTTAACCCCGGTGAAATCACATTCGCTCGAATTCCATGAGGGCCTAGCTCTAGCGCCAAGCTTTTAATAAAAGCATCTAGTCCAGACTTGGCGGTACTGTGGGCAACAAACCCTTCTCCAGGATGGCGAGAAAGTCCACTGCTAATAGCAATAATGCAACCTCGCTTGTGTTCAATCATTGAAGGAACAACAGCTTTACACGGAAAGAAAGCCCCTTTGAGTTCTCCGAGTAATTTTGCTTCAAAATCTTTCCATCGGTAATCCACAAAGGGAGCCATTGGGAACCCAGCGTTTGCATTAATAACCAGAGTGTCAATTGCACCTAAGGTCTCTGTGACTTGATGCACCATTGCCTCGACTTGATGCGGATCGCGCACGTCGGCTTTAACTGCAACTGCCCGACTTCCCTCAGCAGTAATGGCTTCAACAACGTCTTGAGCTGCTGCTTCACTGGCATAGTAATTTACGCCAACCGCAGCCCCCTGTTCTCCCAAAAGCTTGGCAGTTGCCGCCCCAATGCCACGACTTGCTCCTGTAATCAAAACAACGCGTTCGTGCATGAACTTCGGAGTCTCTAAAGTTTGGTTTTGCTGAGCTTTAGCAACAACCATGATTTCTCCTCCACTTAACTGCTTTATTCCCTAACCCCTATCATTTCCAACGGGGCCAACATCCGTTGTTACCTTGGGTTCAGTGGCTGGAAGTTCGTTGTTCCGCTCAGCGGCGCGATCGCTCAAGTAGGTTAACCAAGAGGGCGACCAAAAGGAGTGGCTATCCTTGCCAAATGCCCGCTCATTGTCAATTCCACCTGGCCCTGGTAGAAACCAATTTGCCAAGCCAAACAGACTGGTCATTAGGCCAGGAAACAGAGCATAAACCTTGGCAGAAAACCAAGCTGGAAACGGCACAATCACTTCGGCTTCGCCCCGGCGCATTCCGGCTATGGTGGCCCGAGCAACCCGCTCGGCACTAGCAGAAATCAAGGGCAGTGAGTCGCTAATGCTGAACCAAGCAAATTCTTTTCGGTGCTGCCCTTTCATAATGGCGTGATCCACAACCCCGGTGCGAATAAAACCGGGGCATACAGTTGTGACTGCAATGCCTGTTTTTGCCAATTCAGTCTGCATGCCTTCGGAAAGGCCAACTAGGGCAAACTTACTGGCGCAGTACGCCACCATGTGAGGCGATGCCACCTTTCCCCCAATCGAGGAGATATTCACAATCCGTCCAGCTTGGCGTTCATCTAACGTCGCTCTAACGGCCTTACGCATGTCTGGTAAAACTGCGTAGGTCGTATACAACGGTGCCCAGAAGTGCAGCTTCATCAAATCGTCGTAGTCCTGCATCGTCAGGGTTTCTAAGGGACCCACAATGTCAGTTCCAGCATTGTTGATCAAGATGTCAACTGGCCCAAAATGTGATTTGACCTGCTGTACCATCTGCTCAACTTGGGCCTGATCCGTCACATCACAGGTTAGCGCCAGCAGATCACCGCCTCGTTGCTCCAGCTCGGTTCGCGCCCGTGCCAACTCTGCCTCGTCCCGCGCACAAATAGCCAACCGCGCCCCCGCATCCACAAGCTGACGGGCCATGACCAACCCGAGTCCGCGTGAACCCCCCGTCATCAAAATCGTCTTGCCCTGTAGGTCATACTCCCGTTCGCGCCACCAGCGATCCACCAGCAGAAAACCGGGAAGCAGTGCGATCGCAATTGCGACGAGCAGAAACAGGCTTTGATAGTTAATATCCATCGGTTAGAAACCCTTAGCAAATTCTAGAGCGAACTCTAGTTGGAAACACCAACCTGATACCCGCATGAGCCTTCACTCTAGGAATCACTGAATCATGAATTTCTCTCTCAATAGGAGGGACTATGGTAGCCAATGGGTAAATTTCTAATAGCAGAAATAGAAAAAATTCTGCATTAAAAGCGAGGAGACAATGCCGTTATATTGACTTATTAGCATTTTTTGAAGCCTTGTGATCTTCAACTAGCCATTTAACCTTCATAGAGCCGAAGTAATTTACCCTTTCTGCTGCTGCTTATTTCTATTTGAAAGCCACCCCAAAAACAAGTGATTTAGGGGACGAAAACGAATTATAGAATCGCTCAAAAAGAGAATTCTGCTGCGATCAAACTCATCCTAAACCTAGTGCCGCCGTATCTTTAGGCTGTATGGCTGAACTTCCACAAGAAGCTTATACCGTGTTTTCTGCGTAGCGCTTTCTGTGGGATTAAAGCACAGCTTGTGGGAATACTAGCAAGCAGAGTCAAAGAACATTTGACGGACAATATTTACAGCCGCTCTGCCTGCTTTCTTAGTCGGTAGAACGGCTGCGTGGATATGCGGAGAAGAGTAGAATTACTCCCTAAAATACTCCCGTAGAACAACGGTTTAGTCATCCCGTCTAGGGATTGACAATAGGCACATCGGTTAAAAACCACTCGCCCCCAGTGCTAACGATGCAAGCCCAAACCTCTTCCTCCTCAAAAGCGATTGAACTGCTGGTTGCCTACAATCAAAACCCCACTATCGAACTACGCAATAAGTTGGTTCGCCTCAACATCGGCCTAGTGCGTAAGGTAGTTCATCGGCTCAGCCACCAGTGCAACGAATCTTTTGAGGATTTGGAGCAAGTCGGTTACCTAGGTTTGATCAACGCCATTGAGCGCTTCGACCCCAAACATGGCAACGCTTTTAGTTCCTTTGCAGTCCCCTACATCCGGGGTGAAATCCTGCACTACCTGAGAGATAGAAGCGGCACTGTTAAAATTCCCCGACGCTGGCAAGATCTCCACCGCAGTGCCCAAAAGGTCCGTGAGGCCCTGACCCAGCAACTGGGACGTGCACCTAAGGACAGCGAAGTCGCCTCTCAACTTGGCGTCAGTGCTGAGGAATGGCAGCAAGCAAAACTGGCGAACAGCAACCGCTCGCTGCTAAGCCTCGATGCCAAAGTCGGTTCTGATGCTGATGAGTCGAGCGCAACCTTAGGTGAACTTTTGCCCAACCTCGAAGCCCAAAAGCTAATGGGCTGGGAGGAAGACCGGGCACAGTTGCAGCAAGCAATGAGCCAGCTTGAAGAAAAAACCCGCACTATCGTTGAGTACGTTTACCTGAAGCAAATGCCACGTAAGCAGGTAGCTGAGGAAATGGGCATTAGCCCCATGACGGTTACTCGCAGACTGCAACGAGGCATTGAGCAACTTACCGCCTTCTTGAACCAGCCTGTGCTCGCCTCTAAAAACTAGAAGGTCAGCAGTTCTGAGATTGAGAATGGATTTGTTTGAAAGCAAGAGGCTTTCATAAGCCTTCACCCACTGTCTTGGGGGACAGTGGGTTTTCTTTTAGCCCCTGTTTATAGTTGCGCTTGGTTGGGAATGATAAGACTGAAAATAGCTGATGCCAACCCTGCCATAGCACTACAGCAGGGTTTTTTGCTGCCTAAACTATCTCACAAGGGGCAGGATCCCCTAACGCGAGGCCAAAAACAGGAATAGGGGCTAACTTTCCTCCATTTTTTAGCTGCGACAAAAGCACAGCGGCTTCGCAGGCACAGCGTTTTGTCATAGTGCGATTAGCTAACATCAGTAAACGCAGATAAAAAATTAATCTCTTTAAATCTCTTTAGATTCATCGCTCATGAAAGCAACCGTTGAGCAACTCGGCTCTGTTGCGTTTTTTGCCCGCTTACACCCAGAGCAGTTAGCCAGCTTGCAGTCCTATGCTGCTGTCCAGAACTATCAAACTGGCGAGATTGTCATGCATGAGGGCGACCAGCTTGCAGCCCGATTGTATGCGCTACTCGACGGCAATCTAAGGGTTTCCAAGACCGCCACAACGGGCAAGGAAACTATTCTGCGCACCCTATCTCAGGGGGATATCTTTGCGGCTCCGGCTTTGTTTGGCAATGGGGTTGCGCCAGCAACGGTTACGGCAGAAAGCGCTGTTCAAGTGCTCATGGTTGATCGAGAAGCGTTACTGCAAGTCATTCAAGCCAGCCCAGAGATTGCCCTCAATATGATGGCGGT
>DATNQF010000046.1:0-62373 GCA_036702855.1 Trichocoleus sp. | reverse complement strand
GATCGCAATCATCATGCTGAGCTGGATGCTGGTCTGGATGACCCAACAGGCCCGTTCCCTCAAGTCTGATATCGAAGGTACCGTCACTGCGGCTCTCAAAAATTCTAGTACGGCTGCCTGGAGCGTTTTCAGCCTGATCTGTATTGCGGTGCTGCGTGAGGGTTTTGAGACGGTGCTGTTTATTTTCACCAACTTGCAGCGTGGGGCAACGGGGGCTGCGGTGGAGGGTGCGATCGCAGGTGTGGTCGGTGCGGTTTTGATTGGTCTTGCCATTTTCCGTTGGGGCATTCGTATCAACCTGAAGGCGTTCTTTCAGGTGATGGGTGTGTTACTACTGCTGATTGTTGGTGGGCTTGTAATTTCTGTCTTTAAGAATTTGGATGCTGCTCTAGCTGCCATTAGTCAGCTTGACCTACGCAACTCTGACCTATGCTTCTCCCAAACCTCCTGCATTCTGGGACCGCAAGTTTGGGATGCTAGCCGCTTTCTTCCTGAGAAAAAATTTCCAGGTATTTTGCTGAAGACTCTCTTTGGCTACCGTGACCATCTCTATCTAGTGCAACTGTTGGCCTATCTTGGCTTCATGGCGACCGTTGGCGGCAGCTACTTCCGCAGTTTAAACCTACCCGCTAGTAGAAAAATTGCCCAAAGTAGGGGCTGATGCGCTAGCAAGCGTGCGATCGCATCCTAAACGACTCCCGTCTTACCCCTCTCACTCCCCATCCCCAAACCGCGATATACTCCCTTGAGCAACCAGCCTGAGGGAATTTAACGTCGATGGTAGCTGTCGCAATTTTGGCCGCCGGAAAAGGCACACGCATGAAGTCGAGCCTGCCCAAAGTTCTCCATCCGGTGGGCGGCAAAACAATGCTGGAGCGGGTTTTAGAGGGGCTATCGGAGATCCAGCCTCAGCATCAGTTAATTATTGTTGGCTTTGGCAAAGAGCACGTTCAGCAAGCGCTGTCTCATCGATCGGATGTATCTTTTGTAGAACAGGCAGAACAGCTTGGAACGGGACATGCGGTGCAGCAAGTGATCCCTCATCTAGAAGGCTTTGAGGGTGATCTATTGGTGCTTAACGGCGATGTGCCGCTGCTAAGACCCTCTACCATTCAAAAACTGGTGCAACTTCATAAGGACAATGGCAATGCCGCTACGTTGCTAACAGCCCAACTGCCGGATCCCACAGGATACGGACGGGTTTTTTGCAATGACCAAAACATTGTGACCGAAATTGTCGAGCACCGCGACTGCACACCCGCCCAACGCCAAAATCCCCGGATCAATGCAGGTGTCTATTGTTTCAACTGGAAAGCGCTAGCAGCCGTTTTGCCCCAGCTCAAGGCGGATAATGACCAGAAAGAGTACTATTTGACCGATGTCGTGAAGGATCTCAATCCGGTCATGGCAGTCAATGTGGAAGACTACCAAGAAATTTTGGGTATCAATAACCGCAAACAACTGGCTGAAGCCTATGCCATTTTGCAAGACCGCATCAAAGACGAGTGGATGGCAGCGGGTGTTACCTTAATTGACCCCGATAGCATCACCATTGATACCACTGTTGAGATTGAGCCAGACGTCATCATCGAGCCTCAGACTCACTTGCGCGGCAACACCTTGATTCGGACAGGAAGCCGCATTGGACCAGGCAGTCTGATTGAAGATAGTGAAATTGGCGAAAACGTTACTGTTGCGTTCTCAATTATCTCTGACAGCGTGATCCAGAAAGGTTCGCGGGTGGGTCCCTACACCCATCTACGGGGTCATGCTGTAGTGGGTGAGAGCTGCCGGATTGGCAACTTTGTCGAACTCAAGAAAGCAACGCTAGGCAACAACACAAACGTTGCCCATTTGTCTTATCTGGGCGATGCCACGTTGGGCACTAAGGTGAATGTTGGGGCAGGCACCATCACCGCCAACTACGACGGGTATCAGAAACACCAAACAGTCATTGGCGATCGCACCAAAACGGGTTCGAATAGCGTCCTTGTCGCCCCCATCACGGTGGGTGATGATGTCACGATTGGGGCCGGTTCTGTTGTTACCAAAGACGTTCCTGACGACTGTCTAGTCGTGGCTCGCGCCCAACAAAAGAACTTGCCCGGTTGGCGACCTCGTCACCTACGGGAAGGTAACCCTTCTGCGTGACACCTAAGGGCGCTGACCTAGAGCAGATGACATCACCTGTGTAAAAAAAGCGTGGCCTGAGTAAACGTCGTTTACTCAGGCCACCGAATTATAGGTCAAATTAATTTCGGGTCAGCCATTTTTGGCCGTTAAGCCGTTGCAGCGTGTAGAGCAACATTAGATCCAGCGTGACTTTACGCTCATCCCCCATAAATTGCTCGATTGTGCTGGGTTTAGCCCCGCTATCAGCGAAGTAGAAGACCTTAGGGCTGTTGATATCTTGGTCAGTAAAGGCAATGTTGAATTGACGTTGCCCCTGGAGCCACTGTCCGCTGACCTGCCAGTATTCTTCTGAGCTAGGTGCCCCCGTAACTGCTAGTGGTTGCTTCTTGAAGGACAGTTCGACATCCTCCAAACCTTTATCTTTGAGAGCCTGAGTCAAGTTGGGCAGAAAGTTCTCCTGGATAAACTGATTAAAAGGTTTATCTTCGAGAGCAGGCGGTTTTTCTTTCTTAGGCTTTGCTTCACCAGCAGCAGCCTTGCCTGCCGCCTTAGGGGCGGCCTCTTTAGCCGGTTGAGGCGTTTTTTCTTCAGCCATGCGGGTTATCGCGTTCTCAATGCTATTGGCAGTTTACCTGATTCAGATTGGCAGTTCGAACTGTTCTTTCGATAGTAATTATCAATTCGGGTGATGATTGTGCTTGCCAGGAGCAGTTGGATGAGGGGGTGCGATCGCACCCCCTCATCCAACTATCACTTCTTGTAGCCAACTGCTTGCCTACCCTTGGCTCACCTACCCTTGGGGAGTTAAATGCATCATCTCCCGGCGCAGAGTGGCAGTATCGTTGCAGGCATCCTCACTATATTGAATCCCAACCGCTTCCAGGTCGGCTTCGACCATCAGCTTAACCAATTCTTCGAAGTTAACTGTGGGCTGCCATCCCAGCTCTCGTTGAGCTTTGCTCGGATCTCCAATTAATAGATCAACTTCAGCAGGCCGCAGATAACGAGCATCGAACTCAACGTAGTTTTGCCAGTCCAAGTTGACGTGCTGGAAAGCAATGTCTAGAAACTCACGGATGGAGTGGGTCTCACCTGTTGCGACCACATAGTCGTCGGGCTTGTCCTGTTGCAGCATCAGCCACATAGCCTTGACATAATCCTTGGCATATCCCCAATCACGTTTGGAGTCTAGATTGCCCAGGAAGAGTTTCTTCTGCTGCCCGGCGACAATACGGGCAACTGCGCGTGTGATTTTGCGGGTTACAAAGGTTTCGCCACGGCGAGGTGACTCGTGGTTAAAGAGAATGCCGTTGCAGGCGAACAGGTCGTAGGACTCACGGTAGTTGACCGTTTGCCAATGAGCATAAACCTTAGCGCAGGCATAGGGACTGCGGGGGTAAAAGGGTGTTGTCTCTTTTTGAGGAATTTCTTGCACTTTACCAAACATTTCGGAGGATCCAGCTTGGTAAAAGCGAACTTCCAGAGCCGTCCGCTGCTGATAGTCTCGAATGGCTTCTAAAATCCGCAGCGTTCCCATACCAACGCTGTCTGCCGTATATTCAGGAGAGTCGAAACTGACCCGGACGTGGGACTGGGCTCCTAGGTTATAGACTTCGTGAGGCTGTACCTGCTCCAAAACACGACGAAGCATCGTGCCATCAGTAAGGTCGCCGTAGTGCAAAAAGAGCCGAGCATCTTCTTTGTGGGGATCCTCATAAATGTGATCAATGCGATCCGTGTTGAAGGTTGAGGTTCGCCGAATCAAGCCGTGCACCTGGTAGCCTTTTTCGAGGAGCAGTTCTGCCAGGTAAGAGCCATCTTGCCCGGTAATGCCTGTCAGAAGTGCGCGTTTGGGGTTGCTCATTCGACTCACCATGCTGAATTAGGACGAGGAGGGTAACGTTACTGACATCTCAAAGATCAGATGACTCAGTTCGATTAGTAAAGTGCCATTAGCCCCCTATCGTAACGCTGGGGCTGTTTAAACAGGAAATTCAAGCCGTTACGCCGAGAGTGTGGCTATCTCAGAAGCAGAGTCTAGGCACGGCGATCGCGTTGAATATCGTAAATTGCTTTTTCCCAGTACCATTGCTCTGGCCTACCAGGATAACGTTGTCTCACTCGCGAGAGAAGTCGTTCGGCTGTGGCTCGGTTCCCGCCGACCATGCGCAGCAGTTGGCGACGAGTTGGACCGTAAACAGACTTGCCGAGGTTGACTGACAACGGGGAAGCGCCGCGAAGCCCCTTGCCTTTTTTCTGCCGCCACCAGAACACAAGGCCGAGTGCGATCGCAACCGCCAGCAAAACCGAAAGAGACATCAGTTTATAGAAGTGAGACCGATAAAGAGCTAGCTTCCTCTAGCATGCCCCATTCCTTCGGCAACTGTCATACCGTATTAACAGCTCAAGATTAATAGCCCAAGGTGATCGGGTAGGAGGTGTAAGGGTGGAGCGAGTGAACGCTGTTTTAAACTTCTGGTTTGGTGAACCAGGGGTGACTGGGAGCGAATATGGTCAACAAAGGCAGGTCTGGTTTAGAAAGGATCCAGCTTTTGACGAAATGATTCGCACCCGTTTTCTAGACGATTACGAGCAGGCTGTTGCAGGTCAACTTAACGCCTGGCACGCTCAGCCCCGATCTTGCTTGGCCCTGATCGTGCTGCTCGATCAGTTTCCAAGAAACTTGTTTCGGGGCGATCTGCGCAGCTTTGCTACTGATGCCCAAGCGTTGGCTGCTGCTCGCCATGCTGTTCAGCAGGGATTTGACCAGCAATTGCTGGCAGTCGAACGAATTTTTGTCTACCTACCGTTTGAGCACAGTGAAGATTTGGCTGATCAACACACTTCCGTCAGTCTAGTTCAAGCGTTAATCGAGCAAAACCCAGAATTAGAGAGCATCCTCGACTATGCCCTCCGGCATCGAGAGGTGATTGAGCGATTTGGCCGCTTTCCCCACCGCAATGAGGTACTAGGCCGGGAAACAACGCCGGAAGAGGCTGATTTCTTGAAACTGCCTGGATCCCGATTTTGAACTTTCCCTGTGCGCAGCTTAACGTCTGTCTTAACGAAACTTCGTTAGCATCAGAAGCGTCAGACTAACGCTAGCAAAGGTCGTCATGGCAGTACGAGCCCGGATAGCCCGTCAGGGAGAAATTGTCGAAGTTGTTTTGCGCCACGGCTGGGACTATATGCGGCGGTTGCTTACCGGGGGACAACCCGATGAGCCAGAGCTGCCCCCGCCCGCAGTTTTGCGCAACATCTTGACCGATCTTGGTCCTGTTTACGTCAAGTTGGGGCAGCTTCTCAGTACCCGGCCTGACCTGATGTCTCCGGCCTACATTGAAGAACTCAGTACGCTGCAATCAACCGTGCCTGCGGTACCTGCTGAGGAGGTAGAGGGCATGATTCGTCGCTACTTGCCCAAGCCGCCTGATCAGCTTTTTGAGGTGTTGGACTATCGTGCGATCGCAGCGGGTTCCATTGCCCAAACGCACTACGCTGTTCTTAAAGGGGGTCGCCCTGTTGCCCTAAAAGTACAACGTCCAGGGATTGAACGCCTAGTCGCGCGCGATACGGGTCTGATTCGAGATGTGGCACGACTGGTTTCTGTGACCCAATTTGGCCAGCGCTACAACGTCATTGCCTTGGCAGAAGAGTTTAGTGAGGCGATTCAAGCCGAACTGGATTTCACTACTGAAGCAACTTACACCGACCAACTGCGGCGGAGTGTAGCCCAAGGTAAGTGGTACGACCCCAAGCAGATTGTGGTGCCCGAAATCCTTTGGGAACTGACCAATCCTAAGCTTTTGGTGATGGAGTGGCTAGATGGGCAACCCATTCTAACCGCGTCGATTGCCCGAGAAGACTCCCCTACGGCTGAGGTCACCCGTGGCTTAATTACAACGCTGTTGTTCCGGGTCTTTCTCAAGCAGTACTTCTTAGATGGCCTGTTTCACGCCGACCCCCATCCCGGCAACATCTTTTACCTCAAGGATGGCCGGATTGCGCTGCTGGACTGCGGCATGATGGGCCGAATGGATCCGCGCACTCGTTCGACGTTGACTGAAATGGTCTTGGCCATTGTCAACAGTGACGCCCAACGCTGCACCCAGCTAACGCTAGACATTGCAGAACCCATGCAGCCAGTCAATCTGGCCAAGTTAGAGAGCGATTATAGCCAACTGCTGGGCCGCTACTATGGGCTGAGCCTAGAGCAGATCAACATGGCTCAAGTGTTTGGCGATGTCATAAACGCCGGAAATCGCAATAACCTCCGTTGGCCCGCTAATGTGGGTCTGTTTGCCAAGTCGCTTGCCAACCTGGAGGGAGCCGCTCGCCAATTCAATCCTAAAGTCAATCTGCTAGACGAAATCCGCCCCCTGATGACCGATTTATTTCGGCAGCAGTTGGTGGGTGAGGAGCCTGTTCAAGCCCTTTTAAGGACAGGCTTAGAACTGCGTAACCTTTCGATGAGTTCTCCTCGGCAGTTTAGCTTCTTGCTTGATCGCCTTAGTTCTGAGCAGTTTCGACTAAACGTGCAGATTCAAGGCCTCGATGATCTGCGGCGCAGCGTCAATGATGCGCAAAACCGCCGTGCTGCCAGCACCGTTATTGGGTCGCTGATTATGGGAGCAGCGATTCTTTCGATAAATCAACAGTCGCCTCAGGGGCAAATTCTTAGCAACGTTCTGTTTGCCGCTGCAACTCTCCTTGGGCTTTGGTTGGTCTTTAGCATTTTGCGGACAACCCGCTGGTGGTAGTCGAAGACTAGACGGCAAGTCTGGCTTTTTGGGCAGCGTAGCGGTCTTTGAAAATTGCCTGCTGCTTTTTGTGATCGACAATCGGGGTGGGGTAGCCTGCGCGATCGCACTCACCCCTAGGAATTTTGCCCGTCACCAACAGTTCTGTGTCTAGGTGGCGAATTTCCGGCAGCCATTGGCGGATGTACTCGCCGTCGGGGTCAAACTTTTGGGCCTGACTGGCTGGGTTAAAAATGCGCAAAGGCTTGGGGTCCATGCCGCTAGAAGCGCTCCACTGCCAGCCACCGTTGTTGGCAGAGAGATCCCAATCGTAGAGCCGCTGGGCAAAATACTTCTCACCCAACTGCCAATTGATAATTAAATCTTTGGTGAGAAAGCTAGCCACAATCATGCGGCAGCGGTTGTGCATCCAGCCAATCTCATTCATTTGCCGCATGGCAGCATCAACAATGGGGTAGCCCGTGCGACCTTCGCACCAAGCCTGAAAGTGATCCTCGTTGTTGTCCCAAGGAAAGTCTTTGAGCTGATCGCGATAAGGCCCTTGGGTCAGCTCTGGAAAATGATACAGAGCGTGCTGATAAAACTCCCGCCAGGCCAACTCCTGCTGCCAGGTTTGCACATTGCTCCGGGTTTCATCGCTGCGGGCCCGTTCAAATGCCTCTGTAACTGCTGCCCATACCGTCCGCACCCCAATCGCGCCAAATTTTAGGGCAGCACTTAAGTGAGACGTCCCTTCAACGGCTGGGAAATTACGTTGGTCCTCATACTCATCAATTAGGTTCCCTTCGCAGAAGTATTCCAGCCGCTCCTGGGCAGCTTGTTCACCAGGATCTAGCAATAGGGGATTGTCCCAGACAAAGCCAAGGTCTTTGGCGGTGGGAAGTGCGATCGCACCCACCCCTTCTGCCAGTATCTGCTCTGCCGCCGTCAAATCCTCCGCCCCAGCCAAAGTAGACGCAGGCTCTGCTTTGGGCTGCTTAATCCAGTTTTTCCAGAAAGGGGTGTAGACGGTGTAGGGTGTCTTGGAACCCGATACAATCTCTCCCGGCCCGTGGAGCAACTGATCCCAAAAAGTGGTGCGAATCTCAATACCCTTTTCCTTGAGCGCTTGGGCCACCACCGTATCGCGCTCACGAGAGTAGGGTTCCACATCCCGGTTCCAGAACACCGCTTTGGCTCTTAAAGCGGTGGCTAAAGCGGGGATTTTTTGTCTAGGGTCGCCTTTCAGTACGATCAGCCGACTTCCCGCTTCGGCATAGCGAGCTTTTAATGCTTGGAGGCAACCGATCATATAGGTCACTCGCACTGCAGCCATATCATCAGACTGCAAAATCCCAGGATCGAGACAAAATACACCGATCACTTTTGGGCTCTGCTCTCTCGCCGTGGCCAATCCCAAATTGTCGGAAATGCGTAGATCGCGGCGATGCCAAAACAGGATTAAATCAGCCATTGCTTTATGCCTAGAACGGCCCAGTGCCTTAAATCGCAGCTTCCTAGTATAACGACAATCTCGACGCAAACTGGGTAGACTCTGGGCCTCTTGAGGCGATGAGACAGTATAACTAGCTCTTCCGAACCTCGTAGAGATTTGCTCCTCTAGGACAAATAGATCTCGTACTATTGGGGATAAATTCCGCAATTTAGAGGGCTTTAGCCATGATCCAAAACAAGCAAATTGTCATTAGCACCTTCAACGGCTACCTAGACTATTTGCAAGCCAATCGCCCCGATCTACCCTCCGAGGTCATGATCCAGGTTGCAGCTACGCTGACGCAAGCAGAATTTACCCTTCAGGCAGCAGAGGCCTCCGCAAAGGGGGGGTAGATCCGACGTGTGCTTAGACGTGGCACTGAGTAACCCATAGACACAGCCCAAGCGTCATAGAGTGCAATATCCCTCCATCTGGAGATATCTCCAATCAAGATGCACAGTTATTCTATGAAAACTGTGTAAATAGATACGGTTTTGAGAATTCATTGAGCAAGACAGCTTGATGAAATGAAAGTAACTCCCAAAACCTTGGAGGAATAACTCATGCAACTGTCTTATCGCGGCGCTCACTATCAAACTCATCAGCCTGACTTGCAAGAAACCAGCACTGAAGAAGTTGGTACCTACCGGGGAGCTCGCTTACAGCGCAAGCATTTTAAGCTGAATCAGGCTCATCACGGTCAAGTACAACTAACCTACCGAGGTGCTAAGTACAACCACGAGGTCTAGCTTGATAAGTGCGTTTAGTAAGGAATTGCAGCTTAGATCAATGCTCTCCGTACACCAGCGAGATGCGTGACTAGCTGCAATTCTTTGCTGTTAGGAATTTAGATGCTTTTCTAGGTAGGGCCGAGCTAGGAAGAAGCTGGAAATTGATTTGGCATCAATTGCTTCCCCCGCTAGAATTGCCTTCTCTAGTTCTGCTGGTGTCATCAGAACTACTTCCATGTCTTCGTCTTCGTCCATATCTGGCGGCGTTTCTAGTTTTTCTAGGTCTGTTGCTAAAAACGCATAAATAATTTCATCCGAATAGCCAGGGGCTAGCGGAAACTTCCCAATGGATTGGCAGGTTCCAGCCCGATATCCTGTTTCTTCTTCAATCTCGCGGACTACTGTTTCAGAAGGAGATTCGCCCGGTTCAATTGTGCCTGCTGGAAACTCCAACAAGCGCCCTTGGAGAGCAAAGCGATATTGCCGTACCAGCACCAATTTGCCCTCAGGTGTCAGGGGAATTACTAAAGCTCCGCCAGGATGACGCACACATTCCCAATCTCCTACTGCTTTATTAGGCAGGCGCAGACGAATAACCTCAAAGTTAAATTTGCGGCCTTCGTAGAACAGGCGTTGCTTAAGCAATTGAGGCGGTTCATGACCAAGGGGCATAGACAATTCCTAAGAATAATGAACGGCAATACGCGGTTTTGAAGAACGGTTTGAAAATTCGGTAGAAGCCTATCGGTAGACACTCCTACTCAGATTCTGCTTCACTATTGAAGCTTTGCAGGCCCACATCGGCTAATGAAGTGGCTGCTAACAGAGAACTATTCACACTTCCTTAAGTTTCCTTAAGCTCTAATAAATGAACACCGCTGCAATCAACACCCTCCACTAGCTGGGCGATGGTTTTGTGTGAAATGGGATCAATCCAGTTGGGCGCAATCTCCGCTAGGGGAACTAGCACAAAAGCGCGTTCTGGCATCCGGGGGTGTGGGATTTGCAGGGTGGGAGTTGTAACAACTAGATCGTCAAACAGAATTAAGTCTAAATCGAGCAGGCGGGGTCCCCATCGTTCGCGGCGCACTCGGCCAAAGCAGGCTTCTACCTGCAACAGCTCTCGCAGCAGTGCTTCTGGGGACAGACAGGTTTGAATTAAAGCGCAGCAGTTGAGGTAGTCGGGCTGAGGTGGGCCGACAGGGGCGGTCTCGTATAGTTGAGAATGCGTTATTACTTCAATGTTGTCTTTGGCGTCTAATGCTGCCAAAGCGTCTTGTAGAATACGCCGAGAGTCACCCAGATTGCTGCCAAGTGCGATCGCACAGGGAACCATTCGCATAGGCTAGGTTGCGATAAGCAATAGTCTTTCATGCTAACCCATAGACTTTCACGAACTGGAGCGGGGCATCCGGTAAAACGGCACAGTCAAGCCTGAAATCTCATCCCTGATAGGAGCAATCCCAGCAGGTGGCCGGGGTAATGCGTTCCAGGCTGCTTCCGTCAGCAAGAGATCATCATCGCCCGCTAGGTCTTCACCCAGTTTAGAGGCCAGATTCATCTCATTGCCAAACACATCACGATCTCCCAGCACCAACACGTCCCCATAGCCAATACCAATGCTGGCATGTAAGTCCTCTCCATTAAGGCGATGAAGCACTGTCTGCATAGCCATTACAGCCCTTTCAGGAGTGGGAAAAACGGCATAGACATTATCGGCCTCTAGCTTCAGAACGCGGCCTCCGTGGGCCTCTATAACGGGTACGGTTAGCTCACGAACTTGGTAGATCTGAGCCAGCACTGGAATAATGCCATTCTCAGCTGTCGTCTGAGAAAAACCCACCATATCCATCACCACCACGGCCATTCTTTGGCTAAAAATGGCTTCGATTTGAGCATCAATATCAGCAGCCCGCTCAGGGTGAACCCGACGCTCTCGCATTAGAGCATCAAAACACTCTAGAGTGGCAGGTGTTTGCGCTGTTTGGAGCAGGGAAGCACAAGGGTGGTTTTTCCCAAACCCCACCGATGAAGCGCTGACAGATGCATGGGTGAGGCCTAAGACCATCGCTTGAGGAAGGAAACTGCTTAGAATCAAATTCAACCAAATTAGATGAGGCTTTAGCCCGTCTTTGCGAGCTGTCATAGGAGAGTGACCTGTCGTTTAGAGAGTTGATCGCAATCGCTGCACCAGCTGATCAGCAGAAAGCACCCCTTCAATTCGATCTACAGGCTGCCCCGACTTAAACAGAACTAATGTCGGTAGCGCATGAACCTGATACTGCTGAGCCAGCTGGGGATAGCGCTCAGTGTCGATCTTGACGATCTTGACTTGCCCCTTAAGCTGACTGCTAGCCTGTTCTAGGATAGCGGCCATCATTTTACACGGGCCGCACCAAGTAGCATAGAAATCAACCAAAACTGGTAGTTCGGAGCCTGTTAACAGTTCACTAAAGCTGCCAAATTGTTGCTTAGTGGCCATAGTCTGTTGTCCAAATTTCAACGTGGCTCGATCCTAGCTTTGCAACCCACGAGTGTTGAGTGGAGATCCAAATCCTTTAACGGAGGGATCCCCGAATGCCGTAAGATATTCAGGCGAAACGGCTGATGCCGTTACGATTTTCCTGAGTTGAGGTTTTTGAAATGTCTGAAGCAGCGTCCCCATCCCTCCAAGGTCAAGTCGCGGTTGTTACCGGAGCTTCTCGCGGAATTGGACGGGCGGTTGCGCTAGCTCTGGCAACGGCAGGAGCCAGCGTTGTCGTCAACTATGCTAGTTCTAGTCAAGCTGCTGATGAGCTTGTTGCTCAAATCACGGAGCAAGGCGGCAGTGCCTTAGCGCTTCAGGCAGATGTCTCAAAAGCTGACCAAGTTGAGGCTTTAATCAGTGCCACAGTGGAAAAGTGGGGCCGGGTTGACATCCTTGTCAATAATGCTGGGATCACTCGTGATACATTGCTGCTGCGGATGAAGCCTGAGGACTGGCAAGCCGTAATTGATCTCAACCTCACTGGCGTATTTCTCTGCACCCGTGCTGTAGCCAAGATCATGCTGAAGCAGCGATCAGGCCGTATTATCAATATCGCTTCTGTCGCAGGCCAGATGGGCAACCCAGGCCAAGCCAACTACAGTGCCGCCAAAGCTGGAGTCATTGGGTTTACAAAAACTGTTGCCAAGGAACTTGCAAGCCGGGGAGTGACCGTCAATGCCGTCGCTCCTGGCTTCATTACCACTGACATGACCGAGGGTCTGCCCAATACTGATGAGGTTCTTAAGTTTATTCCGCTAGGCCGCTTTGGTCAGCCTGAAGACATTGCTGGAATGGTGCGGTTTCTAGCAGCAGATCCAGCAGCTGCCTATATTACTGGGCAAACCTTCAATGTGGACGGCGGTATGGTAATGGCGTAGTTACCCGTAAAGAAAGCCTAGTCTTCTGACCACTGCTCTTGACCAATCAGGTCAATCAAGCGATCGCGCAGCAGAAAGTCGTTGCGCTCTAATTCAAGTTCGACATAGGGCCATTCTCGGGCGGAAATATAGTTGCACAGCGTAAAGATGGGCTGTTGCTGACTCACCATACCCCGCTCAACTAACTGGCGAGCTTCGTCGCGCAACATAGCGATGCTGTATTGCTTAGAGAAGATATTATCTAAGGCTGTCTTAGCGGCCATACAACCAACCTCATCTAAAAGGATAGGGTTACAACAGAATAATGATAGAGAAATGATAGTCTAGATGAAATGTATCGTGGGATACAGTTTTATCCCATTTCATTATTGAAGTAGAAGTACTTATTGGGGGGAGACTGCAGGATTTCCTTACCATTATTTACGAACTGAAATAGAGCCAGCACTTTACCTGCGGTATTGATTGTCTCAGGATAGTGTGAACGATCTGTAGGGGAGATGCGATCGCATCTCCCCTATTCATAGAAGCTTGTAAAGCTTACTAAGCCACACTAATAGCGTTTCATCTCTTGGGCAGTGGTTCCCGAGGCGGTATTTGATGCATACCGGGCGTACTGCTCAACGTGATACTCCCCAGGGCTGGCAGTAGCTTGCACACTGGGCAAATCTCTCATCGTCTGCCACCAAGTCAGCAATCGGGAGCACTCTTCTGGAATAGTGACACTCCGATAATGCTCTAAAGCTGCCCAGCGCTCAAACCAGGGATAGTAGGAAATATCGACCAAGCTCACCTTTTCCCCTAGCCAATAAGGCCCATCAGAAAGTTTGCGAAGCCCCTCATGCTCAATGAAGTGTAGGTGTTTAGTCAGTTCTTCGGCCCATTCCTCCTGTTTTTCTGGCTCCTGACTCAGCAGCAGTTTGTAGAACGCGGGGATAAATTTAGTGTTGGCAAAGTCAATCCAGATACGAGCCAAGGCGCGCTGAGCCGGATGCGTGGGAAACAGCGCTGGATTGGGAAAAACTTCCTCAAGGTACTCGTTAACAATGGCAGATTCCCAAACTCGGTTATCGCCGTGTCGAACGACTGGCACTTTGCCATAGGGCGAAATTTCTAAAAAGTTAGCAGGCTTATTCTGAAGATCAATTTCGATGACTTCAAAATCAACTCCCTTCTCTAGCAAAACCAATCGACTGCGCTGGGCAAAGGGGCAGACGGCAGCACTGTAGATTTCAACCTCAGCCATAGGTGCTATGTCTTCTAGGATTTTGTTTCATGAAACTAACACGGTTTCTCCGGAATCGGCTGGGTACTCTTGATTCCAGGTTTTAGACTCTTCTTAAGCGAAAACAGGGATGGCATCGATGAAAACACTACCCTTCACAATTCAGAAATTTGTCTTTCGAGATGACCCTTCACGTTCATCCACTAACGTCTATCCAAAGTACTTAGAAGACCAAAAAGACTATTTCATACAACTGGCCAATATAAAGGACACTTGCAATGCTCGCGCAGCCGTTCCCGGATACCTGGTAATGAGCAATGCGCCGCCTAATATTGAAGAGGCTAGGGAGTCGGTAGAAGAAGATATTCTCAACGCTCGGTCGGCAATAGAAGAAATTGCGGACCACCTCTATCAGATTTACACCACAAAAGAGAAATCCCCAGAACTGGTTATCACGGTGCATGGTTACAATACCAACTTGGACTCTGTTCAGGATTGGTATCGAAGGATTTTCAAATATGCCAATGAAAGTGAAGCTATTTTTGGACAGGGCAATCAAGTCTTTATTGGCTATCGTTGGCCCTCTGAGCAGGTGAAGCTCAAACGTGTTTTTCGAGCTGTAAAGGCTCTGCCGCCGCTGCCCCTTTACCTGTTAACCCTGGGTCTAATCGGAGTTGGTATTCTAATCGCTCTGGAATTCTCCCGATTTGACAAAACTGGATTAGGGTTTGCTCTCTCTTTAGTACCTGCAATTTTTGTTTTCTTGGCTTCTCTGATACTGGCTTTAGTAGCTCTGCGTCTGATTGTTTATTTTCGAGACGCCTACCGGGCAACTAACTTTGGTGTGCCTGATTTAGTAGAGTTGCTGCGATTGCTTGACCGAGCCTTAGTAGAGCGCACTCAGAGAACGATTCTTCAAAACAATCCAGCCCTTTCTTTAGAGCAAGCACAAGAACAAGCCTTGAGAAGTTGGCAGAAAGATGCCAAGAAAAAAGTGAATCTTTCTTTTGTTGGCCACAGCATGGGGGGTTTTGTTGTAACTGATGCTGTGCGCATTTTGTCGGATGTTTTTGATAGCCGCTCGATTGATAAGGAGCCACCTTCAGATATTGGTTCAGTGTTTTGTTTGCAGCGGTTGATTCTTGCCTCTCCTGACATCCCAGTCCTGACGATCATCAGCAGCCGGGCTAACTTCTTAGCAGCTTCCCTACGACGGTTTTCTGAGTCTTATTTATTTAGTAGCGAGGGAGATATTGCTCTACGCTTGGCCTCAACGGCAGCAAACTACATTGCATTTCCCAGTAAAACGCAGGAGCGAGGGTATCGATTGGGAAATGTAGCGATTAAACCAGGTCGTCGGGGTCGCCAAAACTATGGGTTTGTTAACCTCGATGACCTCAATCGGTCCTTTATGCACAACACTGATTTGGAAAATGCGATCGCACAGTGCCAGGAAAAAGTGATGGACAATCTTTTCCTGACGCGTCATCGGTTTAGTAATCAGTGCGTCACCTTGGCAGAGCTGTTTGAGTCTCAACAGGCGAGTCAGGGAAAGCCTGCTAAAGCGAGTGTGGCTAATTTCTTTACCTTTTTTGACTGTACCGACTACAGGGACTACACGTTTTCTATACCCATTAAGTATCCTTCGCCCCGCAAGGCTTGTTCCACTAAAGCGGTCGGTGTCTTGACCCGAGCTAAGGCAAAAGGTCCACTCAGGACGCTGGACTATGTTTGGCTAACCTGGGACTATGCGACTGGTGCCCGCGATGTTCACGGAGGCTATTTTCAAGGGGAGTTTAGCCAGCAGTTGCTCTACGGCATTGCCTTTCTGGGCTTTGAGGGATATCTACACACTCTCCATAGTGATCCCACAACTGCTTTTAGTCCTCACGCTGCTTTGAATCGGCTTCATGAACAGTTCCAGCAAAAAGGTATTCAGGGTTTTCTGTCTCCCATGCGGTATTCCGTTGACATTGAGGGTCAATCCGTGACGGTGGCCAAACAAGATATGTTTAAGGCCACAAACGAAGAACTGCCCCAACCCTAGGTACGTCGCGACCATACACTGTCGCAAGCAAATAGAGTATAGAAGCAGGGTTCGGTAAGAGAGTTGCAATTGGGCGGTTTGATTATTGCGGGTGAGCGCAGCGGTGCGGGTAAAACCACCGTAACTTTGGCCTTGCTAGCTGCACTTAGCCAGAAATCACAGCGGGTGCAGTCTTTCAAGGTTGGCCCAGATTATATCGACCCCATGTTTCACCACTTTGTGACGGGTCGTCCCTGCTACAACCTAGACCCCGTACTCGCTTCTGAAGACTATGTCCAGCAGTCCTTTGCTGAGCACAGCCAAAATGCTGAATACAGCTTAGTAGAAGGGGTCATGGGCCTTTTTGATGGGGCCTCGGGCAGGGATGATTTTGCTAGCACTGCCCATATTGCCCGGTTACTCAATCGGCCTGTGCTGTTAGTCGTTGATTGCAGCCGCATGTCCCGATCTGTAGCGGCTCTGGTTCACGGCTATCGTTCTTTCGATCCTCGGCTCCGGTTTGCGGGTGTTGTATTGAACCGGGTCGGCAGCGATCGCCATCTGGAGTTGCTTAGGGCCGCTCTAGAGCCTCTCAACCTACCCATTCTGGGTGTTCTGCGCCGCCAAGACAGCATTACGATTCCCGATCGCCATCTGGGACTAGTTCCCACTGCGGAACTGCTTGAACTCCGCCAGATCGTCGAGCGGTTGGCTGCGTTGGGACAGCAATGCTTTGATTGGGAACAACTGGAACCTCTTTTGCGGGCAAAGATTAGCGGTCAGTCATCGAGCCAGCTTTCTAAGTCGGCACCCATTATCCAGGATGCATCGCCTAGGGTGCGGATTGCGATCGCACGCGATGCTGCTTTCAGCTTTTACTACCCCGACAACCTGGAGATTTTGACTCAACTAGGGGCAGACCTGATTCCCTGGAGTCCGCTCAATGATGCGTCTCTGCCTGAAAAGATTCAGGGTCTTTATTTGGGCGGTGGTTTTCCTGAGGTGTTTGCAGAAGGGTTAGCCGCAAACCAACTAATGCGGCAGCAGATACAGCGCCTGATTGAAACAGGAGTCCCTACTTATGCTGAGTGTGGAGGGCTGATGTATCTCTGCCAAAGCATTACAGACTTTACAGGCCATACCTGGCCGATGCTCGGCATTCTGCCAACGGCTGTAACGATGGGAAAACGGCTCACCCTAGGCTATCGCCAAGCCGTTGCTCTGCAAGATAGTCCAGCAGTGGAGAGAGAAATGACCGTTTGGGGTCACGAGTTTCACCGCTCTAGCCTGACGGGCCTCCCAAATCAACCGCTCTACAAGCTGCATTCCTACGATGCTAAGCCGCTGGCCGATCCAGAAGGATGGCAGGTACACCAGGTTCATGCGTCCTATGTTCATTTGCACTGGGGCGCACAGCCAGCCGTCGCTGCCAGGTTTGTCCGGCAGTGTGCCTTGCAAAAGCCGCTTTGAAGCTTTGTCCTTTTTCCTCAAACTTAGCGAACTTCAGCCAAGACGGAGGGGTTAGACAGGTCAGACTGCTCCGAAACGCTGAGGAGTTCACCCGTCAGGCTAAAGGGTCTAACTTCGGTAATCTTGACCCTAGCAAACTTACCCTTGAGCTCAGCCGAGTCACCCTTAAAGAAGGTCAGACGATTTCCTCTCGTGCGGCCCATGACCTGGGTTGGATCTTTGGGGTTGGTATCTTCTACCAAGACTTCTTCAATTCGCCCAGCATAGCGTTGAGAACGTTCTGCCGCCTTTATGGACACCAAATGGTTGAGCCGCTGAAGCCGATCGGCTTTGGTGTCTTCGTCGAGCTGGTTTTCCCAAAGTGCAGCTGGGGTGCCAGGCCGGGGAGAGTAGGCAGCGGTGTTGAGTTGGTCAAACCCGATGTCTTCCACTAACTTTAGGGTGTTTTGAAACTGTTCCTCGGTCTCACCAGGGAAGCCAACAATGGCATCGGCACTAATAGCCGCGTCAGGCATATAGCTGCGAATAGTTTGAATGATGCGACGGTACTTTTCGTGGGTGTACCCCCGCGCCATCGCCTTGAGTAATTCGTTGTCGCCCGACTGGAAGGGAATGTGAAAGTGTTCGCACACTTTAGGCAGTTCGGCGCAGGCGCGGATCAACCGTTCAGTGAAGTAGCGAGGATGGCTGGTGGCAAAGCGAATGCGGTCGATGCCGGGGACATCGTGAACGGAGTAGAGCAGATCGGTAAAGGTGTGCTGGTGTCGTCCTTCTGCGGTCGCTCCCGGTAGATCTCGTCCATAGGCATCAATGTTTTGGCCCAGCAAGGTCACTTCTTTAAAGCCTTGGCGACCTAATTCTTCCATCTCAGCCCGAATCGCCTCTGGCGTGCGGGACTGCTCAATTCCGCGCACTCCCGGCACCACGCAGTAAGTGCAACGCTCGTTGCAGCCGTAGATGACGTTGACCCAGGCTGTAATGGCGCTGTCACGGCGAGGCTTGGTGATGTCCTCCATGATGTCAACGGCTTCGGTCGCTACCACCTGATTGCCGTCAAAGACCTGCTCCAGCAAGTCTTGCAGACGATTGGCATGCTGCGGCCCCATTACCAGATCCAGCTCAGGCACTCGTCGCAGCAAGGATTCCCCCTCCTGCTGCGCCACACAGCCCGCCACAATCAGGGTCAGACCGGGCTCTTCCTGCTTGCGCTTGGCTTGCCGCCCCAGATAGGAGTACACCTTCTGCTCAGCGTTGTCGCGGATGGTGCAGGTGTTGTAGAGAATGACATCGGCTTGGTTAGGGTCTTCAGCCCACTCCATGCCCATAGTGTCGAGAATACCAGCCATCCGTTCGGAGTCGGCCTTATTCATCTGACAGCCGAAGGTGGTGATGTGGTAGCGGCGGGAAGCGGTCATGGGCAGGTGAATACAGGCTAACGACGGAAATCGGTGCAGTCTTAAATGTTAGCGTGGGACGTCCCTTAGGGGGAAGGCAGAAGCTTAGTGTACTGGCAAAGCTAAAACAGGTCTTTCGAATGTCATTGCGTTTGCTTTAGCGACTCCAAAGGGGTAACAAAGCGTTGCAATCTTAGTAGAGGCTCTATGCTCTTGAGATTGCTATAGCCCTGTGGGCATGGCTGTGCTTTTCTTGAATGCCCTTGGGCTATGCACAGGCTCGCAATGACAATGCACAGTTTTAGGCTTGCTAATCCAGCAGAATGGGCGAGCGCAGCATAAACTCACCTCGCTAGAAGGTTGCAGTGATGGAAAACAGTCAGAAATGCTGAAATTCCTGGTCGGGATGGAGCGATCGCACTTTCCCAGTTCGCTCATCCTGCAAACAAATTACTGAATCTGCCGTGATTTCCCCCACAATTGCAGCCTCCTCGCCTAACTGCTTTATGAGCCTTTGGGCAAGATTGGGTTCCAGGCAAAGCACCAGTTCAAAATCTTCGCCGCCGTACAGGGTCCAGTCAACAGCTCGATCTTCGCCTGCCCAAGTTCTTAAATCGGGGTGAAGCGGTAGGTGTGATGACAGGATCTTTGCGCCCACTCCACTGGCCTGGCAGATCTGCACAACCGCATTTGCTAGCCCATCACTGCTGTCCATTGCCGCGATGGAAGACGCGGTTTCTCTAAGTTGCCAAAGCAGGGACAGCACATCAAAGCGGGGAATGGGGCGGCGATGCGCCTGAATCCATCTTTGCCGGACAGGGTCAGGGATATTTGTCCAGGCATCGGGATGTAGTAATACCTCTAGCCCAGCTCTAGAGAGGCCGTGATATCCCGTTGTGACAATAAGCTGTCCAGGCTGCGCCGCGTGACGGTAGAGTACCCGCTCTGGTCGGACTGTTCCTAGGGCTGTAATCGAGACTGTGATGACTTCAGAGCGGCACAAATCCCCGCCGTAAATCTCTCCGCCAAATTGCTTCAAGCAGGCGGTCATACCTTGATACAGCCCCTCTACCCAGTCCACTGGAGTCTTTCCCGGTAGGCTTAGCCCTACGGTAATCCCCAGCGGCTCGGCTCCCATTGAGGCTAGATCCGACAAGTTAGCAGCGGTGGCACGCCAACCCACGTCAGCAGGAGATGTGGTGCGATCGCTAAAATGCACCCCATCTACTAGCACATCCGTTGTGACCACTAGTCGCTGATTGGGCGGCAGCGCGAGCACTGCTGCATCGTCTCCCACGATGTCTTGCGGGCAAAACGCCTGAAGCCGCTTTAGTAGTCCCAATTCGCCTAAATCATGGACAGTGAGCGGCTCAGACATTCTGCTTTAAGCCTTTGGCTCTACCAGGTGCTCCAGACCAGACAGAACCCGCACCTTGTCAATGCGATCGCCTTGCTTAAGCTGTTCTAGCACCTCTTTGCCTTCTACCAGGTAGCCGAAGACAGCATAGCGGCCATCCAGCAGATTGAGCCCAGCAGGGGTCAGTTCTGGCTCAAACAAGAAGAAGAAAAATTGGGAAGATCCCCCGTTAGGGTTATCACCAGGGCGAGCCATCCCTAGGGTGCCATAGGCAGAGAAGGGGAGTACGGGGTTATCGAGGAAGCGGCCCAATTCTTCTAAGGTCGAACCGTAAACGGGTTTGTCATCTCCTTGCACGAGAATCTCTAGGGGAATTGCTCGATACTGCTTCGTGTCAGGATCAACAAAACCGTCTTCGGGGCCAGCAGGATCTCCGGTTTGCAGCACATAGAAATCCTCGGCTCTGCCAAAGTCAACCCCGTCGTAAAAGCCACGTTGCACTAAATCAACAAAGTTGCCAGCCGTAACTGGGGCGCTATAGCCATCGATCACGGCTTTCATCGAGCCTTTTGCAGTTTCAAACTGAACGGTCGCTCGACCTTTTAGTTGGGGTAGATCGCTGTACTCCTCGGGCACCTCAAACGGAAACTGCGTGACCATTAACTCTTCGAGGTGGCTAACATCCTCTAGCAGCGCAGAGCGGTTGAGCCAAACCGCCTCTTTATCTTTGTTCTCAACTGCTTCCCGCAGAGGCGCAAAGCCTGCGCTCAGGTGGTTCAAGTACCCTTGGGCCTCAGCCTGCCGTTCTGCCGGAATAGCTGCCAAGATCTTGTCCTGCTTTTGGGATACCACCCGTTCGGCTTTGGTGATGTCACCCTTCATTGGTCCCCAACGCTTGCTCCGCAAAGACTCTGATAACTTCTCCAGGTTCTCCTGCACTTTGCGAATTTCTTGATTGTCAATCGGTAGAGCATTGCGCAGAAGAGCTCGCCCGTCTGTAACGGCGTTACCGGGCGGCAGGTAGGCAACGGTTATGGCTGGTAAAGAACTGGCCTGAGCCGCTGCAACAGGCAATGGACCCGGCAACACCCCGATCAGGAGAGATGCCAGGGAAAACCCAAGGGCTAGAACCGCCGTTTTGAATCCGTGGGGAATTTGAATCATCCGTCTTGCCTAATGCTGCACCGATAAAGATTGCAACTGTAAAAAACTGCAACTGTAATATTGCGAGAATGCAAATATTGCAAAAATGCCTCCTCAATCTTGCCACATCGCCGGATCAGGCAGAAAAGGATGTGGCAGTATGCGCCTGAGCGGTACAATGAAATGCCGATTGTTCTGCATCCAACGTAGCCAGTGTCATGATTTCCAGTAACGACTTTCGCCCCGGTGTCAGCATTGAACTTGATGGTTCAGTTTGGCGCGTCGTTGAATTCCTCCACGTCAAACCCGGCAAAGGGGCTGCTTTTGTTCGTACCAAACTTAAGAACGCTCAGACCGGCAGCGTTGTAGAACGGACCTTCCGGGCTGGGGAAACCGTACCCCAAGCTAACCTGGAAAAACTCACCATGCAGCACACCTACCGTGAAGGCGACGACTTTGTCTTCATGGATATGGAAACCTATGAAGAAATGCGCTTGACGGCTACCCAAATCGGGCCACGCGTGAAGTACCTCAAAGAAGAAATGGCGGTCAACGTAGTGCGCTGGCAAGACCAGATTATGGAAGTGGAACTGCCCAACTCCGTTGTGTTGGAAGTGACTCAAACCGATCCTGGCGTAAAGGGAGATACCGCAACGGGTGGCACTAAGCCTGCCATTGTAGAAACGGGTGCCCAGGTAATGGTGCCTCTGTTTATCTCTATTGGTGAGCGGATTAAGATTGACACCCGCACCGACTCTTACTTAGGCCGCGAATAATTCGCCGAATAATTTGTCTAGAGTCAAAGGGTTCTACGGGTCATTTTTTGGAGTGTGGGGCATTATTCAGTGGAACTGAACTTTACTGAGCTGCGGGAATTGGTTGCAGCACTCAATCAGACAGATATTGCTGAGTTAACGCTTAAAAGTGCTGAGTTTGAGCTAACGTTGCGCAAGCCATCAGCCCTGGCCGCTGCTGCAATCTTGCCAGAGGGACGGCTGCCTATGGAGAGTGCGATCGCACCTCCCCCTAGCGCTGCCCCCACTCCGGTTACTGTCCCGACGCCTGCCCCGGCTCCTGCCGCAGAACCCGCTCCTGCTGCCAAACCCGATCCCAACCTAGTTGAAATTACCTCACCCATGGTGGGCACCTTCTACCGTTCCCCTGGCCCTGAAGAACCGCCGTTTGTTTCGGTGGGCGAGCGCATCCGGACTGGTCAGACCGTTTGCATCATCGAAGCGATGAAGCTGATGAACGAACTGGAAGCGGAAGTTGCGGGCGAAATCGTAGAGATTTTGGTAGACAACGCTGCCTCTGTTGAATTCGGTCAGCCCTTAATGCTGGTACGGCTTGCTTGACCTTAGGATTATGACCGCTGCCGATCAAATTATTGTGCCTTTGGACGTCTCCTCCGAAGCCGAAGCCCTGGCATTGGTGGATCGCCTTTCTCCCGTCAGCTTTTGGAAAGTTGGCCTAGAACTGTTTGTTAGCAGTGGTCCCAGCATCCTAGCAGCGCTTAAAGAGCGGGGAAAGCGCATTTTTCTTGACCTCAAGTTTCACGACATTCCCAACACAATGGCTGGGGCTTGTCGGGCAGCAGCAGGCTACGGTGTTGACCTGCTCACGGTTCATGCTACGGCGGGAAAAGCTGCGCTAGAGGCCTCCTTGGCAGCAGCCCAAGCAGGCGCAGAAGCTGCTGGTGTGGCTCCGCCTAAGGTCATTGCCGTAACGGTTTTGACCAGCATTTCTGCCCGGACTCTAGCGCTTGAGCTGAAAGTGCCATTAGAGCTAACAGACTATGCCTTGCAAATGGCTCTGTTAGCGCAAGACAGCGGCCTGTCAGGTTTGGTTTGCTCTCCCCAAGAAGCAGCCCTTCTAAGACGCACGTTAGGCCCAGAGTTTGCCCTCATTTGTCCGGGAGTACGACCTACCTGGGCTAGCAAGAACGACCAAATGCGATCGCTCACGCCCGCAGAAGCCATTCAAGCAGGAGCGACTTACCTAGTGATTGGCCGACCGATTACAGCAGCCACTGATCCTGTGGCTGCCTTCCAAAAGATTTGCGACGAACTAGCCTAACAGCAACGCCTACCGACTTTAGACTTTCTGACCCAGCCTTTGTTCAAGGGCTTCACAGAAGGCTTTGATAACCTGATATCGAGCGTAGCGTTTGTCTGTTGCCGGAATTAAGTGCCAGCGGGCGTACTCAGTGCTGGTATTGGTCACCATATCTGAGACGGCTATTTCATAGTCGTGCCATTTTTCCCGGTTGCGGTAGTCCTCCTCAGTAATCTTGTATTTTTTGTAGGGAGTGTTCTCTCTGGCCTTAAAGCGACGCAGTTGCTCATCTGCATCTATATGCAGCCAAAACTTAAGGAGAAGAATGCCCTGATCGATCAGTTGCTCCTCAAAATCGTTGATCTCGCCGTAAGCTCGCTGCCACTCCGGTTCTCGGGCAAAGTGTTCGACCCGTTCCACCAGCACTCGCCCATACCAGCTGCGGTCAAAAATCACGACTTTGCCTGCCTGCGGTAGTTGTCGCCAAAAGCGCCAGAGGTAGTGACGGGCGTTTTCTTCATCGGTGGGCGCAGCAATGGGAATCACCCTATAAAACTGGGCATCCATAGCCTGGGTCAAGCGACGAATCACGCCTCCCTTGCCAGCGGCATCCCAGCCCTCAAACACCAAAACGCTCGAAAGCCCTTTGAGAAAGGCACTACGGCACAGTTTGTGCAAAACTCCCTGGTACCCGTCTACTAGAGGACGGTAGCTTTCCCAGGGAATTGTGGCCGAAAGATCTAGCGTGTTGAGAATGGTCTGTTGGTGATGGGGTAATGTAATGGCCGCAGGCAAAGCGACAGGCCGATCAGCAGGGCTGCTCGTATTGAAACGAGCAGTTAAGGCATTGAGTAGAGTGCGGGCAACCGTCAAGTTGCAGTAGCGAATATCGGTGCTGTCCACCAAAATCCAGGGAGCCATTTCTGTGTTCGTCAGTCGAACCAGTTGTTCTCCCACCCGAATTGCGGTGTCGTACTGCTCGTAGATTGACCACGTTTGCTGGTCGATACGCCACTGATTGCCCTTTTTGAAGCGCTTTTTGTGGATTGCTTTGGGCAGGTGTAGCCATACTTTGAGAATCAACGCCCCATCATCAGCCAACGCCTGCTCAAAACGACGAATATGCTGGCAGCGCTGCTCAAACCGGGCATTGCTAATTTCTCCTCGCACGCGTTCTGTCAAAGCACTTGCAGCCCAAGCTCCCATAAATAGCCCTGTTTTGCCGCGAGGGGGCAAGACACACCAGTAGCGCCAGAAGCGAGGTCGTTGCCGTTCTTCCTCCGTGGGAGCCCCAAAATAATGGGACTCAATGTAGCGAGCATCCATCCACTCCATTAGGGTATTTAAGACCCCGTTGCAGGCATGGCGGTCGTCGCCCAAGATGAGAATGATGACTGGGAAGTGAGCATGGCGCAGTTCGTACTGGGCATTAACCAGATCAACACGAAGTTGGGGTACTGCCTCTTTGTACACATCTTTAGAAACTTTTTGACCCAACTCAACAGCTTCAAACAATGGCAGTTCCCCTCTGATGCTTAGGGTTTAACGGTAAAAGAGAACTTTCAACCCTGGTTGGGGTAGCAATATTTCGAAACCCACCCTTGTTGACTGAGCAGAAGAGAATCAGAACTTTAACCGCAAGTTAACTTGCCTAATTGGGACGGTGCGCTGAAATGCCGCTGCTTTAGTCTCAATTAGGATGGTAGGTAGCTTTTTTCACTTGCAGTTGCGCAGTCTGTGACTTTTTTTGATTCTTTTTTCCAGCGCTTGCGGCAAATTTCGCTGGCAGGGTTGCTGTTGTTGCTGGTTGCTGTGTTCATCTCAGGCATAGCAGCTCTAGTGGGATGCCTATCCTATCGGAGTGAAAATCAGGTTGTTGATACTCTGCTGGGCGATCACGCGATTGGCCTGAGCGTTCTGGGCATGGCTACGTTTGCGGGACTTGCGATCGCATATCGTTTGGGCCTGACCTCGAAAAGCCCTAGTGCAGCCCCTCAGTTGGTATCTACCGAGGAGTTAGGCTCAGCCCTACCGGAAGTTTGCTCAGTGTATGAGCTACGGACAATGGCGCAGATCTTTAACCACATGCTCTCTCAAGTGCAGGTGTCGCTTGAGCAAGTGCAGCAAGTGTTGCAAAGCTCCGAGGAGCGATTTGCGCGGATTTTCCACAGCAGTCCTGATTCTATCTGTCTGGTCACACTGCTAGAGGGCCGCTTTATCGAGGTTAATGACAGCTTCTTGCAGATTACGGGGTACACCCGCGATACCGTGGTGGGGCAGACAGTCGATGTCCTCAATTTGCTAGCAGAGCCAATGGAAATTGGGGCCATCGTTAGTCAGCTACAGGTTCAGGGGCATGTCCGCAACTTAGAAGTTCATTGGCGTAACGGGTGGGGAGATCTGCTTACTTCTCTCGTGTCTTGTGACCTGATTGAGTGGGATGGGCAGACCTGTGTGCTGACTATTAGTCGAGAGATTACAGAGCGTAAACGTAAAGAAGAGGCTCTGAAGCAGCGGGCAGAAGAACTGGACACCATGCTCAGTGCCTTCCCGGATATGATCTTTCGGATTCGGGCAGATGGCACTCTGTTGGACTTTAAAGCAGCTCGACAGGAGGATTTGTACATGCCTCCCGAACAATTTCTTAATCAACACGTCCAAGAGGTGTTGCCCTCCCCAGCAGGAACCCAAATCTATGAGACGCTTCAGCAAGCCGTGCAAACAGACCAAGCTCTCAGCGTGGAGTACAGCTTGGAGCTGCCAACGGGGCAGGAATACTTTGATGCTCGGATGGTGCGGTTTCGTGAAGATGAGGTCATTGCTGTCGTCCGGAACATTAGCGATCGCAAGCGGGCCGAAGCCACGCTGGAGCAGACCAATCAGCGGCTGAACTACCTAATCGACAACTCACCGCTCGGAACGGTGCTTTGGGACAGCCAGTTCCGAGTCCAGCAATGGTCACAGCAGACAGAGCGCATTTTTGGCTGGCGGGCTAGTGAGGTTTTAGGCAAGTCGATGTACGATTGGCGCTTTATTTATGAAGATGACCTTCCTGGCATTTATGAAGTGGTCGACAGTACCCTGATCTGGCACAACAGCACGAGCCTCTTCTGCAACCGCAACTACACTAAAGACGGTCGAGTGATCGACTGCCAGTGGTACAACACGCTCTTGTATGGTGAGCAGGGACAGCTTACAGGGGTTCTGTCTCTGGTACAGGATGTCACCGAACGCAATCGGACTGAGCAGGCTCTGAAAGATAGCCAGGAACGCAACGAGGCAATTCTCAATGCTATTCCCGACTTGATGTTGTTAGTTAGTCGAGATGGTGTCTATCTGAATAAGATTCGGCCTAATGGAGCCATTGACATTGTGTCTCAGGCCGTCAACACCCTGGGGCAACGCATTTCAGATGTCCTGCCAGCAGAGGTGGCCGCAGACCAACTGCAAGCCATTCAGCAGGCATTGGACACTGGGGAAACCCAAGTCTTTGAGCAGACTTTACAACTGAATGGGGGTTCTCGGCACGAGGAAGTGCGGGTGACACCCTGTGGTGTGGATCGGGCACTGATCATGGTGCGGGATATTAGCGATCGCAAACGCAGCGAGGCAGAACGGAAACAAGCAGAAGCGGCCCTGCGCCAGAGCGAAGCTCAAAAAGAAGTGATTCTTAGCGCCATTCCGGATCTGATGTTTCGGGTGCGGATCGATGGCATGTACCTTGGCTTTGTGCGCACCAATCAATTTCTAGACGTGGTTCCGGCTGAGTTTGACCCAGTGGGTCGGCTTCAGTCCGATTTTTTGCCGCCCTCTCTATTGGCACGGCAGCAGCACTTTATGAGGCTAGCGCTAGCAACGGGAACGTCACAGATCTTCGAGCAGATTGTTGAGATTAACGGTAGGCAGCAGTACGAGGAAGTGCGGGTTACGGTGAGTGGCCCGGATGAAGTGCTGTTTATGGTCCGCGATATCAGCGAACGAAAGCGGGCTGAGAATGCTTTGCAGGAGAGCCGGCAGGCTCTAGCCGAGGCTCAGCGGATTGCCCAGTTGGGCAACTGGTCGTTTGACCTCGTAACAGGGGAAGTTGTTTGGTCCGAGGAAGTTTTCCAGATCTATGGGTTAGATTCTCGGCAAGTTCTCCCTCGCTATGAGCAACTGATGGAGTCTATCCATCCTGAGGAGCGATCTCATGTGGAGGCAGAAGTCAATCGTTTGATGCGAGAGGGAGGCACCTACGAGATCGAATGCCGCATCTTTCACCCGAATGGCACTCAACGCTACATCTTGGGGAAAGGGCAGACGATTCAGGATGGCGAGGGGCGGGTAGTGCGCCTGTTTGGCACTGTGCAGGACATCACGGAGCGCAAGCAAGCCGAAACACAACTGCGCCAAAGCTTGGAGCGAGAGCAGGCAGTGGCCCGAATTGTAGATCGTATGCGGCAAACCCTCGATCTAGAAACCATTTTTAGCTCCACGGTAGAAGAATTGAGGCGGGTGCTGCGGTGCGATCGCACGTTAATCTACCGCCTCAATTCTGCCTTGAGCGGTCAGATCGTTGCCGAGTCAGTCGATTCCGGTTGGCAAACAGTTCTCAATGCTACAGGGGAGACTGTTTTGGAGTTTGACCCTGCTATTGGAAGTGAATACTTCTTCTGCCCACTCAGTCCCTCGGAGATGGAAAGGGGAGGTGATCCCTACTCACAGGCTCCGCAGAGTGGAATTTACCGGAAGGGAGCCAAGCATCTGCGCATCAACAACATCTATGATGCTGACCTCGACCCTTCCTACATCAACCAGTTGGAGCAGATCCAGGCCCGTGCTTGTATTGTTACTCCCATTGTTGAGGGAGATCAGTTCTGGGGACTACTGGCCGCCTATCAAAATAAGGGCCCCCGCCAGTGGATCGACACCGAAATCGGCATTGTGGGGCAGATTAGTGCTCAGTTGGCTGTAGCTATTCAGCAGGCCGAACTGTTTGCCCAAATTCAAAAACAGTCCCTGGAGTTGCAGCAGGCAAAGGAGGAGGCCGACAAGGCCAACCGAGCCAAGAGCGAATTTCTTGCCATTATGAGCCATGAGATTCGCACGCCTATGAATGCTGTGATCGGCATGACTGATTTGCTGCGAGAAACTGACTTAAGTCCTCGCCAAGTTGAGTATGTTGAAACCGTTCGCCGCAGTGGAGAATCGCTCCTCACTATCATTAACGACATCCTAGATTTCTCGAAGATTGAGTCCAACAAGCTGGTGCTGGAAATTTCTCATTTCAATCTGCGCACCTGTATCGAGGACACTCTGGATTTGCTCGCACCCCAGGCCAAGGAGAAAAGCCTGAAGCTAAGCTGCTCCATTGAGCCAGACACCCCTACGAGCCTTAAAGGTGACCTCAATCGCCTACGGCAGGTGCTAGTTAACCTAATCGCCAACGCCCTCAAATTCACATTAGAGGGAGAAGTGGTGGTAACCGTTAGCAGCACAATGCGATCGCAGTCCGAAGAAACAGAGAACCCACAATACGAGTTGAAATTTGCGGTTCGAGATACCGGTATTGGCATTGCTAAAGATAAGCTTGATCGTCTATTCCAGCCCTTCAGCCAAGCCGACAGTTCCACGACTCGCCGCTTTGGTGGAACTGGACTTGGGCTAGTGATCAGCAAACGACTTTGCGAAATGATGGGAGGTCAGATTTGGGTGGAGAGCACAGTAGGACAAGGTTCAACGTTCTATTTCACCATCCGAACTGATGCTAGCCCCACTCTTTCTGACGTGCAGGGGCAGCAGCAACCCGTGTTGCCCATCCAAGGCCCTTCACTTTCTAGCCAAGTGGTCTCTCCTCTTTCCTTTGAGCATCTGCGCATTTTGCTCGTTGAGGATGTCCCGGTGAATCAACGGGTTGCTCAGCACATTCTTCAGCGGTTGGGGCAAGACAGTATTAGCCTTGCCAGCAATGGGGTAGAGGCCTTGGAATCAGTGCGGCGTCAACCCTACGACGTGGTCTTTATGGATGTGCAGATGCCCGAGATGGATGGGCTAGAAGCAACTCGCCAGATTCGGCAGTTAAGCGATCTGCAACAGCCCTACATTATTGCCATGACGGCCCACGCAATGGCTGGAGACCGTGAACGCTGCTTAGAAGCAGGCATGGACGACTACTTGAGCAAACCTATTCGCCGTGATGGTGTCCTAGAAGTCCTACAGCGCTATGCCGTACGGGCGGAACAGTGCGGGAGCAGCTTAATGGGCAAAGGAGGCTGGTCGCGAAGCCGACAAGTTTTCTATGAGGCCTCAAGCCTCCCCTCCATTGAAGGGAATGCCGTCTTGGGAATCACAGGACAAGAGACAGGAACAAAGGAGATGGCCCCCGTTCCAGTTCTGAACTCTAAGACTCTGGAAGCTTTACGCGAAATGGCCGGAGACGGAGGAGAAGAGTTTTTGCTATATGTGTTGAGGCAGTATTTAATAGATGCGCCAAAGCGGCTTGAGGAAATTCGAGCAGCGGTACGCCAAAGCGATTTTGATAGGGTTCTCCAAGCAATCCATGCCTTGAGTTCTCTAAGCACAAGTGTTGGGGCGGATCTCCTAGTTAATCTGTGTAATGATCTTGAGTCTCAAGCTCGTCAAGAAACGCTGATTCTCACTGAAGAGATGTTGACCCACCTTGAGCGGGTTTTTGCTCGTTGCCAAACTGCGCTACAAGCCTTTGTCGATGCTTCCCTCCCTCCCGCTTGACCCCTTGGATTCCTGCCAATCCCAAGCGCCGCTACTGCTGGTTGCGGACGATGAGTTTTTGCTAAGGCAGTTGATTCGACGCGCTATGGAGGTTGATGGCTATCAGGTCGTAGAAGCTAGTAGCGGCACTCAATGCCTGGAGCTTTGTCAACAGAACTTACCTGACCTGATTCTGCTAGATGCACTGATGCCGGGGATGAACGGCTTTGACTGTTGCAGCCAATTAAAAAGGGCATTTGGAGAAAGGTGCCCACCTGTCTTTATGATTACCAAGTTAGACGATCCGGAGTCGGTTGATAGAGCCTTTGCAGCAGGTGCGACGGACTACATCACGAAACCGATTCATTGGCCTGTCTTCCGGCAGCGGGTGCGGCAAGTGCTTCAGAACAAGCACACCATAGCCCAGTTGAAACAACAGTGGAACCAGGAGCGGCTTCGGGTTCAAAACTTACAGTTTTTCCAGCAGGAGTTGCAGCGGGCTAATCTATTGCTGCATCATCTGGCCATGTCCGATGAATTGACTCACCTAGCCAATGCTCGGGCAGTCGATCTGTATCTGCACCAGCAGTGGGAGCAGCTGATCCGTGATCAGTCTCCCCTATCTCTTATCTTGGCTGACATTGACAATTTTGAGCAGTACAACGATACCTTCGGTCAGCAGGCCGGGAATGCCTGTCTTGTCAAAATTGCCAGCGCTTTAACACAGGAAATTAAGCGCTATAGCGATCTGGTTGCCCGCTATGAGGGTGAGAAATTTGCTGTGATCCTACCCCACACTGATCTGGCTGGGGCAAGGCAGGTGGCTCAGCAGCTCCAAGCGAGGGTGCGAGTCCTCGCCATTACGACTTCGAAAGAGGTGGTTTCATCCCCTACAGAGATAATTACCTTGAGTTTTGGAGTGAGTTGCTTGCGGCCTGAACCGAATCGTTCCCCGCAGGAGCTAGTAGCAGCTGCCAAGCAAGCCCTTTATGCAGCAAAGGTTCAGGGATGCGATCGCATTGTTGCTGTTGAAGCTGAAGTTACCGTTTCCTAACTCACTTTTCATATTCAGTTTTGGTCTTAATGGAGGGCAGCTTGTGCTTGCGGCTGCCAAACATGTGGGCGTAGATGTAGGTAAACTCGCCACCCAGGAAAAAGATCTGACTGGTGAGGTAAATCCAGAGCATCAACACCATCACACCACCCACCACACCATAGGAGCGAAAACGGCTACCCAGGCTAATAACACTGTTGCTGATGAGGTGTTGCACAATCACCCATAGCAGGGCAGTGAGCAACCCTCCTAGCCACACATCACTCAGGGCAATCCGGGTGGAGGGCAGCACCATAAACAGCACCATCACCACTAGGGCGAGCACTAAAAATGAGACGCCTGCTTGGAGCCAGTGCAATAGCAGCACTTGATCAATAGACACCAAATTGATGTGAGCGCTAAAGCCATTAAGCATTTTTAGCAAAGTATCAATGGCTAGGTTTGATACCAGAGAGACAAAAATTAATCCTGCCGAGCTCAAGACCATCAAAAAGGCAAACAGCCGTTTCCAGAGAAAATTAAGTGCGATCGCACTCATGCTGCCGCTTTCCTCAGGGTGGGGCTTGACGTGCCAAATTTTGTCAAAAGCTCGACTTAATGCCCCAAAAAAGCCACTAGCAGTAAAGAGTAAAATGCCAAAACCAATAATGCTGGCGCTAGCGCTGCCCGTATGCAGATGGATCAAAGCATCTTCTAGAACATTAAAAGCATCCGGTGGCAAAGCCTCTTGAGCAAACAGCAAGATTTGATTGTGGGCTACTGTGTTTGGCCCCATCACAAATCCCACTACACTCAAAATCACCAAAATAATTGGAAATAGAGAAAATAGTGAATAGTAGGCCAATGCAGCCCCCATTTCTAGGCAGTCATCCTGCTGCCATTTAAGGAGGGTCCGGGCCAAAAGTTTGATGCCTCGGTGTTGAAAAAGATGGTCTTTGAAGAACTTAACCACAGCTCCTGTTTTTGTTAAATAGCCTCCAAGGGTGTTCCTAATTGAACCATTTCAGACCGCAATAATGTGGTCACAGGTGACACCCAAATCTCCTACACATTCCTCTACTCAAAAGGGTTCGACAAAATTCAGAAGAAGGATGCATTGTGTACTCTTGGCGAAACAATATCACGTTACTCTGAAAGAAGGATTATGAAGAAATATTTCCTTTGAAAGGTACCCCTAAAAGCACCATGCTGAAGGCTTTGTTGTTTGACCTTGATGGCACTCTAGCCAATACAGACCCCATTCACCAAGCCGTTTGGCAGGAGGTTCTCCAACCCTATGGCTATGAGGTAACAGAATCTTTCTACCAGCAGCGCATCAGTGGCCGTCTCAATGAAGATATTGTGCACGACTTGCTGCCCCAGCTTTTTCCTGAGCAGGAACCCCAGTTTAGTGCAGCCAAAGAAGCTCGTTTTCGAGAACTGGCAGCCCAACGACTAGCCCCGTTAGCGGGACTGCTGCCGCTGCTGCACTGGGGTCAACAGCAAAAACTGGCTATGGCTGTCGTCACTAATGCGCCTCGTGACAACGCCGAGTTTATGCTGCAAACACTGACTCTGAGTGATCGCTTTGAGCAGGTCATTTTGGCGGCAGAGCTTCCCAGAGGTAAACCAGATCCCCTGCCGTACCAGGAAGCGCTCCGGCTTTTAGAAATAGGGGCTGAGGAAGCGGTGGTTTTTGAAGACTCAACTACTGGGGTACGCTCAGCGGTCGCCGCTGGTATCACAACCATTGGCGTCGCCACAACCTACTCAGCCGAAGTTCTCTACTCGCTAGGAGCGACCCTAGTTGTTCCTGACTTTACCGATGAGCGCATTCAACAGCTTGGTCTCATGGCCTAATGGGTTAATGGGTTGTTTTGACTAGTGGACTGACAAGACTAAAGCTGTGCATTGTCATTGCGTAGCTTGCTTCTCGCAGAGTGCAAAGCGCTGGCGCAGCTGTGCCCGTAGGGCTATAGCAATCTCGGTGCAGCAGATCTGGGGCGGAGATTGCTATAGCCAAGGGCATTCAAGAAAAGCACAGCCACGCCCGCAGAGCTATAGCAATCTCAGGAGCATAGAGCCTCTACTAGATTGCCGCGCTTTGTTACTCCTTTGGAGTCGCTAAAGCGAACGCAATGACATTCTAAAGCCATGTTTTAGCCTTGCCAGTCCAGTAAACTTGGCATTTCCTTGATTTTCGATCAGCTACTGCGAGATGAATCCTGTCAACAGCAGCGGCAGCAAAATCAAGGCGCTAATGATTAGCACCAGCGTGGCAGGCTCGACCCGGATAACGTTCTTATCTTCCGGGCGCTTTGGCTGATCGTTCATAACGTTGGCAGAATTAACAGGTGCCCGTTATTGTACCGAGATCCAGTTCCAGCGTATCGCCAACCGTTTCCCCAGTGTGATAGGCCCCTAGCAAGATATCGCTAGTTTTACCCCAGGCAATGGTCCCAGTCCAATCCAGTCCAATTGCGCCAAAATCACGGCTTCGGCTGGCAGCTTCGGCAAAAGATTTGTCAAAGGCTTGAGCTAGGGTCATGCCGTCAGTAACTCGAATGACAATTTTGGGAGCCAAACATTCATCAATAATGTCTTCGCCAATGCCTGTGCAGCTAATTCCGGCGCTGGTATTAGCGTAATTACCAGCGGGCATGGCAGAATCGCTAACGCGACCGATGCGCTCCAAGCCCTTGCCCCCTGTAGAAGTGCCTGCGGCGATTCGGCCATCAAAATCGAGAGCAACCACACCAATAGTCCCCCGTCGAGCACTGCTGTCTACCAGTTCAGGTTCCGCTACGACACCAGCCATTGACCGCTGGAAATTGTCGGCCCTTTCCTGCATCCACTCCTGTAGCCGGAGATCCGTTACGGGGTCAAATACAGGCAGGCACAGTTCCCGAGCCAGTTCCAGAGAGCCGTAGTCAGAGAGCACTCGGTCGTCACACTCTTGGAGAAACTCAGCCAACCCAATCGGATGCTGCACCCGAGATACATTAATTACGCCGCTAAAGCGTTGAGTGATGCCATCCATTAAAGAGGCACTCATGCGAACTTGCCCATCGGATTGCAGCACCGAGCCTCTACCTGCGTTAAACCGGGGGTTGTCCTCTAGCAACTGACAACCAAAGATTACAGCCGTTTTAGAATCTGCCCCGGCAGAGAGCTTGGCGTGAATAGCTTCTACAATGTCTCGCAGATCTTTGCGGACAGCGTCGAGTCCACCTTTGCCGTTGAGGCAGCTCCCAGCTCCCCCATGAATAATGACCTTGGGCTGAACGTACATGACAATCCCTCTTTGGTGTAGCGCAATAAAGGAGCGCAGCCTTTCATTTTAGGGGAGAGCGATCCGGGTTGAATGTACTCTGTATACATTCTCGCCCGATTGCAGGGGGAGCAATCGTTTTGAGTACAGGTGAGCAGGAACAGGCCTTGTTACGGAGTTGCCGAGGCCTCTGATCGCCGCCGACGGCAGCGATCAGAGCAGTATTTCACCTCATCCCAACAGTCAGCCCATTTTTTTCGCCAGGTAAAGGGACGCTGGCAAACCGGACAGACTTTGGTTGGTAAATTAGATTTTTGCCGCTGGAGAGGCATAGACCTTAAGCGTTTAAAGTCCAGGCCGGATGGCCCAACAGAGATGACATGACTCGCACACCGCGCAATTGGTTAGAAAGGGGCAGATGACCATCAGGAGCACTTAAGTCCCAGATGAACTCGTTGGGATAGCGAGTCCAAGTGGTGTCGTTTCTCCAGGCAATCCGCGTCCACAGCTTATCCCAATTTTGCCCAAGACTCAGCCAGATCTCACGCTGCCGAGAAAAGCCAAACTTGCCCTCTGAATAGACTCGCCAGAGGGTATCTAGCGCCCTTAAGTCCGTCACCGGAAACTGCTCAACCTCTGTAAAGTAGAGCCACTTGCGACGAGTTGCATCTGGCCCGGCCAATTCGCAGAGCTTTTGCATGCCCACTCGGTCAGCCTCCTCAAAGGATTGGGCTATCAGAAGGGTCTGTAATGGTTCATAGTCCATTCCTCGCTCCGATGGCATGGGAACTCGCCCCTGCGGCCAATGGGTTTGGAGGAACGTCTGGACATCTGGGTTTTGAGTGGCGTAGAGGACTTGAACAATCTTGCCATCCAGAATTTCAGGGGTCTGCTCTTGTCGTTCTAATAGGGTGGCTTGAAGAATCTGGATACCCCCTTCCCCTAGGCTAACCAGCTCATGGATAGCCGAAAGTTGCTTCTTCAAGGACTCTGCCCGCAGTTGTTCCCGCAGATTATCCAGAGCGTCGTCGTCAGAAGACGTGGGTTGAGAGGACGGATGCGCTGTAAAACTGCTCATGCTAAATCAATATGGCAATAGACCGAACTCCTGAGTTCCATCACAGATAAGTGAGTGGATGGCTCAAGGCAGGCGGGCACTGATCACTTTCTTGATCATAGAAGGGATTGGGAACCTGTGGAGCAAACCATTCTAGACTTTGGCAGGATTACTCGTCTGGGCTCTCCCCTAACGGGGCTTGGTAGCCATGCTCAAAGGCAAACCGGATTAATTGGGAGCGGTTTTCTAGGGAGAGTTTGTTGAGAATGTTGCTGAGATGGGTTTGAACGGTGCGAGGGCTAATAAACAGCCGTTCTCCAATTTGTTTGTTGGTATAGCCCTGAACGACCTCCCAAAAAACCTTGGCTTCTGCTGGAGTAAGCGGTAGAGGGTTGGGTTCAGCTGTTGATTGGTGAGTGGATTGCGATCGCAATCCACTCACCAATCGATCCACCTGAGCTTGAATTTTCTCGGAGCGCTCGATCAGGGTGTTAACTTTGGCAATGAGTTCTTGGGGGTGAAAAGGTTTTACCAGATAATCGTCAGCCCCAATTGTGTGACCGTGAATTCGACTCTCTACCTCACTGAGACTAGAAAGAAAAATAAACGGTACTAATTCGCCCGACGGACTCGCCCGCAACCGTCGGCAGAACTCAAACCCATCCATTTGAGGCATCAAAACATCTGAAACGATGACATCAGGCGTTCCCTTCTCCAATAGGGCGAGTGCTTCTACTGCGGAAGTTGCATTGATTACTTCAAAGCCTTGTCCTTGTAAGCGTCGGGTTAAGGCCGCTTGGAGTGTTACGTCGTCATCGACAATTAATATGGTTTTCATTTTAAAGGCGCTTCTAAAAACCCAGCCTTAGGCTGCTATTGATTGAAATAACACCAACAGCACCACTAATTCCATGATTTTCGACTAGATGGTTACAGGAAAGGGTTTATCTAAGCATTGCGAAAATGAACAAGTTAGAGTAGGCAATATTCTGTCACCCTCTCTAACTTCAGATTTGGCATACGGTTAGGACTCCCTATGGGGTATACCTTCAGCTTCAATGAAGCTAAGTCCGTAAGCCTGCGACTAAATCCTTCAAATTCGCATCGACATAGTTCCTTGACTACACTCCGTTCAGTGGCAAAAACTTGATTACGTCCAGCGGCTTTAGCCGGGTAGAGGGCAGTATCGGCGGCTTGAATGAGGGCTGCCCCTGTTGTTCCCTAATGAGGCAAACAAGCTACTCCAAAAGAAGCTGTAACCCTTGCTAAAAGTTGGCTCTGGTAGTGAATGCTGGGGCGACTAATAGTTTCTCGGATCCTTTCAGCCTGGCCTGTGTTTCTTCTAAGGAGGTTTCAGGAAATATCAGGGTCAGTTCCCTGCCACCACTACCCAATTGGATGCTGATGGCTATGGGCACGAGCAATTTCCTGTCGCAGTGATTCTTCTAAATAACGACGTTTAAACAGCTCTGTCAGCGTTTCGCGCAGATAGAGGTTTGCGATCGCAAGCCCTACTTGTTCTGCTACAGTTCAGGCCAACTGCTGCTTAGCATTACTTAGGGCTTCTGGTTTCGTCGCATAAAGGTAGGTGAAAGGCCGTTTGAGAGTGGAGATGTTCTCCTCAAGAGGCCACGTTTTCCACTTGGTTGCGAGAAGCACTGGTCATACTGATAGTTTCGTCGTTGATTCTGCTATGGATGCTGGCGATAGGTTACTCTGTCATGCTCTGAGTCATCCAGCAGTAATACTGTTGGCTCTGTCAAAGGGTTCTGTTTCACCTAGCCACGCCGCGGGTGCTTAGACGTCTGCCATCCCCCGGAGCCAAAAATCTCTCGGTGAATTGGCAGTCCCAGCAAATTCGATAGTTCCCGTACTAAGCTTGCCTGCTCACGCTTTAGAACGTTAAGGGGTTCGCCAGAATCATCCTCGTGAGTTGAGTCTCCCATTCTGCTTTGCAGTGGGTGTGTTGCAAAAGGTCTAGCCTGCCGCACCTGAAAATCCAGCTTATCAATTTGACACAGCAGCGCCTTGGCCGTTTCCTCTGCCTCCGCACTGGCTTCACTGACTCGGTTGCAGAAATCCTGAATTTGACGCATCCATCCCGTCGCGGCTGGATAGCCAAAATAGCGGCGGATCTTTTCCTGCTCATCTACTGTAAAAGCCATGGTTTCCCTCTAGGTAAGACCGACTCTACTTAGAGAGTGCCCGTTTCGCCTGGAGCCTACGCGATGACTAAAGCCTTATTATTCTGCACGGTTGACTGCTCTAGGCGAACGACCCAACGCTGTCAATTTTGGTTGCCCGCCGGGGGTAAAAAGAGCTTGTTAAGGAGCTTTGCCAATAGTAAGCTTAAAGCTCAATTCAAGTCTGACCAAAAAAGACGTCCCTATTTTCAGCAGGGCGTGTTAGGTCTTGAAATAGAATTCCACTACAGCCTTTTCCCATGTACGAACGGATCACCCCTCCCTCTGTTGGCGAACGCATTACCTTCAAAGATGGCGAACCCATTGTCCCGGATACGCCCATCATTCCCTTTATCCGGGGGGATGGCACGGGGGTTGACATTTGGCCTGCTGCCCAAAAAGTATTTGATGCAGCGGTTACTAAGGCTTATGGGGGCAAGCGTGAGATCGTTTGGTTTAAGGTCTATGCTGGAGACGAAGCCTGCGAGCAGTATGGCACCTTTCAGTATTTGCCTGAAGATACCCTAACCGCCATTCGGGAGTACGGCGTTGCCATTAAAGGGCCTTTGACAACCCCAGTTGGCGGGGGCATTCGCTCCCTTAATGTGGCACTGCGGCAGATCCACGACCTCTATGCCTGCGTTCGCCCCTGCAAATACTACCCTGGTACCCCTTCCCCTCACAAAAGCCCTGAAAAGCTAGATGTCATTGTCTATCGGGAGAATACGGAAGACATCTACTTGGGAATTGAGTGGAAGCAAGGGACAGAAATGGCCGATCGGATAATTAACTTACTGAACACCGATCTCATTCCTGCCACCCCCGAACATGGTAAAAAGCAGATTCCTTTAGATTCAGGAATTGGAATTAAACCCATTAGCAAAAAGGGATCCCAGCGCTTGGTGCGCCGTGCCATTCGTCATGCGCTACGTCTACCCAAGGCTAAGCAAATGGTTACGCTGGTGCACAAGGGCAACATCATGAAGTACACCGAGGGTGCTTTTCGCGACTGGGGATACGAACTTGCGACCAGCGAGTTTCGCCAGGAGTGTGTCACCGAACGGGAATCCTGGGTGTTGAGCAACCGCGAAAAGAACCCAGATCTTTCTGTTGAAGACAATGCCCGTATGATTGAACCGGGCTATGATGCCCTCACCCCAGAGAAGAAAGCTTCGGTGTGTCAGGAAGTTCAAGACATTCTTGATACGATTTGGGCTAGCCACGGCAACGGCCAGTGGAAAGACAAAATCATGGTCAACGATCGCATTGCTGACAGCATTTTCCAGCAAATCCAGACTCGTCCGGATGAGTATTCCATTTTGGCGACGATGAACCTAAATGGTGACTACCTTTCTGATGCTGCCGCCGCTATTGTGGGCGGTTTGGGCATGGGTCCTGGTGCCAACATTGGCGACAACTGTGCCATCTTTGAGGCGACCCACGGGACTGCTCCCAAACATGCTGGTCTCGATCGAGTCAACCCTGGCTCCGTCATTCTCTCGGGTGTGATGATGCTGGAATACATGGGCTGGCAGGAGGCGGCTGACCTGATCAAGTCAGGCCTTGCCGCAGCCATCTCGAAGGGTGAGGTCACTTACGACCTGGCCCGCATGATGACCCCTCCGGTTGAACCCCCGCTGAAGTGTTCGGAGTTTGCCGACGCCATTATCAACCACTTTGACGACTAACCCCTGATCGCGTGCGATCGCAACTCCATAGGAAAACAGAAGGGCAGGGTCAAAAGACCCTGCCCTTCATGCTTTGTACCCATACGGGATTAGAAAACCATTTATGGCGAGGGGCCATTGGGGTCGGAGAAGGTGTAAATATAGCCTCCCCCTGTATGAGAACCCGGTGGTCGAGGGACGCTAAAAGGCTCCGTTGCAGAAGGTGGGGCAGCGGGTTGACTGTAGAGGCTGCCCGTTGCTGGGGGTAGCACCCTGCCTGTCCCATTGCCGTTAATCCCGTTTGAGTTTGAGCCTAAATTGGGGCTGATTGGACTGAGATTAGGTGTGATGCTTGCCGGGACAGGACTGGGCGAAGCGTAGGAACTCCCAGCAGGGGGTTGGAGGGTTGCCGGAGGCACATAGCCTGTTGTTCCTGGAAGCGGCGACATTTGGGGTGTTGTGCGCAGAAAAGTCTGATTTGTCCCGGGTAAGGTGGCCGGTAGAATGGCAGGGGCTAAGCTGCTAGCCCCTGCTTCGGGTGCCCCCGTTCTCAATGTTCCTGTCTCTTCCACGAGTGCTGTTTGGGGAGCGCCCCGTCGCTGGGCCGTTGTGTATTGCTGTTGCACTGCCTGCTGTAGGGGACTGAGCTGAGACAACGTTGTTGTTGATTGTGGCAAGGCCTGAGCCATGCCACTCCCACCGGGTAGCGCCCCTGAACCTAACAGGCTAGGTGTCTGAAGACCAGCGGTCGGAGGGGTAGTAGGTTGCCGTCCTAAAAAGCGATACTGCTCTAGGTAAGTAGCGAAGGGGCTGGCCGGAGCACCTAGAGATTGACTTGGTTCGGGCGTTTTTGACTCGGTTGCTGGCTGGCCTTCGGGAGTCGGCGTTTGCAATAAGGAAAGAAGATTTTGTGAAGGTTGGATAGAGTCTGAGTTGGCTGAATTTGGGGGAAGGGCCAGTCCAGGGTTTAGGGATGGATCGCTATACAGTGCACTGAGCGTATCAATATCGGCAATACTGGCCTGTTCTTCAAGGCTTAAGGTCGAATTTTGCCCAGGCTGCCCCGGACTGCTGTTATGCACCTCAAATTGGCCCAGCCATTCTGGGTGGCGACGGTATTCCTGAAGTACGAGGGCCAACAGCACAATTGCCAGACCGGAACACCAAAGCAGAGGCCGATTCAGTGCTCGTAGTCGGATGAGCCAATAGCGTAAGGGAGGAGGAATAGCCATGATCTGTCCAACTTGAGGGGCAGTGCTCTTAATTCTAAGGGGACGATAGTGTAGGGGGCAGTCGTATAGCCTTTGCTCGGTTGAGATAAATCCAGCTTAAGCAATCATCAATAGACGTGCCAGGGGAAACAGTGGCAAAACTTTAAATTCGCTATGCCTTCAAAATAAGGCAATGGTATACTTTGGCGACCGTGGTTTGTGATTTCCTTATCTCTAAAGAGAGCTTCTGGTACGCTTGCCCACGCCTTGCGAAAGAACTTACACGAGAGAGTTTACTCTGTCAGATCGTATGACACACTCCTCAGAATCGGTTCATAGACCCAACCCGAAAGCTGTTAAGGCAGATGCTGTCCAATCTTCTTCCAAGCGGCAGGTCTATTCCTTTGAAATTGTCGGTAAGCCTTCCCCAGCACAGGCAACTTTAGCCGAGCGGTCGGTGCGATCGTACCCACTACCCAAAGCCTCCGATCTTCCCATGCTGCCCCGCAAGAAGCGGGCTGCCCTCAGTAGTCATCGCCATGATGCCAATCCGGCTTTGGCAATGAAAGTTTTACAGGACATTCAGGAGTCGGTTGAGGGCTGGCATCAAAGCCTGCGGCAGGTCTTGCTAGACATTCAGACCATTTACATGGAAGGTCCCATGGTGGAGGGCTGGCTGGAGACTCTACAACCAGGGCCAGCGGGAACCGGAAAAACGGCATCGGTTTTACGTCATGCCGATCCTCAGGAGCTGACACAGTATGTGGAGCGCCTTTGTCGGGAGGCTGCTGCGGGTCATACAGCGCCTCAAGGGCAGGAACCCCAGTACCGTCTGTGTAACCTGGATGCGGATGGGCAGGTTCAATGTCGCCTCTGCCCACCCGACCAACTGCCGTTTGTCAGCATGGCTATTGCTCGCCACCAAAAACTGCGCCAGTACTTGAACAAAAAGCAATATCTAGAGGCAAAGCTGAAGCGCGCTGCTGAGGCACTGACCCAAGTGCGTGAGGAGTTGGGGATTACGCCGCGGTCAAATACTGAGGTGACAGGATAGGGGAATAGCCAATTTACCCTTATTACCTATAGCTATCATCAATGCGAGGCCATCTATGGCTATCATCAATGCGAGGCCATCCTGGGCTTACCAACCCCAGGTGCCAGCGCTGCCTTTGAAGGGCCCCACAATATCACTCGTAATCCAGCCCCCATAGAAGTCTCCGGGCTGGGCTTGCACCCGCTCACCATCGACGTAGCAGGCTTCCATGCGGCTAGGATAGAAGGCGATGTAATCTTGAATGGGTAGAAAGAGTTGAGTGGGGTTGGGGTAACTCCAAGCGACATTCTCAGCACTTTGATCCCCCACGCACAGGGTAAAGTAACGAGCCGATCCCTTCCATTCACAAAAAGTAGATCGGGGAGTGACCTGCAAATACCCCATTTGAATATCGTCTGGTGGTAGGTAGTAGACCGGGGGATGACTGGTTTCTAAAACCCGTTTTGCGCGATGGGAATCGGCAATGATTTCGCCGTTGAAAACAATCTGAATATGGCGAGATGAGTCTTCAAGGCGAGGGGGGCGTGGGTAGTCCCACACCGATTCTTGGCCGGGGCCAGGTTCAATACGCTGAGAATACATTGGAATAGCCTGGGAATTGCTTGAACACTGGTTAGTCTAGCTAAATCTGGCTCTGCCAAGCTTGAATCTCCTGTTGGGCCTGCTCATAAGCAGCCGTGCCTTCAGGAACGCTTTGGGCAGCTGCGATCGCATCTTCTAGTCGTCCCTCAGCCGCGCGTGCGCGGGCAATGACCAAGATGTCGTCGCTCCACTGCTGAATTCGCTCCTGGGCAATGGGATATTCTGGGTAGCCCTGTGGGATATCGCGCACCAGCTTGATGGACGCTTCAAAAGTATTGACCTGATCGGGCACCAATCGAGCCTGAGCCTGTTTCAGGACATCTCGGTTAACTTTTTGCTGCTGCCACCGAGCAATCCGATCTTGGGCCACTTGGTAGAGTTCGGGCCGATCATCCGGCACTAGCTTCACTGCTGCGATCGCGTCATCAAATGCTCCGGTGGCAGCTCGCCCATCGGCCAAATCTAAAATGACTAAGCTCCAGCGGTTGATATCCTGTTGCGCTTGCTCGTAATAAGGATCGCCCACGGGCACCTGACGAGCTCGCTTAATCGCATCGCTAAAGACGGAAGCTGAAACTGGCTGCATGAGGGTACGAGCCGAGTTCAGCACATCTTGATTGGTCAAGTCGGATCTTTGATAGCCAGCCTCGGCCTGCTGCAAGAGGTTTGCGTATTCCTCGTTACGCTGATCTAGGGGCACCTGAGCTAGCCAAGTTAAAGCTTCTCCATACCGCTGCTCACCCACTGCTAAGCGCCCACGCTCGAACGCTGAGATATCAGCGCCACTTGTTTCTGTCGCGGTATTCGGAAAGAGTGGTTTTGCATCTGAGTTTGCCGGGGTGGCCTCAGGGTCAGGGGAGGTGTTGGGGGAATTGGGGGCAGTTGTGGCGGGAGCATGGGGGGCAGGGGACTGGCCCAAAAAGACGTCCTGGTTACGAACAAGCACGCCCAGCAGCAGTAGCCCTGCGGCTACCAGTCCCCACTTTTGCCAAGCTGGAATGGGTTCGTCTGCGTCCAGGGAGGTTGGTGTCTCTTTCTGAGGGGGCGTCTCAAGGGCTGTGGGCACAAGCCGAGGGTCAACAGGGGATGTCTGGCCTGTAGTAGTCTCCGATCGAGTGGGGTAGGCAGTGGAGACTGAGGTGGAAGGCAGCGTTGAGGTTGCAGGTCCAGTGGAAGCCCCTAGAGAAGCGTTCCCAGCATTGTTTGTTGCTTGGGTTAAGGTTAAAGTAGCTGCCTCTGTGAGCGGCAACCGAGTCACTGACTCCGGCGGTAGCAGCATCAGAAAGCGCTTCTCAGAAGGAATGGCCGCAATGGGATTTTGCACCGGGCGGGCATACAGCTGGCACAGCTCGGGCACTCGCTCTTCCACGTAGGACACCAGTTGAGAGAGCACTAGGCGACCGTGGTAGCGCATTCCCTCCAACAGGGCAGCTGTGAAGAACCCGTGGCGGATGGGTAAGGCCTCTTGAGAAAACTGATCGGGCTGGCAGGAGAGCAGCAGCGGAATGCCCAAACTCTTAGCCAGTTCTAGGGTTTGAACGCCCAACTGCTGATTGGGTAGAGCAGACTGGCTGCGGTTCATGTCGAGCACCACTACCATGTTTTCGGTGGGCGCAGCCTTCAGTTGCTTCAAGATAGATTCGAGCGAGATTGCCGTTTCAGAAATCCGGCTTGGCTCAGCGTCAATCAATAATATAAAGTCTTGGCCTTCCCAGCTCACGCCATAGCCGCTGAAAAATACCCAAAGGGTGTCTCCAGGAGCTAGTTGATTTTGGCAAATGTCACGCAGTTTTTGCTCTAAAGATTCCCGTGCAGGGTAGGCAGCAGACTCATAGAAAATAGGGGAAACATCGGTCAGTAGGGTGCATTGTTCTGGCGGTAGCCCTACCTCTTGAGTCAGAAAGTCGCGTAATTCGATCGCATCGAACTGTGCATACATCAGGGGTTGAAGCGCCTGATATTGATTAATTCCAATAATGACTGCCCAATGCTTCCCCATGAAATGCCTTGCTACCTCCCCTGACTTATCGCACCTACTCGGCCACGCTAAAATTTATCTGCCATAGTAGCGCCTACTTGAAAAAACATTCATCAAATTTCACGACTCAGGGCGGAAAAGTGATTGACGATTTCCTCCGCAGTAGCTAAAGTTTAGAGGCTTCTTGGGAGAATCGAAGGATATTTCCCAGAATAGTCCAACATTGCTCCGGCTTATTGGCAGAAACTAACGCCAATCCAACCTTTATGACAGAGCAAATTATCCCTGTAAAAAATCAGTTCCATACTATTAGAAAAGCAGTCACCCGTAGACTGGCCCCTTCTGGGATCGCTGCCTTGCTTGGGGTATCGACGCTCACTTGGATTGGCCATGCTGTGCTGATGCCGCCTAGTGCGATCGCATACACCACTCGCATAAGCCTCTTCCTCGTTCGTGACCAGAATGAAAGCTTTGAGAGCCTGGTGCGCCGTGCCGAGATTACCGCTCGGGCGGGGGTGCAGCGCAGCTTTGATGTTGACATTTTAGCAAGCCAGGCAATTGTGACTGTGGTTGGCGAAAACCAAGGCATTACCGTGCCTATCCTCACGGTGGAGGTCGAGCGCAGCCAATGGCGTAACCTGCCTGACGTAGAGTATTGGGCCAAATACTACTCAACCGCCAGTGCTCTGTTGGGCTTTTAAGAAGAAAGGCTAAAAGCTTTTTCAAATCCCGCCAGTTAGCTTAGAATTGAAAGGTTGTGAAATTTTAAGTTCGTCCAGCCATGGCATGCCCTAAGAAGAAAACCTCCAAATCCAAGCGGGACAAGCGTCGGGCTACCTGGAAGCGCACAGCCGCTCTGCAAGCTCAAAAAGCCATGTCTCAGGGCAAGTCCGTTCTGACGGGTCGCTCCAGCTTCGTCTACCCTTCTGCTGAAGACGAAGAAACCGAAGAGTAAGTTTTGGGTTTCCGCAAAACTATATAGATCAACTAGATCAACAACGAAAGCAGGGAAGACATCTCCCTGCTTTCGTTGTTTAGAAGTTGTTTAGAAGAAATCGCAGTGGCCTGGGTAAACGTTAACGACTGCCCAGAATAAACAGACCCAGCATGGTGACACTATTCCAGGCACTATGGAGTAGCATCGGGGCGAGTAGGTTGCGTGATCGCGTGTAGACGAAGCCCAAAATGACTCCTAGCACGGTCAGCGGCACGACTTCCGAGAGACTTAGGTGTGCTGCTGCGAAGATAAAGCTGCTGAGGCCAATTGCTCCCCAAGTAGGGAGATATCGCGTCAACGAAGGCAACAAGAAGCCCCGAAATAGGGTTTCTTCAAACAGCGGAGCGGCTACGGCTGCGGTCAGAAAAAAGATGAGCAGGGCAATGGGGTCTTGCTCCTCCAGCACGGTTTGCAGCAGAGGGTTACTGCCACCTTGGCCTTGCCAAAGCTGCTGATTGAGCAAGGAAACGCCCAACATTAGGGGGAGCGCCACTAGATATCCACCTAAACCCCAGAGCCACCAACGTTCTTTGAAGTTAAATCGAAAAACATCGCTGGGAATGGGGCGGTAGGGCCGCAGTGACCAGACCAATACGCCAATTCCACCTGCGGACATTAGCAGGTAGTAGGCCATCGAGTATAAGGCTCGACCTCGACTGCTAAAGCTGGCAAAGCCAATTCCCAAAATGCTGAGCAGCAGGGGCAGCGCAATCTGTCCGACAAAGAAAAAGCCAACGACGAGCACTTGCCAGACGATCTCGCCATTCCAGGGAATCTCCCAGCGCATACCTGCGTTCTGCATCAACACGGATTGAGAACCCTGGGTCAGACGTTGTACCAACAGCCACACAAGCAATCCCGTTCCCAAAAGTGCCCCAATAGCAGGAACTGTGCCGATTAAAGCCAATTTCAAAAGCTTTTGCTCGGCTTCTGCTTGTTCTCGCACCAGCAGTCTCTCAGCCTGATCGGGCATCACCTTGGCTTGATAGAACTTTTCTAGAGCACGGTAGCGAAACCACCCCTCCAGAGTTTGACCGAATTGCTGCTCGGCTAAGTCAGAAACAGGTTGGTTTTGCCAGAGGTTAACCAACGCCTCTGCCGTTTGACGGCGAGGGGAAGTCGGTGCATCTTGCGAGGACACTTGCTTCCAGGTCTTAACAGCTGCTTCTGGGGTGCCGCGATAGGCTTCTAATAGACCAATTCGCAAATCCAGTTCGCTCACTAGGGCCTGCTGCTGGTTAACTGAAGCTTGCAATCGGCGGGAAAGGGGTTTGCCTTGATCGGTTGCGGCAGGTAGCGTTAGGTCTGTCAGTTGCTCCTGGGACCGTGCGATCGCACTTTCAGCCGTTTGCCGAACTTCTTGATACTCTTCTAATGCTGTTTTCAGCGGCTCTTTGCCCAACAGCCCTTCGCGAATCAGCGTTTGCTGCTCTGGGGGCAAGAAATCTCCCTGCCAAACGCTAGCCTGAAGCAGCAAATCCGTTTGATAGAGTTGGAGGCGGCTTGCTACCTGAGGCTGGTTCCAACTGCTGATTAGGGATTGGCCAATGACCACCCCCACAACCAGGGTCAGCATCGTCAGCACCAACCGCTTAAGGGAAAAAGGCTTCGCAGCGTCCATCTCAGTATCCATGCCGGGGGCGTTTGCCACGCATCAAGCGCAGCCATTAAGGTTTGCCGCTTTATTATCTCACCCCTGTTGGTGGGCTTTACGGCTGTCGTAGGTCTACCGGAAGGGGTAAAATGAGCCTTTGGCTAAGCGCAGTAACGAGGACAGACCCCTGAAAACCCGCGTAATTATCATCCGCCACGGACAGAGCACGTATAACCAGCTAAAGCTGATCCAGGGCCATTGCGACGACTCTTCTCTCACTACCGATGGAGAGCAGCAAGCGCTCAGAGTTGGGCAAACCCTGGCAGGTATTCCCTTTAATGCGGTCTGGTCGAGTCCTCTTCGGCGGGCGAAGAAAACGGCTGAGTTGATTGTGGGAGAATTGCGAAAAAGCACGCCTGAAATCCCAGCGCCTCAGTACTCAGATGATCTCAAGGAAATCAGCTTGCCGCTGTGGGAGGGGATGTCCTTTGACGATGCAGAAGCTAAGTACCCTGAGGAGTATCGGGCTTGGCGGCAAGACCCTCTAAACCTGGTGATGCGGGTAGCGACGGCAGAGGGGGAAACCGCGTTTTATCCGGTACGGGCGGTCTATGAACAGGCAACCCGGTTCTGGCAGCAGCTTTTGCAAGCGCATGCGGGGCAAACCATTTTAGTGGTGGCTCATAGTGCCATTAACCGCGCCCTACTAAGCACGGCAATTGGATTAGGTCCCGAATACCACAACAACTTATTCCAGGCTAACTGCGCGATTAGCATTCTCAATTTTGCAGGCGGTTGGGGTTCTCCGGTGCAGATCGAGTCGATGAACCTAACCAGCCACATGGGCAACCCCTTGCCACCAATGCGGGGAGGTCACCGAGGACCAAGACTGCTATTGGTGCGCCACGGGGAAACGGAGTGGAACCGCCAAGGTCGCTTCCAGGGACAAATTGATGTCCCCCTCAATGACAACGGTCGAGCCCAGGCAGGAAAGGCCGCAGACTTTTTACAGTCCGTGCAGATCGATGCTGCCTACAGCAGTTCGATGTCACGGCCCAAAGAGACGGCTGAGATCATCCTGCAGCACCATCCCCAGCTTTCGCTCAATCTACTGGACGAGTTTCGAGAGATTAGCCACGGCGAGTGGGAAGGCAAGTTTGAGTCGGAAATCGAGGCTGGCTATCCAGGGCTGTTACAGCAGTGGCAAGCCTCACCCGAAACGGTACAGATGCCCGCTGGAGAAAACCTGGATCAGGTGTGGGAGCGTGCGATCGCAGCCTGGAAAGGCATCGTGGCTGCCCATAGCGGTGCTGAGACTCCACAAACTATTTTGGTTGTTGCCCACGATGCCATCAACAAAGCGATTCTCTGCCATGTCGTGGGTCAAGGGCCTGCTTCGTTCTGGAACTTTAAGCAGGGCAATGGCGCGGTCAGCGTCATCGACTATCCCAATGGGATCGATAGTGTGCCTGTGCTGAGTGCTGCCAACATCACGACCCATTTGTCGGGCAGTATTTTTGATAAAACCGCTGCGGGTGCTTTGTAACATGGTCAACCAACTGATTCAGCAGGTTCGGGTTATTGATCCCGTGGCTGAGGTGGATCAGGTCGCGGATGTACGAGTGGGATCGGGCCAGATTCTAGAGCTGGCTGCCCAGCTTTCTCAGGACACCCAGAACAGTGAAGAGGTCATTGATGGCCGAGGAAAAATTCTATTCCCCGGCTTAGTCGATCTCTACAGCTACTCAGGCGAACCTGGTCACGAATCACGGGAAACCTTGGCTGATCTGCTGGCTGCGGGCAAAGCAGGCGGCTTCACAAGATTGGGCGTGCTTCCCGTGGCAGACCCAGCCATTGACAATCCAGCGATGGTGGCTGATCTGCTCTTCCGTCGGGATCGATTAGCCCAGGCTCAGGCCTTACCCCGACTGTATCCTTGGGGAGCTTTGACCCACGGGGCACAAGGGGAAAGTATGACCGAGTTAGCCGAACTGGCTGAGGCGGGTATTGTGGGGTTTGCCGATGGGCGACCTTTGCACAATACCTTGCTGATCCGACGTCTGCTGGAATATGCTAAGCCGCTGGGAAAGCCAGTGGGACTATGGCCTTGCGATCGCACCCTGGTTGGTCAAGGGGTTGCTCGTGAAGGCGACTATTCTTTGATCTATGGTCTTCCGGGTGATCCTGCCTTGTCTGAGACTGTGGCCCTAGCAGCCCTACTGGAAGCGGTGGCTGAAATTGGCACGCCCGTTCACATCATGCGGCTATCGACCGCGCGTGGGGTCGAGTTGGTGAGTCAGGCCAAAGCTGCGGGCTTGCCCGTCACAGCCAGTACGTCTTGGATGCACTTGCTATTGAACACGGCAGATTTGAAAACCTACGACCCAAATTTACGGGTAGCACCACCACTAGGAAATCCGGCTGACCAAGCGGCCTTAATCACAGCAGTGAAAGAGGGCCGAATTGATGCGATCGCAGTGGACCATCGAGCCTACACTTACGAGGAAAAAACGGTGGGCTTTCCCTCTGCTCCGCCGGGTGTACTGGGGTTAGCGCTGGTGTTGCCACTGCTCTGGCAAACCTTTGTTGCCTCCGGACAGTGGTCAGCATTGACCCTGCTAAAGCGGCTCAGCTCCGGCCCTGCAACCTGTTGGGGTCAAGTTCCCCCCAACTTGAAGCCGAGGCAGCCTGTTGAGATGGTGTTGTTTGACCCCGAGGCGACTTGGGAGGTGAGTGCGGCCTCTCTCAAATCTCCTTCAGCCAATACCCCGTGGTTAGGGAAAACTCTGCGAGGTCGAGTTTTGAGCCTGTGGTGTGAGTGATTTGTGTGAGTCGTTTGAAAGTTGATTGACCACGCTTTAACCTTCTCCCCGCACTGGCTCAGGATGCTTCCCCCTAAGCCACAGCTCCAGTCGAAGTCTGAGCGATTCTGACGTCCTGAAGCGCTTGCAGGGCCGAGCTTGCTAAGACACGATGGGCGGCTGTGGTGGGGTGAATGTCGTCCCAAAATAAGAACTGATTGGGCTGACCACAAATTCGTACTCCCTGAAGGCAGGCTGAAGTGGCATTGCTAAAGCCAAACTTGCTGGGGTTAGCGTTGGCCTCTTGATATAACGTGCCAGCGTCGAGCGTAGCGATTTGGACGTCGGGGAACTGTTGATTGAGCAGTTTTAAGGTGCGCCGCAACCCCTGGTTATGTGCCTGAGACAAAGCCTCTAACGCTTTAGCTTGGCTGCTGCTCCGAATGCTCGGAAGCTGGCCTAGATTGGGCAGGTTAGCCACTAAAATTCTTCGAGCCCCCTTTTGAATGAGTGATGCGATCGCACTTCTGATATTCTCAACGGGTGCTGTGGCGCTACTTGCCCCCTGCAAATAATCATTTGCTCCTGCCCAGATGACGTAAAGTGCGTCTGGGCTGACAGCCGACTGAGCCTGCAAAAACGATGAAACCTGTACTAATAGGCTGGGTGCCAGACTGTTTCCAGCGGTGCCGGTTGTGGCTCCCCCGCAGGCAAAATTTCGGACCTGGTCTACTGGAACTTGGAGATCCTCAGCCAGATACTCGGTCCATACCCGACCATTAGAGAAGCGACCTTGGAAGTAGGGAGGGTTGGGTGGGTACTGCCCCCCTGAAAAGCGAAAAGCCACTCCAGTGTCTGAGAGGCTATCCCCAAATACATAGAGCTGTCTAACTGGCTGAGGCTGGGGGTTTGAAATTTGGGAGTTTGAAATTAATGGCAACATCATGGCAGTTATGCCCACAAGCCCTGCAAGTACAAATCGTCGTTTTACCATCTGCGATTTAATCCAAGAACGCCCCCTTTGCCATCAAACGCCGCAGATTCGCTCTCTAACCTCCCTCAAACGGCTTAAGTTTGAGTTCTTTTGGTCAAAAAATATATTCAAAAAAATTCCCCCAACAGCCGTTGGGGGAAAGGGGGTTCCGTCTGACGTAGCATGACACTTGAAAGAGCCCTGCCAAAAAGACTTCTGTGAGCACAAAGCCATTATCGATTTCGAGGAGACTGGGTTCGTCTGGCTAAGGAAATAAGCGGTTGTTACAAAAGACTGTCCATCTATTTAGACCTAATCCTTTGAAGAAGACAAATGTGTCCCTTAAAAAGCAACTATAGAAATCGCTTTTTAAGAGAATTCATGACTGCTTGTTTTCTTAAGCTGATCATTTTCAATTAGAGGCTAATAACATAACGTCAAAATAACCAGCCGCACGGAACAACAGCGAAAACAACCTATAGACAGACGGCCATATTGGGTCTAAAGATAGACCGATTTAAGACCTTAAATTCATAACCTATAAACAAGGCGTAACGGAAATTGAAACTCATGCAACAAGTACAAGGCAACCAAGCGATCCAGCGTCCTGCTGTTGACAACACTACCAGTCCGTCTCGCACCGCTAAAGCGTACAACGGATACGATCGTAATGCTTGGATCTTTGGCTGGAACCCTCAGCAAGAGCTATGGAATGGCCGTCTAGCAATGATTGGCTTCGTCGCTTATCTTCTGTGGGATGCAGCTGGCTACAGTGTTTTAAGGGATGTGCTTCACATGATGCACTGGTAAATTTCTCTCGACTCAATCTCCTTTCTCTAAAGCCCCTGGTTTAGAAGGACAGTCCTCTAACTAGGGGTTTTTATTATGAATAAAGTCTTCCGTGTTAGGGCTACAGATATTGTCCTACTGGTTGACAAGACTAAAAGTGTGTATTGCGTAGGCTAGGTTTCGCGTTGCTCAACCCAGCGCCAGTCTAACTTATTGGGTTTTCTCCTGTGGAGACGCTTCGCGAACGCCAAGGCTCAACCCAACCTACCCCTTTAGCCTTGCTAGTTCATTACTAGATTGACAAGCCCAAAGATGTGCATTGTCACTTTGAGTAGAGCGAAGCAATCTCGGTGCAGCAGATTCTTTTACGGAGATTGCTATGGCCCTGTGGATATGCCTTCGGTAGCGCTTTGCTCGTAATGGCACTACAGCTTTTCTAACGGCAGGAAACTTGCCTGCTTACATCGTGGCTCCAACAAGTGTTGGAGATTCAACAGGATAGTTTGATTGTAGTGCCTGTTCAATAACTTCTGCAGCTCGACTTGCTCCACCTGCCTCAGCAATTGATTGCTGAATCCTTTTAGCATTTTGACGATAAGACTGCTCGGTAAAAACCTGTTCTACCGCTGCTTTCAGGTTAGCGGTATTTACTTGATCAATTGGGATAACTTCTCCTACCCCTGTCCAACGAATGCGAGCGCCAGTGCCTGGTTGTTCAAAAGTAATGGGTAAAGCAACCATAGGAACACCGTAGCTTAAGGAGTCTAGAACAGTGTTCATGCCGCCGTGGGTAATGGTCAAACTTGCTCTAGAAAGGATTTCAGTCTGAGGTGCATAGTCCACTAATAAAGGAGACCCAGGTAGGTTGGGTAACGCATCAATGGGTATGCCGCCCCCAAGCGTCATAACCAATTGCGCATCTAGGTCTTCACAGGCAGCCGCAATGCAGTAGAAGACGTCTTTTTTAGTGTTTTGAATGCTACCTAGTGAGGCATAGATCAAGGGCTTGCCATTCAAACGATCGAAGGGGAAGGAAACTGTTTGCGGGTTGGGCGTGCGCAAGGGACCGACGTAATGGAAATGCGTCGGTAAATCGCTTAGAGGAAAATCAAATGCAGGGGGCTGCTGACTGATGTGAGCAAGTCGCGTGTTGGACTGATAAATGCGCCTGTAAGGAGGTAGATTACAACGCCGACGATAGCGATTGATTTCTTGCAGGATAGGCCGACAGCTGCGATCTAGGATGTAATAGGCAACTTGATTGCGTACCCGTGCTCCTAAGGTGTTTTCGTAGGGCCAAGGCATAAAGAACGGTGGCACATCGGCTCTGCGATGAATTGCCTGTCCACAGCTGACACAAATGAAGGGAAGATTGAGCGATTCTGCAATCGTTTCTCCTACAGGCTCTAGTTGATCGCAAATGATCACTTCAATCCCTTCACGTGCGATCGCATCTGGCGCATCCTGACAGACAATCTCTGCCATGTGTCGGCAAAACTCAACTGAGTATTGCAGCGATTCAATACCGTTGAGCTTGGCCAATTGCTCAAACATTTCTGCTAAGGAACCGGGTTTGTAGAGCGTAGTTCCAATTGGGCAGAATCCGACCCCCGCTGAACGGATCTTCTCCTCTAAATCGGGCAGTTGTAGAAACGTGACCCGATGACCTCGTGCTTGTAGCTCACGGGCTAAGGACGCTTGAGGATTGATATGGCCAGAATAGGGCGGGCAGATCACACCAAAGTGAGTCATGACAGATCAATAAATACTAGGAAGCGGAAGGAAACTGCTGAATGTCTGCCCTGGCTTGTATCGTGAGTAATCCATCGGCTAGGGCGATTTGTTGAACAGTAAAAGAAGTTCCTTGGCGCTCAAAGCCCTGCAAACTTAGCAACTCGTCAACTTTTGCTAATACCTGTTGCGTGAACTGAGGCCAGGGTTCTTCTCCTTCCAAATAACCCACGTTCTCCCAACTGACACCTCGCCCTGTGGGTGTAATTTGGGGAGCCGCAGTAAAAGATGTGCTTTGCGACGTACCTTCTCTAGGAACTTCTGCTGCAAAAGTTACCGCTCCGTCTGCAAAAAGACAACGAATGGCCGCGATCGCGTCTGTTCCTAAAGCCTGCTCGGAAGATTGCGATCGCAGCTTGGAAGTCTCAGAGCTTCCTTTGGGCTTAAGCAGGGCAGCCGCAAGCGCAGCAGTGAAGCAGTCTTGATGAATCGTTAGAGAAAGGCTGCCCTCTGAAGGGTGAACCAACCTGATGTTTCCCCGCATGGCGCTGAGGGGTTTGACAGTCACCTGACCAATTTGGAGGTAAAACTCGTCTGCCTTCAGTTCATGGTCCATCAAAAACCCGTTTAGCCTAATTGCAATCGAATCTAACTGTCCTTTTGCTAACTTATTCAAGTCAGTTTTGATATTGACCTTTAGACTTTCTGTGGTTTTAATTTGGGTCGCAATGGCTATTTCTGCGACCTTGTTGATGGCTTGCTCACTCCATGGCTGGTTGCTTGACATTGCAGTCCCTCTCTTTAGACATCCTGGTAGGGGGTGGGAGTAGCTACCGCCTGCAATTGCTTGTGGATCACGGGCAGCTGCCACCAGGGAACGTGAGGGTATTCGTGGTGTTCCTCGTGGTAGCCGAAATGATAACAGCTTAGAAAAGACCAAAAAACTGGTAGAGGATAGGTTTTGGCTCGATGGCGATTGGTGTACCCGTCCGATGGTTCACGATGAGGCAAAAATGTTCCGAAGAAAAAGAGCTGAAGAGAGCTTATAAATGAAGGCACAATCCAAAATAGAAACAGATTGTCTTCAGGAATGCCCACGACCCAATTAATTAGGTAGTACACCGAGACCAAACTGATTATCTGCTGCCAATTCATGTAACCCTTCATGAAATGAAGGTACCAGAGAACTATATTTCTATGCCGACCATTGTGAAAGTCAGGATCTTGGTCGCTGGCTGGATGGCGATGGTGCTGCCAATGTTTCTGTAACAACTTTTTGTAGGAAAAAAGCGCATAGACTGTCACCGATATCGTGCCTATCAGGTGATTGATTTTGAGGTTTGAGGGAAGGATAGAGCCATGCATGGCGTCGTGGGCAGTAATAAAGAGTCCTGTGTAGACAAATGTCTGCCAGATCACCGCACACGCAATCATCCCCCTGCTCCACTGGTCTACTGATACTGAAAGAAGCAGGGAAAAACTAATTGCCCATATCACAAGAATAGAGACTGCAATTAATAATCCATACGGCACAGTCTTATCATTTTCTGCTTGAATCGTTGAAATCATGAGGGCAGGTAGCCGATATCAGTTCTACAGTTAACTAAAATGTTTTTGATGCGAATTTGATATCCTTCACAAGAACTAAAAACGGTGGGTTTTATATCCAAAAGGCGCAGCTAATGCTGCTAGCTAGGACGCTTTCTTTCTCAAGAAGTGTTAAATAAAATTGAAGTTTTAATTTCTAAACTTCGTGAATTTAAGTTCTTAACAAAACTTAAACAATAGCTTCAATCATAGAGATTGGGCAAAAGTTTTGTCTCTATCTGAGGCGTTAACCAGCGTTGAGACTAAGGAATGAGGCTTCAGAAATAGGGGATATGAAGGGTCAAGTTAGGTGCCAGACAGGAAGATGGGGTAGACCCTGCCTGTTTTCTACTGGAGAGATGCGTTGGTTTCTGTCGCATCGTAAAGCCATTTCCTCTTTAGATAGGCTTTGTTGCGATCGCAAAGCTGTAGAACAAGCAACTAAACCTGTATTGCTTAGCACCTAGCGGCTTTATTGCCAGATACCTCTTAGGTAAGAGGGAAAGGCTTAACCCGAGGACTATGGTGATCAAAACAGTCCCATTAGTCCCAATGGGCCTGAATTTGATCTGGCTTCGTTGAGCCTGGTTGCTTCTCGGAAATCAGACGTCGGTTTTATCAGTCCTTCTGCCTAAAACGTCTCATGCAAGCAAACTCTGAAAACTCTAATTACGCTTTCTTGGGTGACGATGAGCGGATTTCATCGCCGGCTGAATATCCTCAAGTCACCCAACAGCTCTCTGAAAGCGTCATTCTGACGACCTTAGACGATCTCTATGATTGGGCACGGCTCTCTAGCTTATGGCCCCTGCTCTATGGTACTGCCTGCTGTTTTATTGAGTTTGCAGCGCTGATTGGCTCCCGGTTCGACTTCGACCGATACGGCCTAATTCCCCGCTCTAGCCCTCGACAAGCCGACCTAATCATCTTGGCTGGCACCTTGAATATGAAAATGTCGGCGGCTACCCGCCGCTTATACGATCAGATGCCCGACCCCAAATACGTAATTGCAATGGGAGCTTGCATGATCACTGGGGGTATGTTCAGTGCGGATTCTCCGACAGCGGTGCGGGGTGCAGACAAGATCCTGCCGATTGATGTCTATATTCCTGGTTGCCCACCCCGACCAGAGGCCATCATTGACGCCATTATCAAGCTACGCAAAAAAATCTCGAATGAATCTTTTCGGGAACGGTCACAAGCGGCAGGAACTCATCGCTACTACACCATTCCCCATCGCCTGAAGCGGATACCCGAAGTTCATACGGGCCAGTATCTAAATTCTCCCTTCCGGCAGCAACCCCCCGCAGAATTGGCTGCAGAGAAAGGCATTCCACTGCCGCAACTGCTTAAAGAAATGGAGCCCGACTCCACTGCCGAAAGCTGGTAACTGATTTTATCCCAACCTTTGTTTGATAGCACCTCATGCAGACCTACGACGTCATCCTGATTGGGGCAGGCCATAATGCCCTGGTTTGTGCAGCCTATTTGCTAAAAGCAGGGTATTCCGTTCTCCTGCTCGAAAAACATGACATTCCAGGGGGTGGAGCCACCACTCGCGAGGTCATACCGGACGAAGCTCCGGGGTTTTTCTTCAATCTCTGCGCCATTGACCACGTGTTTATTCACTTGGGTCCGGTGGTGCAGGAGTTGGAACTTCACAAGTACGGTTTGGAGTACCTCTTCTGCGACCCGCTAATTTTTAGCCCACATCCCGATGGCAAGTACTTTTTTGCCCATCGCTCAGTGGAAAAAACTTGTCAGGAAATTGCTCGCTTTAGCCCTAGAGACGCCCAAAAGTACCAGGAATACAACGAGTTTTGGCAGCGGATGGTTTCCGTCATTACGCCAGTCTTCAACGCTCCTCCAAAGTCAGTTGTCGATATTCTGGGAAATTACAACCTGTCCAATCTCAAGGACCTGTTTTCCCTAGTAGGCTCCGATCAAGAAACGCTGGACCTGGTTAGAACCACCTTGACCAGTGCCAAGGACATGATCGAGGAATATTTTGATGCTGAATTTCTGAGGGCACCCCTAGCTCGATTGGCCTCTGAATTGAGTGTCCCCCCGTCGCAGAAAACCAGCGCAATCGGAGCAATGATGATGACTATGCGTCATAATCCGGGCGTGGCGCGACCTAAGGGAGGTACGGGGGCATTAACTGAAGCGCTGCTGCGGTTGGTCTCTAAATTGGGAGGAACGGTACTGACCAACCATCCAGTAGACAAGATCTTGATTGATGATGGGCGTGCCGTCGGGGTTCGCGTTGAGGGTGGTAAGGAGTATCGCGCTAAAAAAGGCGTTATCTCTAGCCTGGATGCCAAGCGGGTGTTTTTGCAGTTAATGGATGCGGCAGAAGTGGATTCAGCCGATCCGGAGCTGCGCGATCGCATTGCTCGTCGTGTCACCAGCCACAACGATGCCATTCTAAAAATTGACTGTGCGCTGTCAGAGTTACCCCGCTTTGAGCACCACAACCACCGCGATGAGTATTGGACAGGCGCGGTTCTTATTGCTGACTCAGTCGACCACGTAGAGCTGGCTCACACCGACCCTAATGTTGGTCGAATTCCTGAGGATCCGTCGATGTACGTCGTCATGCCCTCTGTGCTCGATCCATCATTAGCACCACCGGGTAAACACACGTTGTGGATTGAGTTTTTCGCACCTTACAGCATTAAGGGAGCAGAGGGCACAGGCTTTAAGGGAACGGGCTGGACCGAGGAGCTGAAAAACAAGGTGGCTGATCGAGTTCTTGACAAGTTGGCTAGCTACGCGCCCAACCTTAAGCAAGCTATCATTGCTCGCCGAGTTGAAAGCCCGGCAGAGATTGGCGAACGTCTAGGGGTAGAGAAGGGCAACTACTACCACTTTGATATGACCCTCGACTTGATGATGCCTTTCCGCCCGCTGCCAGAAATCGCCAACTACCAGACCCCCATTGACAACCTTTATCTTACGGGGGCAGGAACCCATCCTGGTGGTTCAATCTCGGGGATACCAGGGCGTAACTGTGCCCATGTCTTCTTGCACCAGCAAAACCCACTGTCGGCCCTAGGACACCGGATTTCTTCTGCTATCAAATCCTAACCAGGTAGGTTGCCTGGAGCAAAACTGGGCAGCAAGCCACCCTCATGACGCTATTCAGCGGTAGTACGTTCCTACAAGGAAACTGCCTTTGAATAGCGTCTTACGTTTGTTGGGTTGTTTAGGAGCTGTCTACTTGGCACCTTTCTGGTCGAAAAATATGAGAGTAATCCTAAAAATTTTCTGTAGTCTACCTAAAGAGATAGATGCCGGGGTAAAGAGCTATGCTCTATTCTGACCGGAAATGATAGGCGATCGAGTTCTTCTAGCTCCTTCCTCAACGGAATCATTTCCTAGAGAACCCCTGTTAGCCTAATTGTTTAGAGAGGAGCCAGAACTTGCTATCAGGATTTGTCCCTACAGAGCTTTCACCTCAGCGCACTCTTCCTTTAGAGGATAAGTGGGTTTTAGTTGTAGAAGATGAGATCGATTCAACCGCCCTATTTACCCTAGTCTTTGAACTGGCCGGGGCAGAGGTTTTTGTTGCGTCTTCGCTAGATGAGGCCTTGAGGGTACTTAACTGCTTTATTCCTGATGCGGTAGTTAGCAATTTGCTTTTGCCTGATGGAAATGGTTGTGCTTTAGCAGAACACCTCCGGTTCCTAGAGAGCGAAGTGGGCCGTCCGATTCCTGCGATCGCACTTTCGGCAGAAACTAATCATTTCTACCAGGAGTGGGCTTTGTCTGCTGGATTTCAGAACCATCTCCTTAAACCGCTTGACCCTAGCGATCTGGTGAAGGCAGTCATCAGCGCTATCCAGAAGCATCCGTCTTCTACAGATGGCAAGGGTTCTGAAACAAATTCAGATAGATCTAATTTTTTACGGCCTTCTCGCGGTCTACGCCTCAAAGCCGGACGGAGCACTAGGAGCAGGGTTTCCTAGCTGAGTTACGTAACTGCCTTTTGCAGGAATGACTATAAATGCTAGAAGACGGGTTTCTGACACCCTACGACAGCATCTCCGTCCAGTAGCATCAGAAACCCGGCTTCCCATTCAAAACGGGTTCTCATTCAAAGACAACTTTAGCTGATGAGGCGGCTGTCGCCTCCTTCTAGAATGGTCCCGTCTAACTTGGCGTCGTCTAGGTTAGCTCTGCTGAGGTTAGCTCTTTCTAAGGACGCTTGGCTCAAGTTTGCTGCGTGCAGGTCAGCCGTAGCTAAGTCGGCTCCACTGAGGTCAGCAGCCTCCAAATTAGCACCTGCGAGGTTAGCCTCACTGAGATCGGCCTTGCTAAGGTCAGCCTGTTCTAGGACAGCTGATTGGAGATCGGCTTGGTTTAAGGTGGCTTCTTCTAGGAGGGTGCCTTCTAGGATGGCATTGTCGAGAATTGCATCACTTAAATCGGCATTGCTTAGATCTGCCTGACTTAGATCGGCACCGATGAGTGTAGCCCCACTGAGGTCAGCCCGGCTGAGGTTTGCCCGTTGTAGGTTAGCTCCGTCCAATATTGCCCCATGTAGGACAGCGCCGCTTAAGTCGATGCCCTCTAAAACCGCATCTCTCAAGTCAGCGATACTAAAGTCGCGTTCGCCTGCGTCATACCGTTGCTTAATGTCTTCGCCATTCATGATGAAGTGCTCCAGTCCCTTTAGAGAGGGGTGCTGCTATTGAATGGCATCATAAAGGGCGTTGTAAGGGTTAATAGTCGGTCAACGGAGATAGGCTATTGCCTCTCCAGAGACACACCTTTTGCGGGTGAGGTTCATCTTCAAGATTCAGGAAGCCCAGGATTCGCGATGCTCGCTCTGCTCCAGTTCGAGACGAGAACTGGAGGGGAAACGGAGCCGCTACGGATAGCTCTTCCAAACCTGCAACAACTGGAACAAAAGCTGACGATCTTCCTCAGATTGTGCCTTTTGCAAGCTGGACTGGAGTTCGTCTACCTTGCGATACTTCAGCTTCAGTATTTCGTCTGTACTCATTGCTCTAGCTCCGGTCTGGGGGGACTGTTGCTTCACACTCTAGGCTGCAATCGGGAAGAACTGGAGAAATTTAACGCTCTGCTTCGGGAATTACTGAGAATGTAAAGCTTTGATCCGAGTGTGTCTGGCTCTGAACGGTCAAAAAAGAGGAGTTGGCAGGCGAGCCCAAGATTTTTTTCTCTTTTTTGGGAACTTCCTTCATGATGGCTTCATCTAATGAGGAGGAGTGTGAGTTCCTGAAAATGCTCTAGGTATACGATTGCAACGAGTACGACACGCTTAATGGATACGACGAGTTCTTTAACGATAGGCATTTTGCCTCCTGAGCAAACAGCACACCTCCAACAACGCGCCGATCTGTTTTTACTCTTCTCCTTGAAAATTCCGTGCTTCTACCCAACTCAACTGCACGCGCTTGATGAATACTTGATGAAAGAGGAGTGATTGACAGATTCACGGATCAACGCGAGAAAACTTTGCCCCTTATGTATCTATATGAGTCAGCGACTCAAACCCTTGTAAAGTACATCTAAGTTCTTTTTGTCCACAGGCATTTTGATTGCCAACCGCAGTAAAAACGTCGATTTTCAAGGTCTACAGGTATTTTGACTGCTGGCTAGAGCAGCAATTTAGCAAGTTCAAATTCAACGAGTTCCCGATTAAATTCTTTATGCATTGACTGCGACTAGGACAGTCAGTGTCTATTCAGTTGACCGTCTGATCACGATTTCCTAAATCAGCGCTTTGCCCCCTGAAGCTTATAAAAGCTGAACTGGACATCATCAGCTACGGCAACTAAAACACTCCGGAATTTTTTACCCTTGTCACTATCTTTGGGCCAGTCACTTAACCTATGTGGCCCTTCAGTTTCTAAGTTCGTAGACGTTAGTTCATAGACGTTCTGTAAACCGTTTTGTTCACGGTTGGGGCACTACCTCGGCTAGGTTTAACACGCCTAAATTTTTAACTCTGCCAGACAAACACTGAGCGATTCCTGTTTGCGATCGCATTGATTTGCTGTGCCTTGGAGTTGCGTTTAACCGGCCACCAAACCGTAAAACACCATTGGAGACATTAATCCATGACTACGCAAAATCCTGCCAACGTTAGCTTTGTAGTGACTAATGACTGGGGCGATGGCTTTACTGCCGACCTCACCATTCGCAACACCGGCACTACCCCTATCAATGGCTGGACATTGGCTTTTAACGCACCCTACGCCATTGACCAAGCTTGGAGTTCAACCCTCACTAAACTCCCCGATGGTCGATATAGCGTGAGTCCTCTCAGTTGGAATACCACTATTCCGGCAGGAGGCAGCATTAGCTTTGGATACCGGGGTACCAAAGCTGCTGGAACAGTTGCTCAAGCCCCTACAAATTACACCCTTAACGGAATGGCACTCAGCACAGGAACAACAACTTCTACTCCAACCGTGCTGCCCGATCTCAGTATTAGCGATGCCACGATTGCAGAAGGTGGCCTCAATACCAACGGTCAAGCTTCGGCTCTCTTTACCGTCAAGCTGTCTCAGGCCAGCACCAGTCCTGTCACCGTTGGTTATGCAACACAGAATGGCACTGCGATCGCGGGCCAAGACTTCACGGCAACGCAGGGCACCCTCACCTTTGCTGCGGGAGAAACCAGCAAAACGATTGCTGTACCGATTCTCAACGACACAGCAGTAGAGTCTACCGAGAGCTTTAGTGTTGTTTTATCCAATGCAACTCAAGCCAAAATCATTGATACAACAGGCGTTGGTACTATCACAGATAACGATGCTGTAGCTCCGGTTTTACCTGACCTTGTTATTAGTGATGCCACCCTTACCGAAGGTGCCCTAAATGCTAATGGTGCATCCTCAGCCCTTTTCAAAGTTAGCCTTTCCAAAGCCAGTACCAGTCAAGTTACCGTTGATTATTTGACTCAAGGCGGTACTGCGATCGCAGGTCAGGACTTCACGGCAGCGCAAGGAAAACTCACCTTTGCTCCTGGTGAAACCACGAAAACCATCGCTGTTCCTATCACTAACGACACTCTGGTCGAACCCAGCGAGAGCTTTAACGTTGTTCTGTCCAATGCAAGCCAGGCCAAAATTCTCGATGCAACAGGTGTAGGCACTATTGTCGATAACGACCAGCCCGCAGCGACAGCATCCCCTTTTAGCGTTGAGTTCAAAGTTACTGGAGATTGGGGCACAACCTTTACCAGTGACCTTGTTATCCGCAATACGGGCACAACCCCCATTAACGGATGGACGCTTACGTTTAAAGCACCTTACACCATCGACCAAAACTGGAATTCTACCCTCACCAAACTCCCTGATGGTCGCTATAGCGTGACTCCAGCTAGTTGGAACACCACTATTCCAGCAGGGGGCACTGTCTCCTTCGGCTACCGCGGTCTGAAGGCTGCTGGCACTACGGCTACTGCACCCACTGACTACCAACTCAATGGCATTTCCCTGAGCAATCCAGGCACTGTCTCTACACCAACTTTGCCTGATTTAACCGTCAGCGACGCAACTTTGACCGAGGGCGCACTAAATACCAATGGCGCTTCCTCTGCTCTTTTTACCGTCAAGCTGTCTCAGGCCAGCACCAGCCCTGTCACCGTCGGCTATACAACGCAGAATGGCACCGCAACTGCAGGTCAAGACTTCACTGCAATGCAAGGCACCCTCACCTTTGCCGCCGGGGAAACCAGCAAGACCATTGCAGTGCCCATTCTCAATGACACCTCAGTAGAATCCACAGAAACGTTTAATCTAGTTCTCTCCAATGCAACTCAGGCTAAAATCCTTGACGGACTAGGCGTTGGTACTATTCTCGACAATGATGCAGTAACCAGCACGCCAACTTTGCCTAGCTTGTCTATTGGCAATGCAACCTTAGCTGAAGGGGCATTAAATGCTAGCGGTGCGGCCTCTACACTGTTTACGGTTACCCTTTCTAAGGCCAGCACCAGCCCCGTCAC
>DATNQF010000023.1:0-3646 GCA_036702855.1 Trichocoleus sp. | reverse complement strand
GATCGCACCTAAACAAATCAACTCCCCTGGCTGACGAGCAATATTCACAGCGGGTAGCAGTGAACCCTCTGCAAAAGAGGTTCCCTGCGGTAACTGGGGTTCACCCGATAGGCGAGTAATTTTCAGCGTGATCGTTTCATTGCCCTGCGTCAAAGTGAACACATTTTCCCCTAGTTTGAGAGGCAGAGTCGGCGCAAAGTTGCCAGTGGGACTGCGCTGCTCGATGAGCTGACTGTTAATGCGCACAGGTTGGTCAGGGGCACCCGATCCGATGAAAAAGATCCGGTCAGATGTCGTTTCGTGGTTGTTGGGAGGATAGACCACCCGTAGAGAAGAATCGCCCCAGGCTGGACTCACCATTGCCACTGTTCCTACCAGGCTCACCGAAAATGCCCAAGCCAAATGCTTGCTCATCAACCCGACTTCCCGAAAACATCTGATGTCAGTCTACGTCGTCTGGTTACCCGTGCAGCCTCAGAAACCAGGTTTCTGTTTCCAGTTCCGTTCTCCCGCAGTTTGTCCAAGAAACCCAGTTTCTGAGGTCTAGAAGTTAGGCCGCTTGAGCCACTGCCGTTTTGATCTCTCGCACTAGCCGATCGATGTCTTCATAGTTGGTGCGCCAGTCACACATTAGCCGGACGCCTCCTATGCCAATAAAGGTGTAGAAGATCCAGCCTTGGCTGCGGAGAGTTGCGATCGCATCGTGTGGCATTTGGACAAACAGCGCATTGGCCTGTCGGGGAAACAGCAGACGCACCCCTGGAATCCCTTTTAACTGTTGCTCTAGGTAAGTTGCCATCTCGTTAGCTTGTTCGGCATTGCGCAGCCAAGCGCCTGACTCCAGCAGCCCTAGCCACGGAGCCGAAATAAAGCGCATTTTAGAGGCCAATTGTCCCGCCTGCTTGCAACGGTAAGCAAAATCGTTAGCGAGTGCCTTGTTAAAGAAAATAATAGCCTCTCCCACTGCTAGACCATTCTTAGTGCCACAGAAGCACAGCACATCGACCCCGGCCTTCCAGCTCAGTTCAGCAGGAGACCTTTTGGCAGCGGCAACGGCATTGGCAAACCTTGCCCCATCCATGTGGATTTTCAACCCGTAGTGGTTAGCAAGATCTTTCAACCTCAACAGTTCGTCTACAGAATAAAGGGTGCCAACCTCGGTGGTTTGGGTGACACTGATGACTTTGGGTTTGGGGTAGTGAATATCGGTTCGTAGGGTGATTAATCGCTCGACGTCGTCCGGATCGAGCTTGCCATTTTCCCCATTGGCTAGCAACAGCTTTGACCCATTTGAGGCGTACTCTGGCCCACCGCACTCATCGGTTTCAATGTGGGCTAGCTTGTGGCAAATAACGCTGTGATAAGACTGGCAGAGCGCAGCAAGCGAGAGCGAGTTAGCCGCTGTGCCGTTGAAGACAAAGAAAACTTCGCAATCGGTCTCAAACAGATCGCGCAGCTTGTCAGAGGCCCGCTGTGTCCACTCATCATCACCATAGGCAGGCACATCGCCTAGGTTTGCAGACAGCATGTAGTCGAGTGCTTCCGGACACATGCCGGAATAGTTGTCGCTTGTAAATTGTTTGATTCCAACCTTTGACTCAGCAGCAACCACAGCAAATTTCCTATCCAAGAGGACACACTCTGAAGCTTACCTAGGAACCTTCATTCTGCAAGTTTCCCAGACTGCATTTGTTTTCTCTAGAAGAAAAAGGGGCGTTACTGACTGTGGCAATCCTTTCACTGTGAAATGCTCGTAAGAACTCGTAAGAAAACGTCGCTTTGAAGTCATCACCGGATCAAATCTTGTCTTTTGCAGGGGGCGTTATCTTACCCTTTACCAGCACGGCCTCTAGCTTCCGCAGTAGTTGAAAATCTGCTTCGGGCAAGCGATCGCATTCCAATTGCTGACTCTCCTCTCCAGAATCACTCTCTAAAAAAGAAAACGCCCGACAAAATTCTCGCGGCCCCGCTAAAATCGGTGAATCCAAATGACAGGGAATAATGCGCTCAAAATGCCACAAAGCGACGTGATTAGCCCAATCAATCACTTCTGCGGGGCCTCGGTTAAAAATTAGAGCCCGCAAGACTGGCGCAACCAACAATCGCCCGCCGCCTCGCAGAGTCTCAAACGCTTCTTGCCAATTGGGTTGCCAACGAAAGGGATACAGCCCAAAGAAGTTTCTACGGGAGCGATCAGGTGCTTTGGCTGCATCTTGAAAAAGCTCCCCTAACTCTGCAACATTCAAGGAAGCAGGCTGAAAGTAAAACCCAAATAGACAGATTCGCTTCCAACCCTTGCGGCGGTTAGCCTCGGTATCTGGTACGGCCTCTAGCCCGCGTTCCCTAGCATGGAACAGCATCGGAAAAGGATCTTGCTGGAGAATCGCAGGGGGTTCTTCTGGGATAGACACGATTGAATCCGTTACCAGCAGTGTGCGGGTACTGCGGTGAAAGAAAGCGACCTCTACAAACGGCCCTAACCCTAGGTCAATCGGTCCCAGCACTGCATAGTCGAACTGGTCGGCAAAGGGGGCAGTCGAACTTTCTGGTGGTAAAACTTGGGTTCGGTTGGTGGGTAATCCTAGCCAGGGCAAAGGTAAATTGAGCGGAAAGCTCCACTGATCGGGCGCGACAAATACTTGAGCTTTGGGAAAGCGGCGAGCAAACGGCCCGACAAAAACCTTGTGTTCGATGCCTGTGACCGTTGGCAGAATAACGTACTTCACCGCACCGTATTTGTCCTCTAGCTCCCGCATCAGCCGGATGCATTCAGGAGTTGGGGCAACGGGCGCATATACTAGCAATCCCCCCCGCTCTAGTCTTACAACCGTCATGCGAACGGGCACGATGACGTAGAAAATGCCCTGCACTTGGTCAAACGTCCAGATCGTGTCTTTAACAATTTCTTGGCGAAGGGTGCGTCGCTGGCCGTAAGGATAAATAGGTACGACAGGCCAAAAGGGCCAATCCCAATCTTTAGAGCGAGTGATGGCCTGGGAAGGTAGCTGCAATGGACTGGACAAACTCAGTTCTGTTCAATTAAGACGCCTTTGTGGTTATAGCCTACTGCAATCCAGAAAGCGCTGGGAGATTCGCCGAAGCAATCTGAGAGTGAAAGAAACCGGAGTGGATTGTCAAGGCTAAAGGTGTGCACTGCGTAGGCTGAGTTGAGCAACGCAAAACCCAGCGCTAGTTTGACTTGTCGGGTTTCGCCAAGGCTCAACCCAACCTACATCTTTACGCGTGTTGATTAAGTAGTGGACTGACAAGACTAAAGCTGTGCATTGTCGTTGCGTAGCTTGCTTCTCGTAGAGTGCAGAGCGCTAGCGTAGCCATGCCTGCAAGGCTATAGCAATCTCGGTGCAGCAGATTTTGGGCGGAGATTGCTATAGCCAAGGGCATGGCTGCGCTTTTCTTGAATGCCTTTGGGCTATCCGCGGGCTCGCAATGACACAGACTTAATGCCTTCTTTTAGGCTTGTCAAACCAGTAGAAATCTATTCGTCCGAGAGTAGTGCAGCCCGCTCAATCCCCAAAGGACACAGCTCGGGTCTGCGAAACTCAAATATGCCACACCAGCCGATGCCTTCAACCAGCTCAGGCAAGGGCGGATCGCTCTCTAGCGGGGCAAAGCGAATGAGGTAGCT
>DATNQF010000240.1:0-8602 GCA_036702855.1 Trichocoleus sp. | reverse complement strand
GGTACTTCCTACCCCTTTGAGAATGCCGCGTCCGATCAAACCGAGTCCCCGTCCAATCAAATCTGTCAGAACATACACTAGCCCGCTGCCGAGAAAAGAGAGGGTGGCCCGCAGTCGGGGTGCGATCGCATCCCTAGCTTCAATCGCTAGCGTTACCGACAGTTGTAGACCCGATAGGCGCTCTAGCTCTTCCTGACGGGGAGCATAGACAAAGCGGGTCTGAATACCGCGTTCACTCAGCCCAAACAGACGATGCTGGCTCTCAAACACCGCTTTAGGCTCATTGACCAGTGAGTCCCAACGGTAGCGCCAAGAGAGATCATTGCGGAAACGCTCAATATCCCGGGTAGACATAATACGGCGCTGATAAAGGTATTTTTTGATCTCCTCCACATCAGCAAAGCGGTTCAGAAGCGGCTGCATCACTGCGTTTGCTACTTGAATCACCAGGTGCTCTAGTAACGTGCGGCTACGCCCTAAAGCCTCTGGAGTTGTGGCAAGGTAGGCGCTACCGTCTACTACCATTGCCTCTTGGAATAAAAGGTGACCTAGTAGCATTGACACCTGGGGAATTTTATTCAAAATGGCGCTGCGTACGGTCTCTTTTTCTTGCAACAGAGTTTTCACGACAGGCTGCTCTAAGTCCCCCCGATCCAGGGTGTAGTAGCGGCCAAAGAAATCAGTGACAACAGCTTGCCAAACATCGCACAATATCTCAGGGTAGGTCTCCGGCAACTGCCCCGGCAACAGACGAGACTGGCGCACCTCGTCCAACGCATCCTCCAGCTTGCGTAAGGTCAGGTAGAGGAGTTCCCGCTTTTTTTCTTCCTGCAAAATGTCGGTTTCTAAAGGCAGGCCACTCACGTTTTCCAAAGAGCCTTGCAGCTTGCGAAAAACGCCCTCAAACACCACCCCTTGCAAGTCTCCTCGCTGTAGGCCGAGACGATCAGAACTGGCAAGCGTCAGGCTTTCCGAAAAGGTTGATGGAGGAGTTACCCTTACAGGCTCAAGGGGTTGAGACGGGGCAGCAGCCACCGCAGATGGATCTGGAACCGCAACAGGTGTCCCCCCAGGAACGGCAGGCGTTGCTAAAATCCGGTTGATCAGCCAACGAGCAGCCTGCAACTCACGATACTGTCCAGCTAAAACAGCAGCATTCAGGGCCGAAGCAGCACCCGACTGCTGCTGAGCCTTAATTTCGCGCATGGCCGCCTCAATTTGTTGAAGCGAAGACAAACGCAAGCTAAGCCGGAGAGCAGCCAGAGGCCCGGATACCGTTTGAGCCCGCGCTTCTGGTGGCGAGAGGGAAGTCAGCCAGGTTGCAGAAGTTGCGGTCTGTGGCTGAACGGCTTGTTGAGCCACTTGTTGAATGAGCTGAGCCAGCTCGCGTACGGGCATGCCTCGCGCTCCATAGCCATCTGCCCCCATTTGGCGGGCGGCTTCTTGCAACACAGGCTCAGCGCGACTGCTTAGCACCAACACGGGGAGAGTGGGATAGCGAGACTTGATTTCAGCACAAAGCTGCAACCCCGGTAGACGATCGGGGGCACCTTTTCCTAGGCCCAAATCTAAGATCACCAAATCCAGATCAGGGACACGGAGTTCAGGCAAAGCAGTAACGCCTTCCTCAGTTGCCGTCCAAGGCTCGGCAGTGGAATTGATTGCTGCTAGCTGTGTTAACGCGTCTTCTCCCTGACTGGCCTCAGCAACCACCTGAAAACCCGCTGTTTGCTCTAACCAGATCCGCAGTCCTAGCCGGAAGACTGGGTCTTCATCAACCAGCATTAAACGAAGGGGGGAAGGGCTCATTCAAGCTCAGATTCACTCAATTCTGGCTGATCAGTGGCTCCAGAGTCATCACCCCAGATCGACCAGATGTAGGCACGCTCATCTTCCCACAATGCGATCGCACGTTGGGCTTCAGGATAGAGCGCGCGTCCCAGCCCAATCTGGGATGCAGTTTCGATCGCAGCAGTCAGGCTACCTTCATACGCCAAATCTTTAGCCTTATTCAGGATGGGCTGGTCCTCCCGAATTTGCACAGTGCGCGTCCAATCCTTAATTAGGGTTTGGGCTCTGGCATACAGTGCCCGATTCGGCTTAACCTTTTGAGCCACAACAATGGCATCTTTGAGCTTGTTCTTTTCGGCCAGAGCCACTGCTTCATCAATGATGGGCCGATCTTCAATCTCCTGGATCTCCCTTTGCCAGTCGGCAATCCGGGTTTGAGCATCCACCCGAAGAGCCCGATCTGCCTCAATCTGAGTGGCCTCGGCAATGGCCTGTTGGAGCCCTGGAATCGTACCGGCCTTCGCCAATTGATCAGCTCGCCGTAAAATAGGCCGATCGGCAATGCGCTCCAGTTCATTCTGCCAATGAGCAACCAGAGTTTGGGCCTGAAGCCGTCGAGGTCGGTTGGGTTCAATGGTGTTCGCTTGTTGAATGGCAAGCTGATAAGTCGCACCCTGACCAAACTTAGAAATTGTGTGAGCAAACTGAAGTTGGGTGGCATCCTCAAGCTCGGCTTGCCACTGTGACACAAATTCCTGGGCAGATGCTTTAAGAGAGCTGTCTGCCGGGATTTTGGTCATTCCGCCAATGGCTTCTATTAAATAAAGCATTTGAGCATAACTCAGCGCCTGAGCAGGTGCTTGCGGATTTGCTTTATCAGCTAGCGCTTTGGCATGGGAAAACTGGATTAGGGTTTGGGCTTCGGGCTCCCAATCAGCGCTAGGAGGCACCTGCTGTACCGTGACCATGGCCCCCTCAAGGTTGCCCAGTCGCCATTGCTCCAAACCATAGTTCAGCAACGTCCGACTCCAACGGTTGATGTCCTGCTCAGTCTCGATCCACACGCGGCTGCCCAGATCGACCTGACGAGCCAATGTTAGTGCTGCCTTTAAATCCTTGAGTCGGTTAGTTCCAGCCAGCTCTCGGGCTGCAACTAGATTTTCCCAAGAGCGCTGCTCACGCTGAAGTTGACTTTGCCAATATTGATGGCGATCGCGCAGCCAGTAGTCGCTCTTTAACTTTTTCAAGTTTTGCAGTGCTTCACTGGCGGTGTTCCAATTACGAGCCTGAATTGAAGTCGCTAGAGTACTTTCCAGCGTCTGAGCTGTGCTCCACTCCTGTTGCCACTCGTAAATTGCCGCCTGAGCTGGCTTACGCAGCGGTGTCCCCTCAGGGATTTGTCTCGCCAGAGCAGTTGCCACTTCCAGGTTCCCAGACTGCACCTGCCGACTGGCCAACACCAGAAGTTTTTCTGAAGCTTCCTTTAAAGTCTCCTGCGCATCTTTGTAGTCAACGTGGTTTTTGGGCCAGTTTTTGGTCAAAACGATTGCAGCAACTAGATCCTCTGGCGTGGCTGATTTGGCCTCTGCTTTCGCACAGTAGATGCGATCGCGATTAGAACTTAGACGGGAAATTTCATCACAATTGGGCAAAGGGGGAATCCGCGTTAGCCAGACTAAAGCCCAGCCCGCAAAAACACCCGATCCTAGCAGCAATGCCATCCACAGGATAGGCCATAGCCATTCCAGCAGTTCCCGCTGCCATCGTCGCGGTGGTCTGTGTACCCTTGAGCTAGGTTGTGAATTAACCGATGATGAAGATGCCATGAAATCGATTGAGCACTCCTAGTTCCACACCCAAAGATAGGTGACCTAATTACCCTTGTGACAAGCTGAAAAGCTTGCCATAACCGGGAAAGATGCTGCCATTTTAGATGTATTCCTAAGACTTGAGCATGGTTTGTCCAAACTTTCAGCCCTCGATGCTTCGTTTACTGGCTTTGCTTTTCTGGGCGGCTTTGTTTTCTGTTGTAGGGGAGGGTCTTTTGTTAGCTCTTCTACCAGACCGAATGAGGGATGTACGGGCAGAAAATCCTAGTCATCTGCAACACCTTCTCATCAGCAATGAGTGCGCAGGCTGCGATCTGACAGGTGCCACTTTAACAGCGGCCAGGCTCAGTCGTGCAAATCTGGAGCGAGTCAATTTAACCCAAGCCAAGCTCAAAGACGCTATCCTCTTTCAAGCAAACTTAGGCCAAGCCAACTTGACCCAAGCAGATTTAACTCATGCACAAATGAGTGAAGCCAATTTAGCGACCGCTGACCTCAGTGGAAGCAATTTGACTGGAGCTATTCTCAACCGAGCGATCCTAACCGAGGCATTGCTACCAGATGTGGATTTAACAGGCGCTCAGTTGGTAGAGGGTCGTTTATCTGCGGTTAATTTACAGAACAGCCGTCTACATCAAGCCCAATTGCGAGGGGCAAACTTAAGTAGAGCCAATCTAGAAGGAGCTGACTTGACTGAGGCTGATTTGTTTAGGAGCAACCTGATGAAGACAAGCCTCCGTTCAGCGAATCTAACAGGAGTAGATTTGAGAAACAGCCGTCTCATTGAAGCCGATTTGCAGGGGGCCAATTTGACAAATGCCAACCTTCAAGATGCCAGTCTACACAGGGCTACCCTAACGGACGCCCTCTTCTGTAATACGCGAATGCCAGACGGACAGATCAATAATTCAGGTTGCCAACCGAGCTTAAGCCTGTAAAACTCTACTGGAGGGTAAAACTTAGCACTGTCAGCTCCCACTCATCAGGAATATAAAGAGAACTTTACACAAATTGGATTGAAGATTCCATCTCAGCCTGGAAGCTAAGTTCGTAACTTTGTCCTACCAATCCCTAAGGGTTATGGCACAACACTACATCTGGCCGAAGCTAAAAGAGCGATCGGTTCTACCGTTGGGGTTGACTTTGGCAGGCGTTGTCCTATCACTGCCTTGGATCATTTATCACATGGTAGGTTGGGTCCAGAAAAACCCATTGCCTCCTAGCAACGCAGAGCTACTCTACCAGAAAGCACTCGAGACAGGCTGGGAAACTGCGGTTGCTGTACAGACAGCTGAAGATCGCCAGGAATGGAAGCAAATTGCTCAACAGTGGCAAGATGCGATCGCACTGCTCGATCAAGTGCAGCAGATGTCCACTCAGCAGACCCATGATATTGCCTCAAAAATTGCTGAATACCAGGGCTACCAGGAATATGCAGCTCAACGAGCGGATGCCTCTCCCCCTGAGTTTGACTGGGAGGCAGTACCTCAATTAGCGGGGGGCCTAAGCTACGTCTTAGTTGACTCTAGCAATACAGATCCGCTCTCTCTGGGGCCAGAGCTCAAAATTGATATCACCCAAACAATTACCAATGGCGCTTATGTCGATGCTGTTTTGGCCAGTCTCGATCTGCCGCCTATTGGTCTAGCCCAAATTGCAGTCGGGGAAAACGTGCAGTTGAAAAACGACCAGTACGTTATTAGCGACTATCCATTAGGACAAATTTCGCTTCACCGAACGCTTTGTAGCGACTCCTTTGCAGTCAACAGCAAATACGAGTGTCTCTGGAAAATAACCCTACAGTAGGCTGTAGGGTTATTTTTATACCAAATCCACTTCGAGAGCTGGTAATCTAACCTACCAGCGGGCGATGGAATGCTTTGAAGAGTTCGTTGCCTAGCATTAACACGCCATAGTGTAGAGAGCGCAGCAGGAAGTAAACCATTAATCCGGGCAGCATGAGCCATAGGCCCGTCACATACATCAGCAGGAAAACCGGATTGGTTTCCGTGTCCAAGACGTTCTTGGAGCCTAAATAGTGGGGATGCATAGGGATCTCTCTAGCCAAAAAGTCATCGGGATACCTTATAGGATGCCCAGTTTTGCTGCAAGCGCTCAACGCTGTTCAGCTGTAATGCAGTATTAGCGGCACTTCGTTACAGATCAGTTCGATGCTTTCAAACCTAAGTGAAATGGGTATTATGCGAAAGCATCACGACCGGGGTTCAAAAAAACTCTTTGATTTTACAGATTCCCCCCGAGGGAGGCTGTAATCTTAGCCAGTATTAGGCTCCGGCTACAGTTTGTTTATATCTGAAAGTTACAAAAGGCTTCCCATGACCCTAGCAGCGGATCCCCAATCCTTTTCTGGTATCCCCATAGAGGACGATCGCACCGGACTGAGTGTGGAAGCGTTACGGCGGGCATTCCTAGACAATCTCTTCTACGTTCAAGGTAAGTTTCCTCGCCTAGCCACTAAGCACGACTACTACTTGGCATTGGCCTACACAGTGCGCGATCGCATGTTGCAACGCTGGCTGGGTAGTGCCGCCACCTATACCGATCAAAAGTCGCGCACAGTCTGCTACCTCTCAGCCGAGTTTCTGATGGGGCCTCACCTAGGCAACAACTTGATTAACCTAGGTATCTACAACCAGGTCAAGGAGGCAATGGACGCCCTCTGTGTAGATATTGATGAGTTGCTAACTCTGGAAGAAGAACCGGGTCTAGGCAACGGTGGGTTAGGGCGTCTGGCTGCTTGTTACCTCGATTCTTTGGCCACGCTAGGGATCCCCAGCGTAGGTTACGGCATCCGCTACGAGTTTGGCATCTTCAGCCAGGAGATCCGCGACGGTTGGCAGGTTGAACTCACTGACAAGTGGCTGCGCTACGGCAACCCCTGGGAAATTGCCCGGCCTGACTGGGCAGTTCATGTCAAGTTTGGTGGCCACACCGAAACCTATGTCGATGAAAAAGGGCGAGATCAGGTGCGCTGGATTCCAGCTCGTGAAGTTGTGGGCATGCCCTACGACACCCCCATTTTGGGCTACCAGGTTAACACGGCCAACACCCTGCGCCTGTGGAGCGCTGAGGCACCCGAATCTTTTGACTTTGAAGCCTTTAACCGAGGCGATTATTACCGGGCCGTCGAGAAAAAGATGGTTTCGGAAAACCTTAGTAAAGTACTTTACCCCAATGACGAGAAGCTGGAAGGCAAACAGCTCCGCCTAGAGCAACAGTTCTTCTTTGTCTCCTGCTCCTTGCAAGACATGTTCCGGATCCTCAAATGGCAGGGAATGCCAGTTGAGCGCTTCCACGAGAAGTTCACGATTCAGCTCAACGATACCCATCCTGCTGTTGCCGTCGCTGAGCTAATGCGATTGCTGCTCGACGAGCATGGTCTGGAGTGGGAAACGGCTTGGTCCATCACTCAACAGTCCTTTGCCTACACCAATCACACGCTGTTGCCCGAAGCGTTAGAGAAATGGCCTATTAGTTTGTTTGGTAAACTTCTACCGCGCCACCTAGAGATCATCTACGACATCAATGCTCGCTTTCTACAGGAAGTGCGAATCAAGTTTATGGGTGACAAAGAGCGTGTTGCCCGCATGTCCTTGATTGAAGAGTCAGGTGAGCGCTCGGTGCGGATGGCAAACTTGGCCTGTGTGGGCAGCTTCGCAATCAATGGTGTTGCCGCGCTCCACAGCGAACTGCTCAAGGAGACTGTGCTGCGGGACTTCTACGAGTTTTCGCCCGAGAAATTTAGCAATAAGACCAATGGGGTTACTCCCCGTCGCTGGATTGTGCTGAGCAATCCTAAAATGACTCAGCTAATCAGTGACAAAATCGGCAATGGCTGGATTAAGCATCTAGAAGACCTACATCAGCTGGAGAACTACGTTGAGGATGCGGGTTTCCGGGCAGAGTGGCGGCAGACAAAGCAGGCGGTTAAGCACGATCTGGCGCTTCACATTGAAAAGCGGCTAGGCATTACCGTTGACCCCTATTCCCTCTTTGATGTGCAGGTCAAGCGCATCCACGAATACAAGCGTCAGCACTTGAATGCGTTGCATATCGTCACGCTGTATCACCGTCTAAAGCAAAACCCTAATCTGGATATTGCCCCCCGCACCTTTATTTTTGGGGGTAAGGCCGCTCCAGGGTATGTCATGGCGAAGTTGATGATTAAGTTCATCAATGCCGTAGGCGATGTAGTTAATGAAGATCCGGTCACGCGCGATCGCTTGCGGGTAATCTTTCTGCCTAACTTCAATGTTTCTAACGCTCAGCGCATTTACCCGGCCTCTGACCTCTCGGAGCAAATTTCTACGGCTGGCTATGAAGCCTCTGGTACGGGCAACATGAAGTTTGCCATGAACGGAGCCCTCACCATCGGCACTCTAGACGGCGCTAACGTGGAGATTCGCGACGAGGTGGGAGCTGAGAACTTCTTCCTGTTTGGTCTGACTGCGGATGAGGTCATGCAACTCAAGCAAGCAGGGTATAGACCTCGCGACTTCTATGAGCAGAATCCTTTGCTGCAAGAAGTATTTCACCTAATTGGGTCAGGCTACTTCTCCCACGGTGATGGAGAGTTGTTCCGACCTCTGCTCGACAAGTTGCTAAACCACGACCCCTTCCTGCTGCTGGCTGATTACCAGTCTTATATCGACTGCCAGGATCAGGTCAGTGCAGCGTACCAAGACCAGGAACAGTGGAGCCGCATGTCAATTTTGAACACAGCTCGCACTGGGAAATTTTCGTCTGACCGTGCGATCGCAGAGTACTGTCAGGACATTTGGAAGGTTAAACCTGTTCCCATTGATCTCAAAGCATACAGCTTTGATGCGGGCAGTTGTGAGCTTCCAGCCCTAGAGTAATTCCCTGAGAAGATTCTCAAAAAGTCAAAAAAGGGCGCTAGAACAGCGCCCTTTTTTGACTGCTCATTGAGGCCATTCTTAAAGCTCGATTTCTTTGCCAAC
>DATNQF010000238.1:0-14546 GCA_036702855.1 Trichocoleus sp. | reverse complement strand
CAGAGTTCCACTTCCAGCAACCGAGGTATTGCAGCGACGGTTGATTGTAACTCCCGCTACGTCTATCTCAACCCCTATGAAGGTGCTAAGGCAGCGGTGGCAGAAGCGGCTCGTAATTTGAGCTGTGTAGGGGCAGATCCGCTGGCAGTGACCGATAACTTGAACTTTGGCAGTCCTGAAAAGCCCATTGGATACTGGCAACTGGCAGAAGCTTGCCGGGGGTTGGCAGAGGCCTGTCGCGTGTTTGAAACGCCTGTAACGGGGGGCAATGTCTCGCTCTACAACGAAACATTGGATAGCGAAGGCAAGCCTCAGCCGATCTATCCCACGCCAGTTGTTGGCATGGTGGGACTGATTGATGACTTGAGTAGAACCTGCGGGCAGGGCTGGCGGCAGGAAAATGACGTGATTTATCTGCTGGGGAGCAAGCTAGAGGCGGCGGAGCCTACTGCCGTAACCTTGGGAGCTTCAGAGTACCTAGCCGCAGTTCATGGACAGATTGCAGGTCAGCCTCCGGCTGTGAATATGGACTTGGAGCGGCGAGTGCAGGCAGCATGCCGCCACGGCATTCGTCAGGGCTGGGTACAGTCGGCCCACGATGCAGCAGAAGGCGGAGTTGCGATCGCACTGGCTGAGTCCTGCATCAGTGGCGCTTTGGGAGCACAGATAACCTTACCCGTTGAGGCAACGCAAACCCTCTGCCGCTGGGACACACTCCTGTTTGGAGAAGGTGGTGCCCGCATTCTGGTGTCGGTTAGTCCTGAAGCAGCAGAAGTGTGGGAACGCTTTTTGGGTGAACAGTTGGGTGATCATTGGCAGCGGTTAGGCACTGTTCAATCCGCGACATCTCCCCTGGCAATGGGTACGTTAGACGGTAACACTGTGATTACAGCGGCACTTTCTGAGATGACAAAAACCTGGGAAACCGCCATTGAAAATCGGTTAGCTGTTTAGTGGGAACCTTTCTGCTCAATACCCAGCTCTCTCTTCAGGATGATGCCGACATTCAGGTGTTAGGATCATTGAGTCTTAACAATCCGTTAATCATGGCGGAGCTTCTTCGCCACGTTTAATGTTTTTCAAAAGTCGTCTTTATGATGATCGTGTGTTTTAAGAAACGGGTGTTTGCCTGCCTTCTGGCACACGATTTTTAGTTGCCGATCTTACAGCGTCATTCACCGCCATCTCTCCTGAAATGATGTCTTTACCCTCTGAATCCTCGGCCCCTAGCCAGTCTTCTAATCCTTCAGATTCCACTGAAACCGTAATGTCTCGACCTGACAAGCCAGAAGAAGCCTGCGGCGTGTTTGGGGTTTATGCCCCAGGCGAGGATGTCGCTACGCTTGCCTACTTTGGTCTTTATGCCTTACAGCATCGAGGGCAAGAATCAGCCGGGATTGCGACGTTTGATGGTTCAACGGTGTATTGCCACAAAAACATGGGACTAGTTTCCCAGGTTTTCACAGGCAACGTCTTGAAGGAGTTGCCGGGTCAGATGGCAGTTGGCCATACCCGTTATTCCACAACAGGATCCAGTCGCGTTTGCAATGCTCAACCTGCTGTGGTGGAGACGCGCCTAGGTTCTCTGGCCCTAGCTCACAATGGCAACTTAGTTAATGCTGCCGACCTGCGAGATAGCTTAACCGAGCGAGACCGTCTGGTTTCGACTACGGATTCGGAGATGATTGCCTTTGCGATGGCAGAGGCTGTGAATGAAGGATATGGATGGGTGGAAGGTGCGATCGCAGCCTTTAAACGCTGCCACGGAGCCTTTAGCCTAGTGATCGGCACGCCCTCTGGGATTATTGGTGCCCGTGATCCTCAGGGCATTCGGCCTCTTGTCTTAGGTGTTGTTGGACAAGAAGACCCCCAAGATGGTCCGGCTCATTACGTTCTGGCCTCTGAAACCTGCGGCTTGGATATCATTGGTGCGACCTATCTTCGCGACATTAAGCCGGGAGAACTGGTTTGGATTACGGCGGACGGCATTGTTTCCGTACAGTGGGCTGAGGCTCAGCGCAAACTCTGCGTCTTCGAGATGATCTACTTCTCCCGCCCCGATAGCATCGTTAATGATGAGAGTCTCTACAGCTATCGTCAGCGGTTGGGGCGTTACTTGGCGAAAGAATCGCCTGCTGATGTCGATCTGGTTATGGCAGTACCCGACTCTGGCGTGCCCGCCGCGATTGGATTTTCTCAGGAATCGGGCATTCCCTACGCCGAGGGACTTATCAAGAACCGCTACGTGGGCCGGACCTTTATTCAGCCCACTCAATCTATGCGGGAAGTCGGCATTCGCATGAAGCTAAATCCGCTCAAGGATGTGCTAGAAGGCAAGCGTGTATTGATTGTGGATGACTCTATCGTGCGGGGCACTACCAGCCGCAAGATCGTTAAGGCGCTGCGCGATGCTGGGGCCACCGAAGTTCACATGCGAATTTCCTCGCCGCCTGTTACGCACCCCTGCTTCTACGGCATCGACACCGATAACCAGGATCAGTTGATTGCTGCGACCAAAACCCTAGAGGAAATTGCGGAGCAAATTGAGGTAGACTCCCTGGCTTACCTAAGCTGGGAGGGCATGTTGGAAGCCACGCAGCAAGATCAGGAAAGCTTTTGCTCTGCCTGCTTTACTGGCGACTACCCAGTGATGATTCCAGAGATCTTTAAGCGCTCCAAGCTGAAGTTCGAAAAAGCTGCCGTGTCCGCCCAGAAATAAGCACCAGAAAACGGACGAGTAGTAGATTGGCAAGCCTTAAGTGAGGCTTTAGGTATGTCATTGCGAGCAAAGCGAAGCAATCTTAGTGGAGACCCAGTCCTATGGAGATTGCTTCGCAAGCTCGCAATGACAATGCCGAGTTTTAGTCTTGTCAGTTCAGTAGGTTAGGTTAAGGCTGCGCCAAATCTAACCTACTCGTTTTAGTTGGGCAGTCCTAGTGGGTGTCTTGCCGCTTTGGTTGACTACACTTCTCTGCTTATGATTTCTTTTTATGATTTCTCTCACTCCGTTTTAGGCGGAGGGGAAAAGAAATACGCATCAAACTGGGGATGAAACCGAGGATGCAGCAGCCGTTTGACGGGCTGGTTGCCCTGAAAATGCTCTGTGACAATTTCTGGAATATCTTTTAATTGGACCCGGCAGTACCAGGTATCATCGGGCATAACTCTGACCATTGGCCCAGAGCCACATTGTCCTAAACACCCACTGGCTGCCACCATGAGGCTACTGGTTTGGTGTTGCTGAAGAGCCTTGAGTACTTTGTCTGAACCGCTGCGCAGACAAGAGCGATTTTGGCAGACGCCAACAAAGCGGCGGCAGGGGGTTGGGGAGGGGTCAACGTCTGGCACAGTAGTAGTTCCTCGCACAGTGTTTTCGATCACTTCCCCTACATCAGAAGCCTAATACGCGCGAGGAAGTCGGTTGCACCAATCTTTCTACAGGTGTTCTGCTCTTTTGTGAGCGACTCATGATCCAATTGTGGCCTGTTTCCGTCTAACCTGGTTTAACTGGATTCGGCCTGGGGGAGATCCTGAAAGAAGATAAAGTCGAGTTCCAGATGCCAGGTGTCGGCTTCGCGGACAATTTTAATCTCCCGCAAAAATTCTCGGAAAAAGAAGCGGCGCTCCGGCTCTGATAGGTCAAGCCAAAACTGCGGAATTGTCACGGCCTGAGCAATCTCTCTAAGATTGACTGGGGGCAATTGGGCTAACCGCTGCTGGATTTGAGCGATTTCGGTCCGGAGTTTGTAGGCTCTGAGATCAGCTGTACCTTGATCGAGAATGCCTTGGGTGACCAGTTCGGGAAGCTGCTTCAGGGCTGCCTCCTTCTGCCCAATTTGGGAGGCAAACTGGACAGGCAAGGAGGGTGTGCCTACTTCAGTGTCTTGGGCTGCGGATACCTGTTGGGTCAGGCGTGCGATCGCACCCGGTAACTCTCGGCAAATAGCCCCAATTGTTTTCTCCAGCACAATTTCGTAGGCTAACGCTTTGCACTTGGGAGCTTTTGGGCATTGCGTAGGGGCTAGATAAAGATATTCCTTGCCTTTGCGATGGGCCGTTACCCGCGAGATTTTCATGCCTGATTGGCAAGTCTGGCAGAGCACGAGTCCTGCGAGGGAACGTGGGGCACTGGCGGTTCGGGGAGCAAGGCGGCGATTCCGTCGCAGTAGTCGATCAATCTGAGCCGCTTCCTCGCGAGAGAGAATAGCGGCGTGAGTATTTTGCACAATCCCGCCATCGTGGTAGGCCAGATCGCCCCGATAGACCGGATTAGTCAGCCAGCGCTTGCCTGTGGAGACGGAGATGCGCTTGCCGTATTTTTTCTCTAGCCAGCGGACTGTGCGGCGGAGAGAGCCATACAGCAAAAACTGCTCGAAAAACTCTTTGACGACAGGAGCCGTGGCTCGGTCGAGAGCATAGCGGTCCTTGCCGCGACGGTAGCCATAGGGCGCTTTACCGGGCGGTGGCAGCGCGTTAATCCGGTTGCGGGCATGACCCTGTCGAATTCGGCGGCTTCGCTGCTGCTGTTGGATTTCGCTGGAGAGCCGCATAAGGGCTAGTTGCCAGGCAGCACGACTGTCTTTTGACTCTGGGCTATTGATAATTCGATGGCTAGCATAGTCCTGCTCTACCGCTATTACCAGGTTGCCCTCAGCTTCTAGGGAATTGAGGCGAGTGCTAACTTCCACAAGTGAATCCCCCAATTCCTCCAGCCGACGGAGCAGGATGTAGTTGGGCGGTGCGATCGCAATCTCTGCCAACAAGAGATCTAGCTGAGGACGGCTACCAGGTTGAGCAGGGTCGGCAAAATCTTGATAGACCTGATCGACTTCCCAGCCCCAAATTGCCGGGTCCGATGCCGCCTCTAGCATGGGGTCACTGTACAGGTAGGCGATCACCCGCATCGGTTGCTCCTACTTTCTCTAGGGAGATCGCTAAAAAGCTAACTTTAGAGCTTCCCGCAAATTAACGGCAGCTTCGTCGTTAGTAGCGGCCACAATTACCATAACTGTCGTGCCTGCTTGTCCTTGCAGACAGACGAAAACCGCCGTTGCCTCATCGTTGCGTCCGGCAATGCTGTTGCCATCTGTCCGAATGTCTCGCAGCTCTTGGCCCGTAAGCGCCTGATTTGCTCGATCAAGACATTGGGGGGAGGTGGTCTCTAACTCACGCCAAGAGTAGTAAACCCCAGGAGCCTCCGCTCGTGCGATCGCTGCACTAGCCAGCACGCCTAGCCCCACAACTCCTGCCGCGATCCGCTTTAAAAGTGCCATTCCATATCCCCTGTTGCGCCTTGAGTTGCGCTGAGTATGAAGGTGAACTGACTCAACCCATTGAAAGGGAGTTCCCTTCGATTTTTGCCTCATCAGTCTAAGTTATAACGGAATGCGCTTGGTGCTTCCTGAGGAACTGCCCGATTCAGGGGTGTCCATGTCAAGATAAATGAGAAGTCAACCCCTCGTTTGAGGCTCAGCACTTTGCAGATTACGTTTTTGGGAACCAGTTCAGGTGTGCCGACACGGTCGCGCAACGTTTCAAGTGTGGCCCTGCGCTTGCCCCAGCGGGCTGAGGTGTGGCTATTTGACTGTGGTGAGGGTACCCAACATCAGTTTCTTCGAAGCGAGTTCAAATCGAGCCAGATTCGCCGCATCTTTATTACCCATATGCATGGGGACCACATCTTTGGGCTGATGGGGCTGTTGGCAAGCTGTGGGTTGGCAGGCAATCCGCAGCAGCGGATCGACATCTACGGTCCCCCAAAGCTCAATGACTATCTGCAAGCGTGTCGCCGCTACTCCCAAACCCACTTTTCCCTGCCCATTAAGGTGCATACGGTGGAACCGGGATTGGTGTTTGAAGACGATGAGTTTAGAGTGTTTTGCACCCTGCTAGAGCACCGAGTTCCTGCGTATGGCTATCGCATCGAAGAAGTAGACCGACCCGGCCATTTTGATGTGAAGCGGGCCAAGGCATTAGGCATTCCTCCTGGTCCCATTTATGGCCGCTTGAAGCAGGGCGAAGCGATCACTTTACCTGATGGCCGTCGAGTTAATGGGGCCGATCTCTGTGGCCCAACTTTAGTAGGCCGGAAGGTGGTCTACTGTACAGATACGATTTTTTGCGATCGCGCTATTGACTTGGCTCAATCCGCCGATGTGCTAATTCATGAAGCTACCTTTTCCCATCGTGATGCAGAACTGGCCTATCAGCGGCTTCACTCAACTTCTACAATGGCAGCGCAGGTCGCTCTAGGGGCACAGGTCAAGCAGCTAATCATGACCCATTTCAGTCCCCGCTATGCACCGGGCAATGATATTCAGCTTACGGATCTGCTCGAAGAAGCACGGGCCATTTTCCCCGCTACCGTGATGGCTCACGACTTCTTGACCTACGAGGTGCTACGCCAAGATGCGGCAATGTTAGCGACATCCTCTGGGTCATAAGCGGGTCGCCGTGAAGGGAGCTCTGGCATCTCCTCGACTGCTCTTAACCGCTGCTGTAGCCTGCTCAGGTGTTGATTGGTGTCAGCGCCCATGCGTGGACAGGGAATTTCGTCGTTTGGCCAGACAATGGTTAAGTCATGGCAGGGGCAGACATAGGGAAAATAGCCCAGGTCCGGCAAGGGAATCGGAAGCGTGCAACGGGCGCAAGGAAGGACGTCCCATTCTGGGGACAGCAACATGTCAATGGTCTGGTCGGTTCCTTTGAGGTAACAATCCTTACCGCCGATGTGAAGAACCTTCTGCCAGCACTCCTCAAACGCTTGACTGTAGCGACTGCCGAAGAAAATGGGATAGGGTAAGCACTCAGCCTTACCGTTCTCTAGAACGATGGGTTTGCCGAGTTGAAACCAGTGGGCCAAATATTCCCGAACCTGTTCTGGAGAAGCCATACATGCAGTAAGGATGGAACTGAGAAACGTACGTTTCGATGTTTGTAATTTTGTTTTTTGTAGAAGCTTTACTAGATTGATCCTAGCGCTCTGGGGGGAGAGAAAGACTCCCTCTGTAGGGGTTTCTACGATCCTTAAGCTTGTTTCTAGATCTGTCTCCTCGCCTATACCCTAGGAACAGGATGTCCTAGATGGCGAACGTCGATGGCGTACCCAGCGGTCACTAAATATACCGACTCAGCGATCGCACCTACTTGCCGCGTTAATTGACCCATGCGATCGCAAAACAGCCGCCCCAGTGGATAGGCTGGAACCACGCCCCAACCGACCTCCTCGGCCACCAAAATTACCTGTGCCGGAGTCTGCGCCAAACTGGCTAACAAGGCAGCACAGGTTGTCTCCCAAACCGCTGGCTCCTGCTCTAGAATGTTGGCCAGCCAGGTTCCTAGCGAGTCCACTAGAAGGCAAGAGTTGACGCTAGCTTCCTCAATCACTTTAGGTAATTCAATTGGCACTTCCTGTACCTGCCAGTTCACGGCGCGACGCTGGCGATGCTGCTCAATTCGAGCTATCCACTCAGCATCCCCAGGCAGGATTTGAGAGGTTGCAATATAAATAACTTGCTGACCAGACTGGGCAGCTAAATGCTCAGCCCACTCACTCTTGCCAGAGCGGGTCGGGCCTGTTACCAAAATGATGGGCGCAGAATTGGCACTAGAATTTGCATCAGACATTGAACGGCTCGAATGGTAACTGTGCCCACTAGACTATAGGCAGCGAATATTCAGTATCTCAGGTGGGTGGGCGTTGACTGAAGCACAGAACGCAGCGGCAGTACAGCCAGTCGATCGGCATGAGTTGCAGGAGCTGGTGCGATCGCAGCTTGAAATGCTCTTAGAACAGGGCAATTACCAGGGGGCCAAAGCGCTACTGGTGCCGGTTCAGCCTGCCGATATTGCTGAGGCCATTGAGGGTTTGCCTGAGACGATGCAGGCCATTGCCTTCCGGCTTCTTTCCAAGAACGAAGCCATTGAGGTCTACGAAAACCTAGACTCTGGGGTGCAGCAAACCCTAATTGAAGACTTCAAGCGCCAAGATGTCTTGAACATCGTCGATAAAATGTCACCCGACGACCGGGCTCGGCTCTTTGACGAGTTGCCGGCCAAAGTAGTGCGTCGCCTGCTGACCCAACTCAGTCCCCAAGAGCGAGAATCAACAGCCCTACTGCTGGGCTACGGAGCGGGAACCGCCGGACGCATCATGACACCGGAGTACATTGCTCTTAAGGAAAACTGGACTGTTTTCCGGGCACTGGAATACATCCGCAGCCGCGCTGACGTGAGTGAGACTATCTACTACCTCTATGTCACTGACGTTGCCCGACGCCTGACGGGAATTCTCTCCCTGCGCGACTTGGTCACCGGACAGCCTGAGCAAACCATCGGCGATTTAATGACACGCGATGCCATTACCGTCCAAACGGATACTGATCAAGACGAGGTAGCCCGGTTGATCCAGCGCTACGACTTTCTGGCCGTACCCGTTGTGGATACGGAGCAGCGGTTAGTTGGCATTGTCACGGTTGATGATGTCATTGACGTGTTGGAAGAAGAAACGACAAAAGACATCTATGCCCTTGGGGGTGTACAAGCGGGAGGCGATAGCTACTTTCAGACCGATTTGCTAGCAGTGGCCCGTAAGCGAGTAGTTTGGCTCTCGATCTTGCTCATCACCAATACTGTTACAACAGCCGTGATCCGCAGCCAGCAAGACATTCTTCAGCAAGTGGTGGTGCTGGCAGCGTTTATTCCCTTGTTAATCGGAAGTGGGGGAAATGTAGGGGCGCAGTCTTCAACCGTGGTGATTCGAGGCCTAAATACCAAAGAAATCAGCCCCAAGAAAGCCTTAATGGTGATCCGCAGAGAAGCGATCGCAGGTGCCTTCTTGGGACTCATGCTCGGTATTGTTGTCACTATTTGGGCTTATGTTCTGCAAGGCAACTTTGCAGTTGCGCTTACAGTGGGCATTAGTTTAGTGGCAATCTCGGTGCTGGCTTCAACTGCGGGGGGCACCTTGCCCATTCTCTTTGAAACCCTAGGATTTGATCCGGCCCTGATGTCGGCTCCCTTTATCACAACCATCGTGGATGTAATTGGGGTCTTGATTTACCTCAATTTGGCCCGCTACGTCCTAAAACTGTAGACCTTTTCTCGGTTTTTCGGCCTACTGTAAAGGAGGATACGGATTTGCTTTAGGATTAAGTTAACCGCGCTCTTCAGTTGAGTTGCTTACTTGAAACGGAAAAACTGTAATTGAAACAAATGTTTACAGTACGGTGAAGAAAGACCAATCTCCAATAGCTGAGGCCCGATCAGGCGAGACGCGCTTTTGGCCAAAGCTGTAGAGCCTTTGGAGCTTTAATTTCCATCTAGGGTCAGCATCCTACAATAGAGCGCTACGGAACTATGGATCTCAACGGGTCAAAAGCCTGGACAAAGCGCCAAAGAACGGGATACGAAGAGCACTTGCCTGTGTTGCAAAAACTCAAACAAGACCTAAAAAACGACTTGATTGCGGGCCTTCTGGTTGTAATCCCGCTGGCTACCACAATCTGGCTGACGTTTACTATCGCTAACTGGGTCATCCGCCTTCTTACCCGTTTTCCCAAGCAGCTTAATCCGCTCACTGGGCTCCATCCTATTTTGATTGACGGCATCAACTTGGCAATTGGGTTTGCCGTGCCCCTAATTGCGATTCTGGTGATGGGCTTGATGGCTCGTAACATTGCAGGTCGCTGGCTGCTGGACTTGGGGGAGCGCACTTTGCAAGCCATTCCCTTGGCTGGAGCTATCTATAAAACGCTGCAACAACTGCTGCAAACCTTGCTTCAAGATTCCAAAAATCGGTTCCGTCGAGTGATTTTGGTGGAGTATCCTCGCCGAGGCTTGTGGGCAATTGCCTTTGTTACAGGCTCAATGGCGAGTGCTGCACCCACTCCCAACCAAATGCTGAGCGTTTTTATTCCCACAACGCCTAACCCCACCACAGGGTGGTATGCTGTTGTGCCCGAGAGTGATGTGATTAATCTTTCAATTTCCATTGAAGACGCCTTTAAGGTGCTGCTTTCGGGCGGAATTGTCGGGCCGGATTTGGCGGCGGCTGTGCCCCCAGAACGGGCATTGCGGGCCATCGAAGAAAGTCGCCAGACGCAGGCTATTCCGGTAAATCAGCCCCTATCAGATCGGAGTCGGCAGCTCTCAATCCTGCCTATTGACGAAGATTGCTAAGATAAACCATTGTCTCCGAAGAGGAGGAGAGGCGAATGCAAGCCCGTAGAATTGGACGGGAGTTGGCGTTGCTCGGAATGAGCCAGCTTCCCGATAAGCCTGAAAAGTTGCAGCGGCAAGACCTAGAAGGACTCATTTCTTCTGCGGTGCGTACCCTGACGGTAGAAGCGAAGGATGCGCTGGAAACCGCAGCAGACGAACTGAAGCGTGGTAGCAACCGTTTGGTCGATAGTGAGACTTTGGCAGCGGATGTCGATAGCGCTCGTGTCATGGTCGAAGATGCGATCGCACTGACCCAAAACGCCATTAATCGCTTGGGCAGTGCCCTAGAGCTACCTGAATTTGTCCAGATGACAAACCAGCAGGAAGTTCGGGCCTTCGCTCTGGAGATTCTCACCCATACGGCAAAGCACATGCAGACTGTAGACGAGATGCTGAATGAGGTGATGGTTGCTTGGCAACTTAAACGCTTAGCCCGCATCGATCGCGACATTCTGCGAACGGCTGTAGTCGAAATGCAGTATTTGGGAACCCCTGACCGAGTTGCCATTAACGAAGCGGTTGAGTTGGCTAAGCGTTACAGCGGCGAGGATGGCTACCGCTTTATCAATGGCGTGCTGCGTCGTGTTGTAGAGCGTGATAAGTCTGGGGAAAACCCTCAGCCCTCAACCCTAAGCTCGCAGCCTGAGTAACGATAGGCTTGTTATTGTCTTCTTCTGCCTTTCACCTCCTGCCTTTGCCCCTCCTCCCCCAACCCCTGGCAAGATAGTAGAGTGTCTAAAGAAAGGCGCTTATTGTCACACTTTCAGGCTAATTAAAGGGTATGGCTGGCTTTAACTGGTTCCGACGCAGTTACAACGACTCCCAAAGCAACGATGCTCAAAGTTCAGAAGCAGAAGCCAAAAAAGAGGTTCCTGTAGCTGAGCAAAAAACGGCTGAGACAACAGAAGCAACGGGAGATTCCCAGCAGCTTTCTCCGGAAGATTATCTGAAGTGGGCTAAAGCAGCCTATCAGAACATTCAAAAGCGTCAGCAGGAAACTGCTGAGGCCGCCGCTGAGCCAGAGCCGCTTCCAGAAACGGTGCCGGAAGTTGCTCCTCCAGAGCCAACGCCAGAACCAGCGACTCCTGCGGTACCTGAGGTCATCCCTGATCCAGAGTCGGTTCCCACGACACCCGCTCCGGTGCCCGAAGTCGTTCCGCCCGAACCTACGCCTTCGGAGCCTGACCTTCCAGTTGAGCCCGAACCCACGCCCGATCCGGAGCCCCTGCCACCGCTGCCGGAGCCTTTCCCATCACCGGATCCAACGCCGCTGCCGGAACCCTTCCCGTCACCGGATCCCATACCGATGCCGGGAACCTCTCCATCGCCAATGCCGATGCCTACTCCGGTTATGGCTGAAGCGATCGCACTGGAAGCGACTCCTGAAGTGGTTCCTGAGGAAGCGCCTGTGGAGCCCGCAGCCCCAGTTCTCCCGTTTTGGGCCAAAGCTGAGGCAGAGCGATTAGAGCGATTGGAGCGGCTGAAGGAAACTGCGATCGCAGAACCGGAACCCGAACCTATCCCCCAACCCAGCAACCGCCAACCCGTCGCCGAACCCGTTCTCCCCGATATTGACCTAGACGAAGCTTTTATCTGGTCAGCCGAAGTCTTGGCGAGTCAGGGTCGTCGTCCTGATCAGGTATCGCTGGAAGAAATTACTTGGCTCAACCGCTTACGCCAGGGCCTCAGCAAAACCCGCCGCAGCTTGATCAATCAGCTCAAGTCCATCGTGGGTCAGGGGCCGCTGAATCAGGACGCGGTGATGGAAATCGAGGCTCTGCTGTTGCAAGCCGATGTAGGCGTAGAAGCCACAGACGCTATTGTGGAGTCTTTACAAGCTCGCCTGCGAGAAGAAGCGTTGCCCCCAGAACAGGCGATCGCATACCTCAAGTCCATTCTGCGGGACATGCTCGATAAGCCTCTAGAAGGCTCTCATAACCTCACCTTTACGCCTGAGAAAGACACACTTAACATCTGGTTGATGACGGGCGTCAATGGAGCTGGGAAGACCACAACCATCGGTAAGCTGGCCCACATTGCCAAGAAATCGGGCTACACCTGCTTGATTGCGGCAGCAGATACCTTCCGGGCTGCAGCGGTGGAACAGGTCAAAGCCTGGGGAGCCCGTAGCGAGGTAGAAGTGATTGCTAACCCCGGCAAAAATACCGACCCGGCAGCAGTGGTCTATGATGCGATCGCAGCAGCCCAATCTAGAGGAGCCGAGCTCCTGCTGGTGGACACTGCTGGCCGCCTGCAAAACAAGAAAAACTTAATGGACGAACTCGCTAAAGTTCGCCGCATTGTCGATAAGAAAGCGCCTGATGCCAAGGTAGAAGCGCTGCTAGTTCTCGATGCCACGCTGGGTCAGAACGGTTTGCGTCAGGCTGAAGTGTTTTCAGAAGCAGCTAACCTCAGCGGTGTTGTGTTGACCAAACTAGACGGTACCGCCAAAGGCGGCGTCGCTCTAGCTGTGGTCAAACAACTGGGGCTTCCTATCCGCTTTATCGGTGCTGGAGAGGGCATCGAAGACCTCCGTCCCTTCTCTAGCTACGAGTTTGTTGAAGCTTTGCTGAGTGGCTAACGTCTAGAAGACCGAGTTTTTGAGAAGCTTCCTCATAGTGATTTGGCAATTCTTCACTGAGGCTTTAGGTATGTCATTGTGAGCAAAGCGAAGCAATCTTAGTGGAAACCCAAGCCCTATGGAGATTGCTATAGCCAAGGGTATGGCTGCGCTAACGCAGGCTCACAATGACAATGCACAGCTTTAGTCTTGTCAATCCACTAGAGAGCTGATAGCCCAGAAAAGAACGGTGTCTTCTCCTGCCCTCTCCCTTCTGCCTTCTCTAAAACACCTGATTCCACTCGTAAATCTTGTACTCCGTCCAAATCCCGTTTTGCCAATAGGGATCTCCCTCAACCACTGCTCGAACGTCAGCTTCACTATCTGCCTCGTAAATGCCAAAGACCTTGGTAACGTCTGCTGTCGGTCCCAACGTGACTAAAATTCCGCTGTCCTTCTGGGACTGCAACCCCTGTAAGTGCGCTTCTCGGTAAGGTGCCCGCTTCTCCAATACGTTTTCGCAGTAGCTACCCCACATCACATACTTCGGCATAGTTATTCGCTGTAAACACCTAGCCGATGGTATCAGAAGGCAAAGAACCCTAGCGGGACTAACCAACTGATAGAGGTTGCTTTAACCCATTGCCCAAACAGTAGAAGGTAAGGCACTGAGGACGACGTATGGGTAGAAGAATTTTGCTAGGAACGATCTGGCTTAGTTTCGTCCTGTACACCATTCAGCTAGCTCCCCTGGATCAGCCCTGTACCTGGGAAATTGCTCGTAAGCTCCTGACCCTGCAATGGGGCGAGTTGAATGCCTACATTCCAGCCATCTTCTGTCTGATGGGTGTATGGCCCATGATCTATGCCTGCCTCATGTTTGCAGATGGGCGCATGCAGACTGTGCGGGCTTGGCCTTCATTTCTGGCCTCCAACTTCACAGGCGTCATTTGTCTAACGCCCTATTTGTTGCTGCGCCGCCGTAATCAGGACTTCGACGGCATTCAGACAAAGCTCATTCGCAAACTCGATCAACGCTCAACGGGCATTACTCTGCTGGTGATCACCTTAATCCTGATTGCTTACGCTGTGATTCTAGGAGACTGGAGTGACTATGTTCAGCAGTTTCAAACTCGGCACTTTGTGCACTTGATCTCTCTTGACTTTTGCCTAATGTGCCTATTCTTCCCCCTCACAGATTTGTTCGACGATGACATGGCCCGACGTGGCATGCACAACGCCTTAGTTTACTGGGCTGTAGCGCTGGTGCCGCTGTTTGGGCCACTGACGTATTTGTGTTTGCGACCTGCTTTGAGCGCAGGACAAGTGCGGGAGAAATGCGATCGCACTTTCCAGTCTCACGCCTTTTCCATCGCAGACCGCGTAGGCTCTAGCTAACCACGATCTCAAACTCTAGGCCAAAGGCTTGCGCCAAATCACAGGTTTCGTGGTCAGTGATGTTGGTATCACTCAGTTCTAGGTTGTAGAAGTTCACGCGGTCGACCTCAAAATAGGGGCCAGCGTGCCAAGTGCCCACCTCTAACTTAATAAAACAGTTGCCCGGAACGCGAAAAGCTTGGATTGCGTTTGGATTAAGGGGGTTGTCAGCGTCTGGTGGGGCTACTGCAATCACCCACTCTTTACCCTCCAAAGCGCCCAAGCATTGAGTACATTGCTGGTGTCGGGTAATGCGATGGAAGCGCAACCCTCTTTGCTCTAACTGCATGATGTAAAACCGGGGAATGCCCTTACTTAACTGAAGCTG
>DATNQF010000230.1:0-7730 GCA_036702855.1 Trichocoleus sp. | reverse complement strand
AGATCAAGCAAAAGTTTGGTATGGAGAAGCGCGGGCTCGCTCCGAAGCAAAAGGCATTACTCCCGTTCAAGAAACCCAAATTGATGTCGAAGCAAAGCTCAACGATTTAGGGGGTGCTGCTGCCCGTAGAGAGCGCCAAATTAAGGCTCGTCTACGTGACCTTTGGGAATCCGTCAGAAAAATCAACCACTAGGGTTAATTAGCTTAAAGCCAACTAAAAATAGCCAATAAATATCGGGGATCAACTTATCAGTTGATCCCCGATTAAAGATGGGTATTCACAAGCTATTTAGTAGTATTGGTTAACCCTTTTCCAAAACACGCTAAACGCGCTGACCAACACCATCATAGTGCTTGGTAACTGCCCACAAACCGTGAATCATACCTGGCAAGTAACCCAGCAATGTCAACAACACATTGATCAGCAAAGTAGTTCCAATTCCATAGGTTAGGAAGACCCCAAGGGGGGGAACTAAGACAGCAAGTAAAACACGAAGCAGCTTCATGGCATCTCCTATTCCAACGATTTGACGGGTGTGGATAGGTTCACCACTCCCCTATTACTAGCTTAAAAAACTGACCTCAAACAGCCACCTACTTAGGGTAGATATCAAACCCATGTGTAGTTACTAGAATGCAACTACTAACCTCTTTCAAATCTCTGTTTACACAGGAGAAAATTCTATGCTGCTTTATGCTTTGAGTGTTTTAGCAACAGCCTTGGCTTTGCTAGTTGTTGATATCATCTTCCCAGGGGTGTACTTAGCTAACTTCCCAGCTGCCCTTGTTGCTGGGGCCGTTATCGGTTTGGTTAATGCCTCCATTCGGCCTTTACTCTCCACGCTAACCTTACCTATTAACTTCCTGACGCTGGGAGGCTTCTCCCTAGTCATTAACGGCCTCTGCTTCTGGTTAGCCGCCGTTCTAACACCCGGATTTGGAGTTCATGGCCTTCTTGCCTTTTTCGTAGGCCCCGTCATTCTGTCTGCGACGTCTACTTTCCTCAACCGCTATTTGGGCGAGCGTGATCTGCCAATCCTAAAAGGGCGCTCCAACTCAGCTCTGGAGTCCGGAGACCCCAGCCTCTAATCGTCGTTTGTAACTTAGGGGTGTTGCTGATACCAACTTAATTATGGGCCTGCATAGAGTTGCGTTGCCGCAGCAAGGGTTAAAGACCTTGCTGCGGCATGTCTTATAAATGCAGGGGTACGTGAGCTTCACAAGGCTAATTTGCCTTTGTAGATATCTCCTCGGAAGCTAAGAAACCACGCCTCTGTGCCTTGTATGCCGCCACCATTGAGTTGTGTTTCAAATACGTATTTCTGATACGGATACAGAATCGACTGCAACCCTCAACTTCGCCTTTTAAGACAGAATTAGAAGAATCTCGACTAACGCTTCGATCGAGAAATTCGTCGCCCCTGCTCCTGCCGCGCCAACCAGCGAATCTGCGGTAAACGAGGTTGGCTCTCTCGTAAGGTGCGGCCAATGCGACGAATCGGTTCTGGCAGAACGGGAGCAGTCGGTTCTCCCCCCTTTGCGTTCCACCAGGCAGAGATCATGCCACCCGCAAAGCCAGCAATCGCACCAAACACGATGCTGCTAACAATTGAGTAGCCAAGCAGCAAAAAGAGTAGCAGAAACGCTAGCCAGATTCGTAGGGCCGCAGGAATAATCTTGTCAGCCACAGAGCATCCCCAAAGATGATCAGCAGAAAAACAGCATAAGCTTTTTGGGCCTGTGCCCTAACCAGTTATAACTAGCTGTCTCCTACTATACTCGCCACCTGTTGAGAAAGCGTGCCAGTTGTATCAACCGTTGTAACAAAAGGGCGTTCATCAGCGGCAAAGGGCTCCATCAACTGATTTTCGAGCACCGCCACTGTGGCATCGGCAATGTCTCCTTGGCGGGCTTGGAGTCGGGTCTTCAGAACTTCAAGCGGAGCTTCACAGTAGACAATTTTGAGTGGGAGATCATGGGATTGGGCCTGTGCGATCGCAGCCTGCCGAAAGGTCTGTCGATCATACTTAGCGTCTAGGACCACCGAGTACCCTTCTTGAGCTAGCAAAATTCCTAAGTCCAGCAACCGAGCATAGGTTTTCTGGGTCATCTCCGGTGTGTACAGGCTCTGATCACCTCTCTCCAGCAAAGGAACACCTGCTAAATGCTTCCGCACTGCATCGGAACGCAGGTGAATGGCCCCATGACGAGACAACTCACGGGCAGTAGTCGATTTGCCAGACCCCGATAAACCTGCCATCAGAAAAATCTGAGCGGCTCGTGGCTGTACATAAGACCAGGCCAGGCGGTAATACTTGGCTGCCGTTGCTGCGGCCTGCTCTCGGGTTTCTGCCGGAATCGACGCATCGTTGAGCAGAAACGAAGTTACCTTAGCTCGCACGTAGGACTGACGGCTGACATATAACGGCAGCACTTGCAACCCTTCCCAATCCCCCGTTTGCTCGACATAGTGGCTGAGAAAAGTAGCGCTTAGATCCGTCCGCCCCTGCACCTCCAAGTCCATCACGATGTAGGCAATGTCAAACATGACATCGACAAAGCGAAAAGGCTCATTAAACTCGATGCAGTCGAACAGCAGCAGTTGGTCTTGCCAATAACAAATATTGTTGAGGTGTAAGTCGCCGTGGCAGGCTCGAATCTTACCCTGTTGAATACGGGATTGAAGGAGTGCTTGCCGCTCTGCAAAAAAGCGATCGGTAAAGGCTTTGGTTTCGTCGAACTGTTGCTGGGTTTGTGGCCCTCCCACATACCCCACTGTCTGGTCGTAGTTCTCGTCAATCGACTGTCGGATCTGTGGAATCTCTCCGAATGACCGAATGTAGTCGTTGGTTTCGGCTTGCTGGTGAAAACTTGCGATCGCTTCTGCCAGATTCCTCAGAAGTTCCTCCGTCAACTCACCTCGCTCAAAAAGCACGCTCAATAGAGTTTCTTGAGGAAACTGCTGCATCTTCACGGCATACTCGACAGCATCTCCCGTACCCCCCAGCGCGTAAACCTCTCCTGCCAATGTAATTGGCAACATATCTAAGTAGAGGGGCGCTGCACCCCGCTGGTTAAGTCGCAGCTCCTCCTGGCAAAAATGCTGACGTTTCTCTAGTGTGGAGTAATTTAGGAAGCCAAAATCAACAGGTTTCTTGATTTTGTACGCATAGTCGCCCGTCAGCAGTACATAGGAAACGTGAGTCTGCATTAACCGAATAGGTTCTGTCACCGCATGGGGATAGAACTGGGGCTGCAGCATCTGCTGAATTAGGGGAGGCAAAGCGGTCTCAGTCATGCATCACTCCATAAAAAAGCCAAGGCAAATACCTTGGCTAAATAAATATTAGTCACAAAGCCTTCAGGGAACTCTCACCAGCAATCTCTGAAGGCCAAAACAAGATGCTTACTTCTGAGCAAAAAAGCTGACGTGATAGATGTAGCCTTTCCAGGGGTGAGACTGCACCTCTTGCAGAACCGCCGTACCATTCCAAGACAACTCGGGGATGTTAACGGTAACAGGCGTTTCTTTCACCTTAGCTTTGCGCAACAGCGCTTGCATTTCCCGGTCATTCACGGTCAAGGAAACCGAGTTAGCTCCATCATGTCCATAGAGGACCGCAGGCAATAGCCCTTGTTGGCGCAGCGCATTCGCCTTCGCTTTGGGATCGCGCTTGCTGCATTCAATCGTCAGTTCCATAGGAGTTATTCACCCGTTCAAGTTCAAAAGGTTAGAAAAAGACAAACTCAGTTAAGCCACGTGAGCAGCGCCATTCTCATAGAGCAAGGCACGTTTCGGGCCGTGGATCGGATCTTCCACAATAATGGTTTGATCCCGGCTTGCCCCAAGCGACACAATCGCAATGGGCACATCCATCAGCTCTGCCAAAAACTTCAGGTAATCTAGAGCTTGCTTGGGCAGATCTTCTAGTGTGCGGCAGTCTTCAGTAGACTGCTTCCATCCCGGCATCGTTTCATAAATTGGCTTGCATCGGGCAAACTGACGAGCGCTGCTAGGGAGTTCTTTACAGATTTGGCCGTCTATTTCGTAGGCAACACAGACCTTAATTTCATCTACCCCATCCAGCACGTCTAGCTTGGTAATAGCAAGACAATCCAGGCCGTTAATTCGCACCGCATAGCGGCCAATAACGGCATCAAACCAGCCGCAGCGGCGAGCCCGCCCGGTGGTGGTGCCAAATTCGGCCCCTCGTGATCCTAGCAGGGCTCCAATTTCTTCTTGCAACTCCGTCGGGAAAGGACCCTCACCGACCCGAGTGGTGTAAGCTTTAGCCACCCCAATAACTCGGTCAATAACCGTTGGGCCAATGCCCGTACCAATGCAGGCTCCGCCCGCAACTGGGTTAGAGGACGTTACATAAGGGTAGGTACCATGGTCTAGGTCGAGCAGGGTTCCTTGAGCCCCCTCAAACAAAACATTTTTCCGCTGTTGAATGGCGTTATAGATGTGGAGAGAGCTATCAATAATGTGGGGACGTAGGCGCTCAGCGTACTGGGCATATTCATCAATTACAGCAGCCGGATCAAGAGGCTCTAGCCCATAGAGCTTCTCCAAAATGCCGTTCTTGTATTGGATAGTCCACTCTAGCTGCTCTCGCAGAGAGTTATAATCCATCAAATCGACAACGCGAACGCCTGTGCGCTCAGATTTGTCGGCATAGGTAGGACCAATTCCCCGCTTGGTAGTCCCAATTTTGTTGCTCCCACGACGCTCTTCCGCTGCCTGGTCAATCATGCGGTGGTAAGGCATGGTCACGTGAGCAGTCTCAGAAATGTAGAGACGGTCTGTGGAGATGTTGAGCGCCTCTAGAGTGTCAAATTCCTTGATCAACTCCTTGGGATCGATGACGGTACCACAGCCAATTACACATTCCTTATCAGGGTAGAGAATGCCGGAGGGAATTAGATGGAGCTTGAAGGTTTGATCTTTAACAACAACGGTGTGTCCTGCGTTGACGCCACCCTGATAGCGAACGACCACATCTGCTGACTTGCTGAGCAGATCGGTGATTTTGCCTTTACCTTCATCGCCCCACTGGGCACCAATTACAACGACGTTAGCCAAGGGAATTCGGGTGCTAGATGTTCACACAAATTTCCATTATCCACACCGTTTGGCACGAATGTCAATGAATGAGATCGCATCCATCCAGCTTTAAGGGGGGCAACTTTAGGGGAGTCAGTAAACGCTGAAATAAAGGTACGTCACTCTATACCCACTTTGTGAAATATGAGTTAGAACAAGCTAATACCTTTTTACAGCTTTTTAAGTTTTCTTAATCTATAAGTCTCTTAAGCGAGCGAACGCTAAAGCGAGGGCACGATGAGTCTTTACGCTGAATTGCACCGCCACTTGGGCGGTTCTGTTGTACCTAGAATTCTGTGGCGCTATTTTGAGCGCAATCGCTCTGACTTGGCCCAGAAGTTTGCAGGATATCCCGACTTTGAGGCATTTTTTACTCGACCCCGAAGTAGTCTACCAGAATATCTGGAGTTGCACACCTTAGTTGAGAGTGTACAAACCCATGATGCGCTGCCTTACTTTATTTACCGCCTCATCCGGGGAGCTTACATTTTCGAGAACTTAGCCTACCTGGAGTTGCGCTATACCCCTTATCTGCGCACGCCTCACCATCTGCCTCAAAACGAGCGGATTGAGAAAATGGCTGAGATCGTTGAGATTGTCGGTCAGGCCAGTGAGCAGACTGAGTACCCCATTGTGACTCGGCAGATACTCTGTATGCACTCTCGCCTGCCCTATGAGGTAAACCGAGCCATTGTTGATCTGGCCGCACAGTATCCCAACTACATCTGTGCTGTCGATTTGGCTGGAGGGGATGCCCAGTATGCAGAACGATTGGATGAGTTTGTAGAGCTGTATGCCTACGCCCGCAACTTAGGCCTCAACACGACAGGACACGTTTACGAAACCGTGGATGGCAGTTATCCCAAACTGCTGCCTTACCTAATGCGCATTGGGCACGGTATCCAGATTCCCCTGCTACATCCCGAACTGCTGCGGGAAGTTGCGGCTCGGGGTCAGTGCTTAGAGGTGTGTCCGACAACCTATTTAAAAACGGGAACCTTAAAAGAGATCTGCCAGCTCAAACCCGTATTTGCTCGGTGTTTTGACGAAGGCGTGGATATTGCTATCTGCACCGATAATGCTGGGCTGCACAACGTGCGGCTACCCTTTGAGTACGAAAACCTTTTAACCCACGATGTGATTGGGTTTGACGAACTGCAAGCCTGCCAAGCAGCCGCTTTCCGTCATGCCTTTGCTTGGCCTCATAAGCAGCAGCCTAGCTCACTGCTCACAGATATGTTGTTGCGACAAATTGATGATTTAAGAGAGGAAGCGGAGGAACCGTCCCTCCTGTCCTAAGACTCGGTTGGGGCGATTGCGATCGCCCCAGCTAAAAAAGCGAATTCATCCGATCCATGATCCGCGATAATGAATAGGTTTTGAAATTTTAGCTGTCGCGTTTTTCCAAGCGAATCTTCTTGAACCATGCGAACCCATTATTGCGGCCAAGTCCGAGCAGAGCACATAGGTAAAACCGTTACCCTGTTTGGCTGGGTAGACCGTCGCCGCGATCATGGGGGCGTCGTTTTTGTGGATTTGCGCGATCGCACTGGCATTGTCCAGATCGTCAGCGACCCCGAACGCACCCCCGGATCCTATGCCTCCGCTGAGCAACTCCGGAACGAATATGTTGTGCGGATCACGGGTCGAGTTAGCCAGCGTCCTGCAGAATCGCTGAACCCCAAGCTGCCCACTGGGGAAGTCGAAATCTACGCTGAAGAGATTGTGCTGCTCAACGCAGTGCGCAAACAGCTGCCATTCCAGGTTTCAACAGCGGATGGCGAAACGGTGCGCGAAGACCTACGCTTGCGCTACCGCTACCTTGACCTGCGGCGGGAGCGCATGTCTCGCAATTTACAAATTCGTCATCAGGTGACCAAAGCCATTCGGCGTTTCTTGGAAGATCAAGAAAGCTTTGTCGAAGTTGAGACGCCTATTCTCACCCGGTCTACCCCCGAAGGGGCGCGGGACTATTTGGTACCTTCGCGAGTAAACCCGGGTGAGTGGTTCGCACTACCCCAGTCCCCGCAACTCTTCAAGCAGCTGCTGATGGTGTCAGGGCTCGATCGGTACTATCAAATCGCCCGCTGCTTCCGAGATGAAGACCTGCGAGCAGATCGACAGCCAGAGTTCACCCAGCTCGATATGGAAATGAGCTTCATGACTCAGGATGAAATCCTGAACCTAAATGAAGCGCTGGTCGCCCACATTTTCAAGGAAGTCAAAGGAATTGAAGTTCCCCGTCCCTTCCCCCGATTGACCTACGCAGAGGCGATGGATCGGTATGGATCAGACAAGCCGGATACTCGCTATGGGCTTGAGCTGGTAGATGTGTCTGATCTGGTCAAAGACTCTGGCTTCAAGGTCTTCTCAGGAGCCGTAGCCAGCGGTGGGATCGTCAAGGTATTACCGATCCCGGGCGGGAATGATGCCATTTCGAATGTGCGAATTAAACCGGGTGGCGACCTGTTCAAGATCGCAACGGATGCTGGGGCAAAGGGGTTAGCCTATATCCGGGTGCGTGAGGACGGCACCATCGACACGATTGGAGCCATTAAAGACAACCTTTCTGAGGAGCAGAAGCAAGAACTGCTCCGTCGGACTGGGGAAGGGACGGGGAACT
>DATNQF010000221.1:0-33187 GCA_036702855.1 Trichocoleus sp. | reverse complement strand
CTTGGCCATTGCCGTACTCTTCATCATCGCGGGCCACATGTACCGGACCAACTTTGGTATCGGTCACAGCATTCGGGAGATCTTGAATGCTCACCGCCCGCCCGAAGGAACGCCCTTTGGCGGAGCCTTGGGTGCTGGACACAAGGGACTGTATGACACCATCAACAACTCCCTCCACTTCCAGCTTTCTCTGGCTCTTGGCGCACTGGGAACCATCACTTCCCTTGTGGCTCAGCACCAGTACTCCATGCCGCCTTACGCGTTCATGTCACGCAGCTACACCACCATGGCGTCGCTGTATACCCACCACCAGTACATTGCTGGCTTCCTGATGATTGGGGCGTTTGCGCACGCCGCTATCTTCTGGATTCGGGACTATGACCCGGCAGCCAACAAGAACAACGTGCTGGCACGGGTACTTGAGCATAAGGAAGCGATTATTTCTCACCTAAGCTGGGTGTCGCTGTTCCTGGGCTTCCACACCTTGGGCCTATACGTTCACAACGATGTGGTCGTTGCTTTCGGTACCCCCGAGAAGCAAATCCTGATTGAGCCGGTCTTTGCCCAGTTCATTCAGTCCTCCCACGGCAAACTGCTCTACGGCATGGATGTTCTACTGTCCAACGCCGATAGCGCTACCCGCACAGGTGCCGCTTGGCTGCCTGGCTGGTTGGATGCCATCAACAACAGCCGTAACTCGCTGTTCTTACCAATTGGGCCTGGAGACTTCCTGATCCACCATGCGATCGCACTAGGACTCCACGTCACCACTCTAATTTGTGTCAAGGGCGCGCTCGATTCCCGTGGCACCAAACTCATGCCTGACAAGAAGGACTTTGGCTTCACATTCCCTTGTGATGGTCCTGGTCGCAGTGGTACATGCCAGACCTCTGCGTGGGAGCAATCCTTCTATCTCGCTATGTTCTGGATGTTGAACTTGATTGGTTGGGTCACCTTCTACTGGCACTGGAAGCATCTAAGCTTGTGGTCTGGTAACCTGACTCAATTCAACGAAAACTCAACCTACATCATGGGCTGGCTCCGGGATTACCTGTGGCTCAACTCTTCCCAGGTCATCAACGGTTACAACCCATTTGGGATGAGTAACTTGGCGGTCTGGTCCTGGATGTTCCTCTTTGGGCACTTGGTCTGGGCAACCGGATTTATGTTCCTGATTTCCTGGAGAGGATACTGGCAGGAACTAATTGAGTCCCTGGTATGGGCGCACGAGCGCACGCCTCTGGCTAACCTCGTTCGCTGGAAGGACAAGCCCGTTGCTCTGTCTATCGTTCAAGGTTGGTTGATTGGTTTAATCCACTTTACGGTGGGCTATGTCCTGACCTACGCCGCCTTCCTGATAGCCACGACAGCCGGACGATTTGGCTGACCTTAAAGCAATCCCTCACGCACAAAGGCCATAGTCTCTCAAAAATTTGGACGTGAGATCAGCGGAACCTGTGAAGCAGCGCAGGTTCCGCTTCTTTGTTTAAAGCCTTCTATATCTATCTATAAACCCAAGTCGTTTAGTAATTCCTCAAATGCTTCCCAAGTTAGTCCCTTGGCTAAATAACGAGGATTGCTGGGTTGGTAGGGGCCTAGCAGCCGATCAATAGACTCAATCACTGCTTTGTCTGGTAGAACGGGGACATCGGGGTCGAAGGCCGTGGGGCGCACCAGGGAACTGGAGAAGCCCCGAAAGACAACGACCTGATCAGCTTCACCCTCTACCTCGGCATTGACGAGGAGTACTTCTTGGGGAACCCTGAGCGTATACTGCTCCAGACGTTTTCCAATATTCATAGCTATTCCTGCTGGGCTAACTTTCGGGGTTAACTTCCGGGACTACTTCCAAGATTAACTTCCGGCTTGTCGGCCCTGTTTACCCAAACGGAAAAAGACAAACCAGGCCAAACTGAGAACGTAGATCACCAGTCCCAAGATGCCAAAGAAGCCTAGGAAGCCATTGGTATAGCCGTTGTGGAGATACCTCTGATACAACAAAGGCGCTTCTAGCCAAGCTTGGCAATTTGCAGCCGCTAACTGCGCTTTAGAAAAGGCACAGGGCAAAAAGGTCAGGGAAATCGCAGTGCCTAGGATGCAATAGAGAGTCACGGCCCAGCGCCAGGCATTGAAAGTGAGCTTAAGAGAATTGTCTGGCTGCTCTCGAATTTCTTCGTTGAGGTCAACCCAAAACCAGAGGCTAATGGGAATCAGAACTCGTGCCATGACTGCTGCGATAAAGCTGATGCTAAAGCCCCCGATCATGAGGTAGACCGTAATCATCAGCAAACTTGCCACTTTCCAATAAATCGTCAGCAAACGCTGGATGGCCGCGTTCTGTTTGAGAGCAGCCCAGATCAGCAGCACCAGCGGAAACGACACTAGAAACAGCACCGCTAGCCGATAGTCGGTCCAGACAAGAGAACGGAGCACTGAGGATTCCAGCATGGTTGATGTTAGTTCACGTTTGAAATTGACAAGCTAAAAAGCCTATTTTTCGCCATTCACCAGCGTAGCACCTGAATCAGGGCTGTTTATGGCTCCCTGGACGGGTAAACCTTTGCATCTTCACAAAGGAAGAATAAAGCGTTGATTACCATAGGAGAATTGCGTGCTCTTCTCCACCATGTCATCTATCCCTACACCAACTACCCCTCGATTTATTCAGCTTATTAACTGGATTTTGCGGCCCTTAGCGGTGATGGATACCCATTCACGGCAGCTGGGAGACCTGTTTCGGATGAGGCTGGGGCAGTTCGACTTGGTTACCGCTAGCAAGCCTGACACCCTGAGGTACATGTTGACGCACGATAGCGAGGAACTGAGTGCGCCGGGAGAGGTCAATCAAATTCTCAAGCCGCTGTTGGGTGAGAACTCGGTCATTTTGCTGGACGGAGAATCTCATCGTCGTCGTCGACAACTTATCATGCCGCCTTTTCACGGGGAGCGGCTTAGGGCCTATGCAGATCTCATTCAAACTTTGGCGAGGCGGGCAGTTTCAGATCTAGCGCCTGGGGAAACCTTTGTTGCTCGGGATGTGATGCAACAAATTACGATGCGGGTAATTTTGCAAGCCGTCTTTGGCTTGCATGAAGGCGATCGCTATCACCGCTTAGAGATTTTGCTGCGCGATCGCATAAATTTGGCCAGCAGTCCGTTAACTTCTAGCTTGATCTTCTTCCCGGTTCTACAGACAGATTTAGGCAGTTGGAGCCCAGGAGCCAAAATAAAAGCGTTGGCAGCAGAAATTGATGGTCTCATTTATGCAGAGATTCGCGATCGCAGAGCCAATCCCGACCCCAACCGCACCGACATTCTTTCCCTGCTGTTGCTCGCGCAGGACGAAACGGGTAAGGGCATGACAGACCCAGAACTTCGGGATGAGCTGATGACTCTGCTGGTTGCTGGACATGAAACTACGGCAACAGCCTTAACCTGGGCACTCTATTGGGCGCATCACTTGCCTGAAGTGCAAAAGAATCTGCTCGAAGAGATCCAAACCAGCGGTGCCGATGGAAATGCCTTGGCACTGACCAAACTGCCCTATCTCAGTGCAGTCTGCAATGAAACCCTTCGAATTTATCCAGTTGCAATGCTGACTTTTGCTCGTCGAGTGGAGCAGCCCATTGAGCTAGAAGGGTATGTGCTGGAGCCAGGCACGGTAGTTACAGGCAGTATTTACCTGTTGCATCGTCGGCCTGAACTCTATCCTGACCCTGAGCTATTCAAGCCGGAGCGCTTTTTGGAGCGTCAATATTCGGCCTTTGAATTTATGCCGTTTGGGGCAGGAGAACGGCGCTGTGTAGGAGCAGCTCTGGCCCAATACGAGTTGAAAATCGTGCTGGGAACGCTGCTGTCAGAATTTGAGTTTGCGTTGGCCGATACGCAACCCGCGACTCCCGAACGGCGGGGGGTAACGCTGGGTGTTAAAGGCGGCGTCAAATTGATTTTCAAGGGCAAGCGGCAGCAGCTTGTACCTGCCTAGTCTGCTGCTGCCCCTAAGCCAACCGAATCTGCTGTAGCATCTCGCGATGCTGTTTGACCGTTGCTAGGGTATTGGCTGTGATCAGGCTGCTGGCCGCGACCGCAGGTAGGCCAATGCCGGGAAAGGTGGAGTCGCTACAGCAGAGAAGCCCTGGCAGCGGTGTTTTAGCGCCCGGGAAGAACCCTTCACTGGCTGAAATGGCTGGCCCGTAAGTACCCCGATGCCGTCGCAGATACCGCTCGTGAGTTAGGGGAGTGCCGACTAGGCTTACTTCACAGCGCTGGCGAATGTCGGGAATAATCCGCGCTAGGGCTTGCCACATCACTTCGGCACGCTGTTGCTTCAGCTTGGCGTAAGCCTCACTGTGACGGTCGAGTCCCTGCCAAAGGTCGTAGGGTTCGTTGCCAGGGGTGTAGACGTGAATGGCCTGTTTGCCGGGTGGAGCCAACGACGGATCGAGTAGGGAGGGAATTGAGATTAGCACGACGTTTTGAGGGGCCGTAACCCCTCGGCTCCAATCGTTTACCACGATGTAGTGGCAGGCTAGATTGGGAGGCAGGCCTGTGCCATCAATGCCTAGATGTAGGTGCATAAAGCTTTCACACTCCGGGGTGGCCTGCCGCTGCTCGACAAAACGTTTTGGCACGGAGCCATCGGGCAACAGCTTTAAGGTGTCCCAGATGGACGCATTCGAGATTACGGCCTGTCGTGCCTTGACTGTTTCCCCGCTGCGAAGTTGAATGCCTGTCGCCCGTCCGCCCTCTACCTGAATCGTTCCGACATGGGCTCCGACTAGGAGCCTTCCGCCAAATTTCTCCAACCCTCGCACTAGAGCGTTGACGATTGCCCCACTGCCACCCAGTGGATAGTCGAGCTTTACCCCTGGCTTGTACCACTCGGCAAACATAAAGGCCATCTCGGCGGCACTGGTACCGCTAGCAGGTAAACCCGAGAGCAAGAAACACAGCAAATCGAGCCAATTGCGAACAAAGGGATCGTGTACGACCCGCTCCATCACTCGGCTGAAAGGGCCGTTTAATTGGCCCAGGTTAGGCGCTTGCTGCAAAAGGGTTAGGGCAAAGGGGGCAATTGTTCTAAAAGCACCCCAGTCATAGCGAACGGCAGCCGGGGGAAGTGCGATCGCACCCTTCCCCAGCGGTTCCATCACCTGCTGTAACCTTCGCCATTCCTGCACAGTCGCTTCTCCTCGCAACTGCTGCAACACCTCACAGAATGAGTCAGTTCCTACGCTGGTCAAAAAATCGCCTTCTGGAACGCATACGCCCCAAGTGCTGTAGGTTGCCCACTCTAGGTCTTCCTCGATTGCATCTAGTACATGCCTCAGGGGATTGGTTGAGGGACTGTGGGACAGGCCGGAGTACAAGGAAGGGCCGGAGTCAAACCGAAAGCCGTTGCGCTCGAAGCTGTGAGCTGCTCCCCCTGGGATAGTGTGGCTTTCGCAAACAATGACCTCATAGCCGTAGCGGGCTAGCAGTGCGGCGCAGCTCAGACCGCCAATGCCGCTCCCAATCACTACAATGTCTGCTTCAGATGTCATTGCACTGTGTAAAGGAATGTAACGCCACTTTTTAGGATGGCATACCTGATTAGCCTTTTGCGGAATGGGAAGGTGCGATCGCGTAGCTATCCCCTAACCATCGGCCCTGCCGGGAACCGGAAACCCTGGTTATGCTGAAGGCACTGCCATTCCCACCTGGAGAAGAAAAATGATTTCAGGACACCTCGGTTGGTTGTCCTTTCAGGGGCTGTACGTGCTAGGTGCTGCCGTTTTTTGGGGCTTAATCTGCTGGGCGCTACTTGTTAAAGCCGGGTATCGCAGCACCCCGTTGTGGATCATGCTGGTGCTGATGCTGTTCACGCCCTTTGGCATTATCTTGTTTGCTCTGCTGCCTTTTCCCCTTCAGCGGCAGCTAGACGATCTCTACCGTCGCTCTGGCAAAAACTTGCCTCAGACTGAGCCGACTCCTTCAGAGAATTGGCAAAAAGATATTGAAACCGAACTCAATCGAATGAAAGGAGCAATGGGCCTGACTCGGATGAAGCGGCCCAAGCAGTAGTTCTTGTTTCCCTATTCTTGTGAGTAGGATTTTGATAGAGAGGGCGCAAAACTTGCGCCCTCTCTTGCTTTTTGAAAATTACGAAAGTGGGCCTACGCGTGAAATCCCGAAGCTACCAACATAGAGCCGATGCCCAAGTCAGTGAAAATTTCGAGCAGCAGTGCGTGGGGAACCCGACCGTCAATAATATGGGCTGCTCCTACTCCCTGGGCCAGGGAACGCACGCAACAGTTCACTTTAGGAATCATGCCGCCGGAGACAACGCCTTCGTCGATCAGTTGACGAGCCTGCTGAATATCCAGTTTGTGGATCAGAGTAGAAGCGTCTTTGTAGTCGCGCAGAATGCCCCGGGTGTCAGTCAACAAAATCAGCTTTTCGGCTCCAAGCGAGGCTGCAATTTCCCCAGCGACGGTGTCGGCATTGATGTTGTACGCCTGACCGTGATCATCCGCAGCCACACTGGAGACAATGGGAATGTAGCCCGCCTCGACCAAGGATTTGAGAATGTGGGCATCCACGCTGCTGACCTCACCCACAAAGCCAATGTCTTCACTTCCTTGCGGGCGGGCGGTCATAAGGTTGGCATCTTTACCGCACAGGCCAATTGCTTTGCCGCCTGACTGGTTGATCAACGAAACCAGTTCTTTATTAACCCGGCCTACTAGCACCATTTCTACGACGTCCATCGTGGGGGCATCGGTGACGCGCAGACCGTCCTTGAACTGAGGTTCGATTCCGAGCTTACTCAGCCAGGTATTGATTTCAGGCCCCCCTCCGTGGACCACAACAGGGCGAATGCCGACGCAAGCCATAAAGACAATGTCGCGGATGACATCAGCTTTGAGGCTGCCGTCTTTCATGGCTGCACCGCCGTATTTAACCACGACAGTGCGACCCCGAAACTGCTGAATGTAGGGCAGCGCTTCGCTGAGAATCTGCACACGAGCGGCAGCTTCTTCCTGAATCAAGTCGTGTTTCTCGGTAGGGGTGTGAACCATGGGTCTACGGCAGGACTGTGTTGAGAGGGGTCTGAGGAATGGCCGGAGTGTGGCTATCAAAAGCCGTTCCTGTAGTGTATCAGGCTGCCCTATTAGGAAGTCTGTTAGGAAGCTGGAGTGTCGGGGTGTGGACGGCTTTGTTGATCGGCTTCAATGCGTGCTTGCAGTAGCTCTAATGTTCGAGTTGCGATCGCAGCTTCATCTTCCCCTGGGGCTACCGTCACGCGCAGGTCAGCTTGGGCATAGAGCGGTTCCCGCTGTTCCAGCAGTTTTTGTAGGGTTTGGGGCCAATCTTCCTGCTGCAAGAGTGGTCGCTGAGTATCCCCTTGGAGGCGTTGCTGTAGGAGATCCAGCGGTACATCTAGCCAGACCACCACGCCATGCTGCAAATAGCTCCAATTCATCTGCTGAGTGACAATGCCGCCCCCAGTCGCCACCACTAGGCGAGTATATGCCGATAGTTGCGACAACACTTGGGTTTCCATCTGGCGAAAGGACTCTTCTCCCTGAGTCGCAAACAGCTCGGAAATGGTCATGCCAACGGCTTTTTCAATCAGGGTATCAGTATCTAAAAATTGATACCCCAACTGTTTAGCGAGGAGTGCTCCCGTTGAGCTTTTGCCAGCACCCATCATGCCAATCAAATAGAGGTTGGTTCCTTTCAAATCAAAATTTGTCATGGTTTCTCAATATCAATAGAGACGCAATGAATAGAGACGCAATTTACCGCGTCTAAACGACGTGAGGTAGAGAGTGGTTAAATCTGGTTAGGGGTTGGGTGGCCCATCGACCCAATTGTCATCATCCTCGTCGTCAGAATTTGTCCTTTGTAGAGAACGTAACGGGGGAACAATGACTCGATAGTCAGCATCGACAACGCCATCAGGGCCTAAGCGTGGGTCTCTTAACGCTTCAGAATCAGAGCCATCTTCGTTCTCAAAATCCTCATTCTCCTCATAATCGTCGTCATAGTCCTCGCTATCCTCAGGGCCATAAACAGAATCGGTACGTCCCTGAACGGTGCTGTCTGGATCCCGGTAGCTGTAGGAGTAAATTGAGCCATCTCGGTAAACCCGCTTAGGCGACTGGTTGGCTTCAAAATCCTGGCGGGAAGCAGGGGAGCGATTACCAGATTCATCAGGATACTCGTCCCAACCTTGATCGAGGTCATCTAGGGCATCGGCAACCGGGCTGACTCCTCTGGGCTTGTAGCGCACATTCTCCAATTCATCCCAGCCATCAGACAACTCTTGCCAAGACTCGTCAACTTTTTGGGCCTGCTCTGCTGCTCGCTTGCGCCCCCAGCGTGGACCTTTGTTCTGAGAATCTGCCCCCCCTGAGGCTTGGTCGGCCTGGTTCCAGTCGTCCCACTGGCTAGGGGATCTGAAAGTTGTCCACTCTCCCCACTCGCCGCCCGCTGCGGGATCAGTGGGCCGTGACTTTGCGGACCCGCCTCTAGCCCTATCTGACGAGGGGGGTGGGTTGGACGTGTTGGGGGCATCAATGCGACGCCCAAAGCGGCTGGGCCGACGGCTGCTTCGGCCAGAATCAGGTGTGCCAGCAGATACTAAAGTTGCTAGGAGTACGCTGGTGAGGCTGCCCAATGCGATCGCACCCACCAGCCAAACAGCCAGCGGTAAGGCTGAGGTTCGCACCCCCAAAAAGACCAGCGGCAAAGCTGGGGAGGTATTTTGCAGCACCAGGATCGTCACTGCCGCCAACAGCAGAAACACGACCAGAAGACGAGGAGTTGCCATAGACCACTGCCTTTTGCTTGCCCTGTTCATTGTACGAAACCACCCTGCTCCTGGCTGTCACCCTCCAGTGTCGGCGAGTCTGAGTGCAGATGGCCCTGCCAGCGCTTCAGCGGTACACAGTCGATCTCGAACTGATCGAGCGCACGCGCCACCACAAAATCGACTAAATCCTCGACCGTCTGAGGATTGTGATACCAAGCTGGAATGGCGGGCACAATCCGAGCCCCTGCTTCGGCTAAAGCCGTCAGGTTGCGCAGATGAATCAGGCTGAAGGGCGTTTCGCGAGGCACGACTACCAGCTTGCGCCCCTCCTTGAGCTGCACATCTGCGGCCCGCTCTAGCAGGTCAGAGCTGAGTCCTGCTGCCAGTTTTGCCACTGTGCTCATGCTGCATGGAATGATCAGCATCCCTGCTGTGCGAAAAGAGCCGCTGGCCAGGGTTGCGCCGACATCGCCAAAAGGATGGCAGCGAAGCGTTCCCGCTTCGGAAACGCCTGCTTGCTGCCGCCAAAAGGCTTCCTGCTTAAGGGGTTCCAAGGGCATCCGGATTGCCTGCTCGGCCTGCCAGACCATCTGCACCGCTTTGGAAGCAACCACGTCAACAGTGTGATGGGCCTCTAGCAGGTACTTCAGGGTGCGGACAGCATAGACTAGCCCGGAGGCTCCGGTAATACCCACAATTAGGGGCCGAGAAGATGGGTTCATGGGAATGGCAATAGACGGTTACTCGTCCTCGTCGTAGCCGTTGCCCTCTTCGTTGTCGTTGAGCAGATCCCCATTCTCCTCCTCTGGCAGAGGATTGGCGAAGTCCTCCTCGTCGTCCTCTCCAGCTTCACTGCCGCCACCGACCGCTACTAAGTCGATCTGCTGGCGGTAGTAGTCTACGCTCTTGACCTGTACCTCAACCGTGTCGCCTAGGCGATACTGCTTGCGGTTTTTACGGCCCACTAGCTTCTGCTGGCGAGAGCGGTACTCGTACCAGTCGTCCTTGAGAGAGCTGACGTGGACAAGTCCTTCCACCAGCAATTCTTCGATCTCAACAAAGAAGCCATAGGACTGCACACCTGTGATCAGACCGTGGAAAACTTCCCCGGTGTGCGATCGCATAAATTCTGCCTTCTTAAGGCCTTCTAGATCCGACTCAGCCTCTTGAGCCAACCGCTCCCGCTCAGTAAGGTGAACCACAATGCGGCTAATCAAGTCCTCCAAGTCATGCTGAATGTCTGGGGGAAGCACGTTCCATTGAATCTCGCCGTGGCAAGAACTGTGGCGCAGATTGACCCGCTCTTTGGATCGAGTTGATCTGCGATCGCGACCATGCTCAAACAAAGCATGCAATACCCGATGAACCATCAGATCAGGGTAGCGACGGGTGGGAGAGGCGAAGTGGGTGTAGGCATCTGTCAGTGCCAAGCCAAAGTGAATATCGGGATGAGCACTGTAGAAAGCTGGCTTGAAGGTTTCTAGGAGCAGATAGGTCAGAATCTTCTCCGAGTTGGAGGTGGCAAACTGCTCGACAAACCGCTGATAGTCCTTAGGCTGAACGGTTTCTTCGTTCTCTAAGGACAGTTGAATGTCCATATTCTCGGCCAGCTTGATCAACTCCTGCACGTCGGCAGCATCCGGTCTGCGGTGAAGTCGGTAGACGGCAGGCAGTCCGAGGGCCTTGAGGTGCTGGGCCACCAATTGGTTTGCCAGCAACATAAACTCAGTGACAATGGTGCGGGCGGGCAGCAGGGAGGACACGACCATCACGCCCAGCATGCCTTCATCGTCATACTGAAACTTGGGTGAACGATATTTAGAGGCTGAGGTGTCTCCAGCTTCGGTGGGAAAGTCAGATTCAGGCAAATTTAGCTCGAAAGACCCCCGCTCAAATCGCTGCTGCTTCACCGCTTGACTGAGCTTAAAGAGATCTTCGAGTAGCCCATAGACGGGTTCCAAAGCTTGGAGTTCTTTGGGTTTTACCCCAAGCTGACCCAGGATGTCTGGGTTCTCCCGCTCTAGAACTGCCTGAGCCTGCTGATAGTTAAGCTGGTGGTCTACCTGTACCACGGTCGGCTGAATTTCATATTCCAGCACCTTACCTGTGTCATCTAGAGTGACCAACACCGACACAGCCAGACGCTCTTTCCCCACCAGTAGGGAGCAGAGGCTGCCTGCCAACGGCTGAGGCAGCATGGGAATAACCTCGTCTCCTAGATAAACGGAGGTTCCTCGCTTGAGGGCTTCTTGATCAATTGGGGTCTGTACGGGAAGGTAGTGGGCAACATCAGAGATGTGAACCCCAAGTCTCCACTTGGTGCCGTCTGCAATTCTCTCTAATGACAAGGCATCGTCTGTGACTTGGGCCTTGGGACCATCAATGGTAATTGTGAGTTTATCCCGTAGATCAAGCCGGCTTTTCAGATCTGCTTTGCGAACTCGGTTAGGCAATGCCTTTGCCACCGCATGAACCAAGTCCGGAAAATCTCGGGGGAGATCATGTTTGCAGAAGACAATATCAATGTCTGAGGCAGCTTCAGCATCGGTGCCCAGCACTTGCGCCACGCGACCTCGTGGGGGATTTTGACCCAGTGGATAGCGCACTACTTCGACATGGGCCAGTTGATCGACCGCTTCGTTTAAATCAATGCCATTGGCATCAAGCGCCAGTTCAAACAGTAGGCGATCATCGAGGGGAACGGCCTTGTAGTCTTCCTCTTCCTGCTTCACACGCGCTAGTACAGAAGCGTTTGCTCGCTCCAAAATGAGCTTAACTTCACCCTCTGGGCTGCGGCGACGACTGCCCTCTTTGGTCACTTTTACAAGAACGCGATCGCCATTCCATGCTGTGTTGAGCTGGCTCTCGCGAATGTAGACATCTTCCGCTCCTTCTTCATCTTGAATGGCAAAGCAAAAGCCTTTGCTAGAGCACCGTAGCTTGCCTTCAATAACACCTTCCTCTTCGACCCGGCGATACTTGCCCCGTTCCTTTACCAGCAAACCAATTCGCTCTAAGGCATCGACAGCGATCTGTAGATCTCGGACGCTATTCTCATCCTGGCAGTTGAGCTTCTTTTCCAGGTTCTTTAGGGTGAGGAGCTTATCTCCTGAAAAGTTGGCTAGTAATGCCGCGATCGAAAATTCCATGTAGCGATCAATCCTTCAAAGTATTCGGTCTTATCCGTTGCCAGTTCTTAGAGGTTCCTGGCAGTTTATTACCCGGTTTTCTGTTGACTTCGCACAGACAGTTTTGCCCAGCCAATCCTTGAACCCAGTGACCTGAAGCAGACAGTTAAGGTCAAACTTGGTGAAGGGAACGGCCCTTTCGACTATCGAGCGCTGCTGTGGAGGACTTGAAAGCCCCAGTCGCGTTGGACCTGCTGCAAAGCTTGAGAGGGTTCACGACTACAGGGGAATCCTCTAACCAAGGCAATGCTAGCAAGCTCCGGAGCCAACAGAGCAGGTAAATGCCCCAAACATATGATCCTTTAACTGTCACATGGGCGGAGAGCTGAAAGCGGTTTGCCGATTCATGAACTTATCTCGCAAACGTTTTTCATTCCTCCCTTTGGACAAGCCAAAAGCCAGGATAGGCAATTACCCTATTCTATAGTTTCGCAAGGAATGAACCCTGTCAAACCTTTCTGTCAATATCGTGTAAAGATTCGATACGCTTTGGGCTCTCGCCTGATCCTGCCTGGGATCTTAAGCGCGCTCTCCTGTCACTATATAGGCTACCCGTTTGCCAATATTGGTGGCGTGGTCGGCAATTCGCTCCATGTAGCGAATGGCTAGAACTAACAACACAATCGGTTCGACGCTCCCTTCCGTTTCAGGATGAACTAACAGTTCGTAGAGTTCTTCGTAGTCATCATCTACGGCATCGTCCTTTTCTTTAATGTCGAGTCCGCAAGCCGCATCTAGGTCCGAAAGCGCCACTAGGCTCATTGCTACCATCGAGCGGCAGCGATCGAGCATGGTCTGAATGCGTCCCATGAGGGGATGCACTGGGTAGGGGAAGATCTTGAGGCTGACTTCTCCAATGTCTTTGGCATAATCACCGATGCGCTCCAAATCGCGAATCATTTGCATGAAAGCGCTGAGGCGACGCATGTCATCGGAGACGGGTGCCTGTAAGAGCAGCAAGTTAACACAATCAAGTTCGATCTGACGGTAGAGCTGATCGACTTGCTTGTCGTGGATAGCGAGTTGCTGAGCCGAGTTTAGGTTGCGATCGCACAGCGCCTCTCTTGCCAACACGCAGGAATGCTCAACCATTGCCCCCATCCGAAACATATCTCGCTGGACCCGCAATAGCTGCCGCTCAAACTGTGTTCGGATTGGACGCGTTGTTTCCAATGGGGACTCACCTGAATAAAGAGAGATATACAAGTTGGGAGTTTAAAGAAATTGTAAGTATTGATATGTCATGGTAAATCACGTTTATTAAAACGGGGTGATGACCTGCTAACGCAGCAGAGCGGCTTCAAGCTCCTACAGAATCTGTCAAAGCCCACCTCTGCGAAGGTTAAGCTCTGTAACAGATAGCGTCTTGGCCTCGGCGAGACTCATCAACTTAGTGAAAAATAAGTTCCAAGCGTGTAAACGTTGTCGTTTAAGGACTGGGTTTATTATGTCTATTTCGGATACTCAGGTTTATATTGCTTTGGTCGTGGCTCTCATCCCCGGCATTCTGGCCTTCCGCCTGTCTACCGAACTCTATAAGTAGACCTCAGCCGAGGTGGTGCAGACTGAACTTTCTGCACCACTTCCTGATTCATTCAACGAATCCTCGCAATTTGAACTCCTGAGTGCAGCAGTACCCAGGAGTTTTTTGTGTGGTCTTGTAGGTATTGTTGGTGAAAGTTTTGAGTGCGATCGCATTGCACTCCCTGCCGCTGCCGAGATCTGTCTCAAGGATGACCCCCAAAAGCAAGGATGAGCTGTTGTTGGGAACGCTGTATGCGCTGCTACACAAGAACTCTGCGGCTTAAGAAGGACGCTAGGGGAAATCACTAACATTCCGTAACGATTTTGCAGTTATCCTCCATAATGAAGGCTATCCTGAGAGCGCCTGAACAGGCTTCAGGTCAACCCACCCTTTTCACGCATCGTGTTGGTAATGCAAAGTCCCTACTTTCCCCCAGAGCATCCCCAGCGTTCTCGCCGTCGTATGCGGCGGGTTGAGCCTCGTCGTCGAGTCGCCCCTCAGCGAACTCAGCGGGGATTTTTGTTTGAGATAGGGGCTAAGCTTGTGGTCAATGGCGTGCTGACTTGTGCGACCGCTACTTCTTTAATGCGTCTAGTTCCCTACACCCAAGCCAACCACCAAGAATTGCAAGCAGTGCAAGCGGCAGTAACCAATGCCGAAAGTCAAACCTCTCGCCTCAGGGCAGACTTTAGCCGCTATTTTGATCCCCACCAGACCAGCAGTATTATGCAGGAACAGACGGGTCGAGAGTCGCCCAATCATCGACAGATCGTGTGGATTGACCCAGCCAAAACCCAGAAGAACTGATTGAATGCGTGCAGCGGTTAGAAGCAAGCTGTTGCGTTGGGATTCTCTTCAATACTCTCTTTAACGGGAAGTGGTTGGAGTTGATAGCCCACAACAGGAATGCCCTGACAAAAGACGCCTAACTTAGGACGAAGTTCAAAGGCAGGCTTACTGCTTCGGTTCCATTCCTGCTCGGTGTAAAGTGAATACCCTTGAGTGCCGGAAACGAGCTGTACTGGGGTCTGCCTGGAACGGGATACCAACAAATGGGTTGGTTGAAACATCACTTTTGACTCCCTACTAATCAAACAGCCTGATACAGGCTGTTAATTCATATAACTATCTTTTTCCTGTGGCTAATAGGAGGAGAACCGTAACCTGAACAGGTGATTCACGAACAGCCATAAAGCTAAGTATTTATGCTTTGTTGGCTTTGATAGTGACGGTTTTAACCGACGATTTTCAAGCCAGGCATTGGCAGTTTGTTATTAATTAATGACTGCTTCTAAGCCAGCTCTGCCAGAAGCCGTACACTAAAGCTTTAAAGGCCAATGATCCCTTGCAGGAAACATTTCTCTATGGCACTGGCACAAGAAGGGCAAGAGTTTGAATCGTCTCGACCGCAGGTTCAGCATAGTCAGGTAGAGTTTCCTGAACGACCTCACTGGCTACGATATTTGGTCTCTCCTCAAACCCGTCAACCGACCCTATTAGGCCATGCTGCAATTGCAGGCAGCTTCTTTGCCAGCGTCGCCCTATTAACGATCGTGCTCTTCAGCTATGGGGTGCAAAAGGAGAAGGCTTGGTTAAACTTTGACGGATATACCAAAAACACCCAGGAAGTCAACGCTTTGGTTAAAGAGGTCGAAGCGAATCCTGCCGAGAAAGCCCGGATGAGGGATCAGTTTCTCCAGGTGCAGCGACGTATCCGCATTCACGCTGAGGTCATGAGTCTGTTTTATCGGCTGAACTTCATTAGTCTGAGTACCATTACTCTCTCTATGGGAGTTGCCTCTATCAGCCTCTTTTTTATCAGCAAGTTGGGCTGGGAGCGAGTGAATAATGCTGTCATTAGTCTGTTTATTCTAACGTCAGGCTTAGTTCTCTTCCACAGCAACCTAATTTTGATCTTCAAGTATCAAAAGAATATTGAACTCAATCAGAATTTGTTTGCGGATTACTCTAACCTGCGAAATGCCATTCTTAGCTATTGGGCCACGCAACAGTCTGTGACTGACAGCCCTTCGGCTGCTAAGTTTATTTACCAAATTGATGACACATTAGTAGAGCTCGGCATGGTGACGCTTGATTTTGATACTGACAAGGCCTCACAGCTACAGCGATCTACCGAGTATTCCCCGACTCCTCAAAATGATCAGCAAAAGGGCGCTGCTAAATAACGAGATAACTACAGTGTTTGTCTAGGGGCGCTGGTGTCGTTGCGCCCCTAGCGCCTAGACCCGCAGAACGTGTTCAGTGGCTTCCCCAAGACACCCAGCGGCGGAAGGTGCCTGTTTCGCAGTCCTTACTGAAAGTCTTCAAGAGATTAAGGTTTGCGCCCTCTAGGTCAGCTCCTGTAATGTCGGTGCCTTCGAGGCAAGCGCTGGCCAAATTGACTTTGCGCAAAATTGCGCCGCTCAGGGCAACATCTCTGAGGCTTGCTCCTCGCAGATCAGCCCCTTCTAGATCGGCACTTCTCAGATCGGCTTGGGTCAAGTCAGCCCCAACTAGGCTAGCTCGGCGCAAGTCGGCTCCGATGAAGTTCACATCCTGCAAGTCGGCCCCGCTGAGGTCTGCTCCTTTTAGGTCAGCATTGGTCAAGTTGGCACCCTTGAGGTTGGCCCTGCTAAGATCAGCGCCGCTCAAGTCTGAACCACTGAGATCGGTGTCGCTCAAATCAATACCGCTCAGCTTGGCATCACTCAGGTTAGTCCGGCAAAGCATGATCTTTGAAAAATCACGGTAGCCCTGGTTGTATTCATGCAAAAACTGTTGGATGTTCATGGCAGCTTGTCTCCTCGGTTTAGACGGACTGTCTTAGATAACAGTAAAGACGAGCGCAGCAAGACGAAAACTCTGGCTATCCCCAACCGCTGATAGGGTACAGATACCCGGTGCCAAAAGTGAGTTTGAAGAATTTTGGGAGCAACCAGACCGAACGAAGGGCGGCGGAACTTACCGTATCTAGAGTTACCTATTATTATTGCTGTCCTTTTCCCACTCATTTGAGTTGTTAACAGAACGCAAGTTCTATGGGAGTAGAGATGGCTGGAAATGCGATCGCACCTTTAATAATCCCTTCCCTTTTCCAGAAGATCCTTAAGGGATAGAGGGCATATTTCCCGAAAACGGAAGAATCTCTCTTAGAAAGAGAAGGAAACCCGATACAAAGTCCCCCTTTCTAAGGAAGGTGTATTAGCCGAGATTAGGGACAATCTGGGCATCTGTACAAAGCTTTCTTAAAAATCTGAAGCTTTTCTTTGGGTGAACTTCAGCCATGAATTGAGCCAAGAAATTATTTGCGCTTTTCCTGACGCCCTTGCAACTCTCAGCTTTCAACCTTGGGAAGCCCAATTGCGATGCGGTCCAACTCAACACCCCGTTCAATGCTCTGCTGCTAGCCCCTAAAGCCTATGTTTGACACGCTATTTATCACGAATCCTCTGCCCGAAGAAATGCACATTGATCCCCTTCGCCCGTTAAAAGGGGTGATTGTAGGGGCCGGGCAGGTTGGCATGGCCTGTGCCTATTCCCTGCTCATTCAAAACGTTTTTGATGAGATGGTGTTGGTAGATACCAACCAGGAAAAGCTCGAAGGAGAAGTTATGGACCTAGAGCAGGGCATGCCCTTTGTCCAACCGAGCGTTATCCGGGCGGGCACAATGGCTGATGCTGCTGGAGCCGACATTGTAATTGTGACGGCTGGGGCTGCCCAAAAGCCAGGGGAAACCCGATTGGATCTGGTGCGGAAAAATGTCGAGATTCTGAAGAAAATGATTCCCGACATTGTCAGCCATGCTCCGGATGCAATCTTGCTGATGGTAACCAATCCGGTTGACGTTCTAACCTACGCTGCCTGGAAACTATCAGGCTTGCCTAGAGCTAGAGTGCTAGGCTCTGGAACTGTTCTAGATACTGGTCGTTTTCGGTTTTTGCTGGCCCGCAAGCTTCAAGTTGACCCGCGCAGTCTCCACGCCTACGTGATTGGCGAACATGGTGATAGTGAAGTGCCCTTCTGGAGCCAGACCAATATTGCTGGGGCACCGCTCTACTCCGAGACGATGCCTGAAAAAGAGCGTCAAGAAATGGATGACATCTTTTCTCAGACTAAAAATGCTGCTTACGAGATTATTCAACGCAAGGGCTACACCAGCTATGCCATTGGGCTGGCCGTAACCCAGATTGTGCAATCTATTGTGCGCGACCAAAACCGGGTACTGACTGTGAGTTCTCTGCTCGACGAGGTCTGTGGGGTGAAAGATGTCTCTCTCAGCTTGCCCGCTGTGGTCAATCGGATGGGGGTTTCCCGTGTTCTCAAGGTGCCTCTTAGCGAGACTGAGCAGAGCAAGTTGCAAGCCTCTGCCGAGACGCTGCGCAATGTTATTGACCAGATTGAGTTTTAAGAGGATAAAACCATGCCCCAACTAATTTTGATCCGTCATGGTCAGAGCCTGTGGAATGCTGCCAACAAGTTTACGGGCTGGGTGGATGTACCCTTAAGCGAGCGGGGTCGAGCCGAAGCCACCATTGCCTCCACTAAACTGCGGAATTATCGAGTCCAAGTCTGCTACACCAGCAAACTAATGCGGGCTATGGAAACAGCGGTGATCTGTTTGACTGAATGTGATGAAATCTGTGACGGTCGTATTCCAATCTTCCAGCATGGGGCTGAGGAACCAGATTGGCATGGCTGGGATAGATACGACGGCGACCCGAGTGAGGAATTACCTATCTTTACCAGTGCAGCGCTAGATGAACGCTACTACGGCGACCTACAGGGGCTCAACAAGGAGGAAACTGTAGCGAAATACGGGGCAGCTCAGGTTCACGAATGGCGACGCTCTTACACAACTCGTCCTCCCGGCGGGGAAAGCCTAGAGGACACGCAAAAGCGGGTGGTGCCCTACTTCACCCAGCGCATTATGCTCCACATTAAGCAGGGAGACAATGTGCTGGTCGCAGCTCATGGCAACTCGCTACGGGCAATCATTATGGAGCTGGATAACTTGAAAGCGGAGGATGTGCCTGCGCTGGAGCTAGCAACTGGGATTCCGACCGTCTATGACTTTGACAATGATGGGAACGTGGTGAAGAAGATTATTTTAGCCAATTAGAAAGCGGGCTATACGAGAAGGGAGAGGGGTGCGATCGCACCCCTCTCCCCTAGCGAAAGATTGCAGCAAGGGTAGTGGTTGATTACGGCTGCTGGTTGCTGCGCTGCTGTTGGTAAGCCTGTTTTCTCATCGTGTTAGCAGTATCACTGGCTCTTTCAATTACCTGTGCCGATGCGGGTGCTGGAGAGGTTGCCGATTGAGACTTCATGCCGTCAACGGCTAACACGCCAACCACCCCAAATGCCACCAAAAAGCCCAGAGCTGTTAGTGCCCGCATCGTTATTGCCTCACGGATCAGAACGTGTTCCTAGGCTACCTCGGACAAGTGTCAAAGTCATCAGTATATACCTAACGGTAGATGACAAATTGAATAAAGTTTCTTGAAGAAAGTTGTCTTTAATGCGGGCAGCCAAGCTGAGTTAGTTCACCTTAAAGCGCGCCACCTCACTTTGTAGAGTTTGTGCCACGGTGCGTAGCCGCTCGAATGAGCCAGCCACTTGGTCGGCATCTGTGGAGTTTTGGGTTGCGATCGCAGCCACTTGGGTCATCGTTTCGGTGACTGCCCCAGAGGTTTGGGACTGAGTAACGGCGGCCTCAGCAATTGACTCCACCAGTTCGCTGATCTGCTGGCTCACTGTATTAATTTGGGTAAGGCTTTGCCGCGTCTCATCCACCAGGCGAGTTCCCATCACCACCTGCTGCGTCCCCGCTTCCATAGCCGTCATTACTGCCTTGGTCTCCTCTTGAATGTTGGAAACCAGGTTTTCGATTTCTACCGTCGCTTCTGCGGACTGGCGAGCCAGTTCGCGTACCTCTTCTGCAACCACAGCAAATCCCTTACCCTCTCCCCCAGCGCGTGAAGCCTCGATGGAGGCATTCAGGGCCAGAATGTTGGTCTGGGCAGCAAAGCCACTGATGAGGTTAACGACGTTGGTAATCTTTTGGGAGGCTTCGCTCAAGCGTTTGACCTTTTGGGTCGTTTCGGCAACCGTTTGTCGAATCGTTTTAAAGCCTTCAACAGTACGGTTCATGGCCTCATCACCTACCTGCACTGTTTGGGCTGCTTTCTGGACTGCAACTTCGGCTTTGTGGGCGTTGGCGGCCACGAGTTGTACCGAGTTAGCCATTTCTTGCACCCGTTCCAGTGCCATTAAAATTTCCTCTGCCTGTCGAGATGCAGAGCCTGATAGCAGTTGAATTGCGGCCTGATTGACATCAGTTGTGTTTGACACCTGCTGAGCAGCGGTCTGCACCTGCACAACAATTTCTCGCAGGTTGTCAATAGTGGCGTTGTAGGAATCGGCAATGGTGCCAATTTCGTCCTCAGTCATCTGTGCCCGCGCCGTCAAATCGCCCTGGCTTACTGGATCTACATCCTTCAGCAACTGCAATGCATGGCGCTGCAAGCTCTCTTTAATCTGGCGCTGTTCTTCGGCTAGGGCTTGGGTTTGTGCGATCAAGTTAGCCCGCTCAATCACAACGCCCAATTGCACGCCTATTTGTCTGAGGAAGTCAATTTCTGCGGGTTGCCACGCGTGAGTCTCATCACAATGATGTGTAATCAGCAACCCGTAAAGCTGCTGCTGGCTGATAATTGGTACACCTAGAATAGACTTGACCTGTAGGCTGTCAAGCAACGCTCGGTGCTCTGGGTGAAGGGCGGCTGTTTCAATATTGTTTGAAATCAGCAGACCTTCATTAAAATACTTGGCACGGGTTGCCTCCGGAATACAAGGATCATCTAGCTTTTGGGCAAAGGCACTAGGCAACTTGGAAGCTACTGACTCTGCCACAATGGCACCACTCCAATCTGGGTGAAACTGGTAAATCACCACTCGATCAGAAGCCAGAATGTCACGCACTTTTTCTACCGCTGTGTCGTAGACGGCAGGGAGTTCGGCAGGGTTAACAATCCAAGTGCTGGTAATCTCAGCTGCTAAGTTAGCCCGTTGGCTATTCAACGCCTCGTTGTGCAGAAAGCCTCTAATTCGCACAACCAAGTCATTAAAGGTCTGGGCTAATGTTTGAGATTCGGAGGATCCCCGTGGTTGAGCAACAACATCGAGATTGCCCTCTGACACTTGGCGTGCCTTTAAGGACAGATCATTCAAAGGCGCTGAGAGCTGACGGGAAAATCCTGCCGCCAAAGCTGTTGCTATCCCAGCCAGCGCCAATACCAATGCGCCAAAGAAGAGTAGACTTTGCCGGCCTGCAGCGTTAATTTCGGCAAGATCCATTGATGCGATCGCAACCCAGTCGACTCCCTCTATCAGAGACAGCACGTATTTCTTGCCTTCGTAGTCAAAGGAAACGAGTAATTCATCACTATCAGAGCCATCTACATTGTCAGCCGCGGCAACTTCCACCTGTTTAATGGAATAGCTAGATTGCAGTTGCGATCGCAGGGTTTCGAGATTGGGTTTATTCTCTCCTTGGTTGGCTTCTATCAGCTGAGTTGCAATGTCTCCAATGACAGAGCCGCCAGTAAGGCCCAGGGGCTCAGCTTGGCTACGGGCAACCGTTTCTCCCTGTTCATTAAACGTCGTCAAGACAAACTGGGTACTGGTGTCTAAAATCTGAACCTGCTGAGATCCTCGAATTCCAGCATCTCGGAGATAGGCATTCACCGCCTCAAACTCCAGGGCCGTTACAAAGGTTTTGAGCACTCCCAAAAAGGTACCCTGAGCCGGATCACGAATGACATGGCTAAGGTTAATACCCACATCCCCTGTTGTCTCACTGTACTCCGGGTCGCTAATCCAGTAAGTTTGAGCTTTGCCTTGCTTCCACCAGTCCTCATCAGATTGCACAAAGTCGCTTGTAAGGGCGTTGTAGCCGACTGTAAACCCGTTTTTCTCACTAACAATAATTTCAGCTAGACCTTCAGATTTAACAGTTCTAACCAAGAGTTCGTTGAGAGTTGTGTTAGGCGCTAATAGGTTAGTTTCTTTAAAGCGAGAGTCGAGCTCTGGAATTGAAAGTTGGGTGAGATTCTCTGTCTCTGCCTCGTTAGCTCCCCGACGTGTTTGGTCTAAAACGGTGGGTAGTTGAGAGAAGACCTCCGCAAATGTAATTTCATCGGCAAGACGTTGACTGGCAGCTTTGCTGACTAGCAGTGATTGCCCTTTTAGGGCTTGAGCAACGCTGGTTGTTGCTCGCTTCTGCGTTAAGAGATAACTACCTATTCCCACGGTCGCTAAGGGCAAAAGTGCCAGGGGCAAAACGGTGGCGAGCAATTGCCATCTCAAGCTCCAACTTGCTTTCTGAGAAAATCCTGAAGAAAGCACATCTGTAGTTTTCCAAGATGGGTTGGCAGGTGCTATGGATAAAGACCCAGAATCATCAGAAAAAGTAGCGTCATTGGGAGATGGATTAGAAGACTCCTCAAAAATTTCTAAATCTTGATCAACGGGAGAAGTCTGAGAAATTGCCGGAATCTGAGTCATGGCAGAAATAGTTAATAAGTGTTGATGAGTCGAATGAGTCAGTAATTTTTTGGGGTGTCTTAATCGTCTAGAAATTGTTTGACAGTTTGAATAAGCTCATCTTCATTAATGGGTTTGGCTAAATAGGCATCTGCTCCCTGCTTTAGTCCCCAAAACTTATCCATCTCGCTGCCTTTGGTTGAACAGAGAATGATCGGTATTTCTCGTGATGCTTCTTTCTTCTTCAACTCTCGGCAGATTTCAAAGCCATTTCGACCTGGCAAGATGACATCTAGGATAATCACGTCAAATTGGTGGTCTCTTACTTGGTCAAATGCTTCTTCGGCACTCGACGCAGTCAGAACTTCAACGCCATGTTGCTTTAAGCAAAGTGTAAGAATTTCTTTATCGGTCAAGCTATCTTCGACAATAAGAGCTGTACTCATGAATGGCCCCACTATGCATCAAATATGATTCAGGATTGAAACTTGAAAATTAACTGTCTCTTCGTCTGAGAAAGTCAGGAAAATTTCTATGCTTGTACTATGCAACTCTGTAGTTGACACATTGACATGCAGAATTGATTTAAGTAAAAGTTGAATGCAGAAAGTAGGCAAAAGTCAGCTACGGCAAGAGCCGCGCTAGAAAGTGGCAAGGTCTACTCCTGCACCTTAAACTTCTTCTAGTCGCTGCTGAAACCAATTTTTGAGTTTGCTTACAGACAATATCGAGTAGAGGCGCAGAAAGCTGTGCTCAGCACAAGATATTTAGTCGGTAGTAAGGGGAATTGGTATACAGCCTAGGACTTGAAGTCACTGTTTGCTAATGCTAAGACTCACTAATAGCCACAGCTATAAAGCACTGTAAATCTAAGCACTAATTGCCTTAAATAGCGTTTTGAGGAAGCGCCAGAAGACTTACTTTGAGACGGTTAAGCGCTATTAAAAGCGTTAATCCGTTAATTTTAGAACGCCTCTTGGGTCGTTGGTAAGGTTGTCTTATTTCAGGATACATTTAGGCTCGTCATAAGGGCTTAGACATTTAACCTGAGGTTTGTAGTTAACCCCGTGACAGAAAGAAGAAAGAGTAAACTACTCTCACCCTACAGAGAAACACAACTTCTACGGATCTTATGGAAAAGCGCAATAACTATGAAAAACGTAGGTTAATAGATAAAAGAAAAACATTGATCGAAGAAGATGCGATCGCATCTTCGAGCCGATCTCTACAGGTTTAGAACGGGATATTGCAATCGTGGCAGCTACAGATTAGATTCGCAAATCTAATCTGTTAGCTTCTTCATGTTTTTAATTAGTGTAAGTAAATGTTAAGAGATTATTTTTTAAGAGAGTAAAAGCCTGATGCGCTCTACATCGTCAGAAGAGTGCTGTGGAATAGAAGAACACATAAGGGCGTGTCGTTGGGACAAGAGATTTGGGTGCGATACCTAAAACTTTTCCCCGATGACACGCCCTTATAAAAGAAAGACGCTTTTGGTGTAATTTGTCTAATTTGGCGTAAGTTGGCCTAATACAGGCCAACTCTCACCAAATTAGGGGCGGTTGCATAAAACCGTGCGGCTGTTGTGGAACTCAGAATGGCCGCGCAATGGTGCTAACTATGCTCCGATCTCAGCCAAAACATCAACGGCATGGCTGGAGGTTTGAACCTTCTCAAACACTTTATCAATCACCCCATCCCCATTAATGATGTACGTGACGCGCTTGGAGTAGCCGCCGCCATCGACATCATAAGACTGGGTGATGGTGCCATCGGTGTCGGCTACCAGGGTAAATGGCAAACCATACTTCTCTTTGAACAGTTTGTGGGATGCCTCGTCGTCGCGGCTAACGCCCAATACCACGACATCTTTGCCCTGATATTCCTCAAACTTGTCGCGGAATCCTTGAGCTTCAACGGTGCAACCAGGAGTGTCGTCTTTAGGATAGAAGTACAGAACTACCGTTTTGCCTGCAAAGTCAGACAGCGCAACGGTATTGCCAGCATCATCCTTAGCGCTAAATCCAGGGGCTTCGGTGCCAACAGATAACACCATACTTCCAAGTCTCCTTACCAATTAAGAGTGTTTCGAGTCCGTTTAGGGCGAACCCGTGGGGCTTATGCCAACCCATCGTAACATCGGCCTGTAAGCATCTTGGCAGGAAGAACTTCTCCTAATGCCCGACCCAACGCTGCTGTCTGACCTGTTTTCTCAGGGTCATTAACTGTTTGAGCCACCAACGGGCTGGAGGGCCATAGAAGGCAAAGATGTCGCCATAGGCTAACCGCGCATTTTGATGGTGCTGCCAGTGGCGTTCAGGTGTGCTTAGACCCAGGATGCGGCAAAACTGCGTTAGCCAACGGGGCGTGTGGTAATTGGGCGGAAACTGATGCCGCCAGATGACGTGAAGTTCACCCAACAGCAGGCCCAGAACAACCCCCACCGGTGAGAGTTGCCAGAGCCAAGGAATAAACAGCAAGTAGGGAAGAGCGCTCAGAAATCCATCGAGTAGGGCAATGGGTTTGCGATAGCGGAGAGCGTAGCGGATAAAGCTGCGATCGCAACTGTGGTGAACAATGGAGTGGAATTTACCAAAAACGTGCTCTGGGACATGATAGGCAAACGTTGCTACAAAGTCTCCCAAGAGCAATAGCAGCAGTGCCGTTAGAAGTGCGTTGATCACTGTCATTCTCCTCACCACATGGGCGACACCTTAACAGGCAAAAATTAACTTTCATTTAATATTTCGTGTTGACAGTGTTGTGATGGCATTAAGAACAGTGCTGCTATGCAATGAGGTCAAATGGATTAAGTCAAACTGGCTGAACTGTCGGGCAATTAAGCTGTTGATGGATTTTTCCAAAAAGTTCTGGAATATCTGTGATCAGCAATACATTGCAGCCCATAGTCTGCAAAATTCTGAGCTATTGTATTTAGTTCAAAGGATTTTTATCACTGCCAAGGGCAGGGAGTTGGCCATGCTACATTCCCCCGATCAGCGGGAGGCGCTGAGTTGGGTTATTAAGGACATTCACAGCAAAGGATGGGCCACTGGAACGGGCGGCAACTTTAGTGCTGTCGCTAGCCGTGATCCGCTCACGCTGCTGATGGCCCCTAGTGGCGTGGACAAGGGCATGGTGGCTCCAGCCGACCTAATTGAGGTGAATCAACAGGGCCAAGTTATCGGGGGCACTGGTAAGGCTTCTGCTGAAACGCTGCTGCATTTGGCTATCGTGGAAGCGACCGGAGCGGGAGCCGTGCTGCATACCCACTCCGTCTTTAATACGTTGCTGTCGGTGGTTTACGCTGCTCAGGGAACTGTGACCCTTGCAGGCTATGAAATGCTAAAGGGTTTGGAAGGCATTACCACCCACGATACAACTGTGCAGATTCCGGTGTTGGCTAACTCGCAGGACATGCAGAGTGTGAGTCAAGAAATCCGCCCTCTTTTGCAGCAGGAACCGTATCTCTATGGCGTGCTTTTGGCGGGTCATGGCTTGTATACCTGGGGTAGTACCCTCTTTCAGACGCGACGGCATTTGGAGATTTTGGAGTTTTTGTTTGAGCTGACCTACCGTAAGCTTGCTATTCCTACGATGTGACGGCAGAACTTGCCCGGTCAAGCAGTTGGGGACTAAACAGTTGGGAGAAGTTGTAGCGTCCTATCGTAAGGCGTGATTCTGACAACTCTGCCTTGCTTGAGATACCCAAGTTTTTGAGTGTTGAATACTTGTTAATTCCAAAGAGGTGACAATGGCTGTTCTGAATATTGCTGACGAAAATCGCAAAATCACTGATCCTGAAGAGATCAAAGCCTATCTTGCGGGTATTGGTTTGGGCTACGAACAATGGGAACCCTCCCATCCCCTAGCTGAAGATGCAACTCCTGACGAGATTTTAAAAGCCTACGCCGGAGAAATCGACCGACTGAAGCAATCAGGCAGCTATGTCACTGCTGATGTGATTGATATCAAGCCTGACATGCCAAACCTAGAAGCCATGCTCAACAAGTTTAATAAAGAGCACTGGCACGATGAGGATGAGGTTCGCTTCACCATTGCAGGGCACGGTCTCTTTCACATTAACCCCAAGACAAGCTCTGTTGTTGGCATTGAAGTTGGCCCTGGCGATCTGCTAGTTGTGCCGCGAGGAACCCATCACTGGTTTGATCTGTGTGGCGATCGCAGGATTCGTGCTATTCGCCTATTTCAAGATATGTCCGGTTGGACGCCTCATTACACCGAGAGCACCAAGGAACAAGGCTACGTCCCCATGTGCTTTGGCCCTTCGTTTGTAGCGGCCTAATCTTGGTTGAGGCCTGTCTCCCTACTCTGTTAGGAGGGAGAAGGTATTGTTAGTAGGCTTTTGGTGGGGGCATAGCGTGCTATGCCCCTTGTTCGTATGATTAAAACCCCAGCGTTGATTAGATAGGGCAAATGACGCAACAGATTTCTAACCAGGTTCAAGCCATTCTCCTGGATATTGAAGGTACGACGACTCCGGTAGATTTTGTCTTTGGGGTGCTGTTTCCCTTTGCCCGCGACCAAGCTGAGCACTTTTTGCAAACTAATGGTGAGGAAGCAGCGGTTCAGGCAGATTTGGCATTACTGCGGCAGGAATATGAAGCGGATTTGGCCCAGGGGCTAGCAGTGCCAGATTGGCAGGGAGAAGAGCCTGCCGCAGCGGTTCCTTACATTCATTATCTGATTGGGTGCGATCGCAAGTCCACTGGTCTTAAATCGCTTCAGGGCAAAATCTGGGACCAAGGCTATGTGGAGGGCACCTTGCAGTCCCAAATCTATCCCGATGTACAGCCTGCTTTTTTACGGTGGACAGGAGCGGGAAAGCAGCTTTTTATTTTTTCCTCAGGCAGTATTCAGGCTCAAAAACTGCTGTTTGCCAACACCGAACAAGGCGATTTAACATCCCTATTGAGTGGCTACTTCGACACCACGACAGGCCCTAAAAAAGAAGCTGAGAGTTACCAAAAGATTGCTGCAAACATTGGTTTGCCTACTGACCAAATTCTCTTTATTTCAGATGTCGCTGCTGAGTTAAAAGCGGCCTCATCTGCCGGAATGAAAACTTTGTTTTCCTATCGTCCTGGAAACCATTCCAACGACCCTGAAGGATTCGTTTTGATTGAAAATTTTGACTCTGTCTAACTGAACCCTGTTTAGTCAAATCTGTTGAGCCAAATTTGTTTAGAAAAAACTAGAAAATCCTCAAAGAAAAAGATATGAAGCGCGCTCTGGTGAGGTTACTTCATATCTTGCGTCGTTGTTGAAGGGACTGTACTAGAGGAGTTTTTTCGTTAGGGGCTGGAAGTGAAGGTTGAATTAGAGAATCAACCTTCACTTCCTTCGGTAAACGGGTTTAGAAGTTGTAGCCAATACCAACTGTGCCAGTCACCCGAGTATCCCCAGCAACGGTCAGGTTCACAGCACCGTTGGCAGTGAAGTTATCGGTAATGCGATAGTCAACGCCTGCGGTTGCCATAGGGCCTACTGAGGTAGAACCTTGAGTCTCAAGAGCCAGACCAGCCCCAGCGTAGGGTAGGATGCGCCCGTTATTGGTAATAGGATTGAAGTCATAGGTCACAGGCAGCATGACCAAGGTTTGACCGCTATTGCTGAAGTTGAGGTTGCTAACAGCACCAGGACGGACAGAAACTTGATCCGCAACAGTGAACTTGCTGTTGATGGACAGACCAACATTGCTACCACCAAGGCCGCCTGCACCGACACCAATACCAACGTAGTTATAGTCAGTAGGGGCTTCTTGAGCTTTAACAGCTGCGGGCATAACGGCCATTGCAGCAGCAGCTAGACCAAGGGAAATAGCGGTGATTAGACGAGCTTTCATGTTCATTCTCCGGGAAAAAACTGCGTGGATTTTAGACATCGTGTGTGTTTGTCTTCCTGGGTTGTCTTTTGTTACCTGAGACGGGTTAGTGACCCAGGAAAGACTTTTTAGAGTGTCAGCTTGAGTTGCTTTTCTCTCGCCTCGTACTATTAGTTGTAGCGCTGGGGTCAAGTTATCGGAATCTATCTCTATGCCAGTTAGTGCAGTGTCAGTAAAAGCCCAGGGGAGGGTTGTCGCTGTTTGGAAAAGGCTTGTAGGATGTTTTGCCGCAAGGCCTTTAGCAGGGTCATTAGACTGCTTTTAGAGAGCTATCTCATGTGATCAAATGCTCTGAACACGACTGAAGTAGAGGGCAGTTCACTCAACTGTCACAGTTGGGTGTCACACAACACAGCCGGATCGAGGTTGTATTTCGCTTTGCTAGCTGTCCCTGAGTGCTGGGTTGTGTTTTCCTACAGTGTTATCTAAGAGGAGTTCCAGTTCTTCTCAAAGTGAACAGCTTATGAACCGGGTATCCCCAGACTATATTCTCTTTGCCCAGCATGGGTGGGCCGATGACAATCGGGCCATGCTAAGCTTGGCGCGGGCATTGGCCGCTCCCAATACTGAAATTGTTGTGCCTTGCCTTAACTACGCCCAGACCTGGCTGAGGATTGCTCCCCTGATTGACACCGTTGAGCGCACTGCGATCGCAACTTTGGGCCAATACCCCGATGTCCCGCTGAGAATCCTTGGGCATTCAATGGGCGGCTTGATCTGGCTAGAGATTCTTGAACGGCATCCTGAGTGGTGGTCGCGGGTTCACTCGCTGGTGCTGGTGGCTTCTCCAGTCGGGGGGGCAGATTTGGGCCGATTGCTCGATCCGTTAGCGGTCGGGATTGGAATTGCAGCTGATTTAGGCAGGAGCCGATGTGCGATCGCAGAAAAGATCGCCGCTCAAATTCCCACGTTGGTCATCGCAGGTGATATCAATGGCGGTAGTGATGGCACGGTGATGGTGGAATGCACTAAGTTTCCCCATGCTCAATTTGTCTGTTTGCCAGGACTGTCTCACCCCGTCCTGCGAAATCATCCCTCAGTGGCCTCAATTATTGATGAGTTTTGGACGGATACCAACCTGGGTGAAACGCTAGTGACCCACCCCATCATTCAAAGGCTGCGGGCAATTCCTTGGATGACAGACGGACATCCCCGTGACTTTGGCAAGGCTAAACCCTTCATCACCCTGCAAGACGGCAGCACTGTTCGGACGTGGCGCAACCCCTTTGGGATTTTCCATATCTATGTTGCCGATCCTGAGGAAAGGTGCCGCTACTCCGGCTTCATCGGCTGGATTCATGAAGCAGATCTTTGGCAGGCGCTTCAGGAAATTAAGGCGAAAGCAAGTGCTGTTAACCATCTGAGCTAAGGCGGTATGCTGCCTAGGGACGGTTTGAACCTTAAAAGCAAAACCGCTCTGACCAACGTGCACAGTCCTTAGAAAGCATGACTGATTTACCTTCTCTAACCACCGATACCCTCTGGGCCATTCTCAACGAAACTCTGGATGACGAAACTGTAAATCGTCTGGTGTGGCACTACCTGGGCTACCGCTACGACGAGACAACCAATCAGTGGGATGTTTCTCAAGTAGAACCTGCCTGGGTGGAGGCGTATCCTGAACCCCCTAATTTTATTGAAAGCCGCCCGGCCACTGTAAAGCTAACCCGCTCCATTTCACCTGAAAATAAGCAGTTGCTCAAGGACCAGTTGGGCTTTAAGGGCTACACCGTTGACCAACTCGTGCCTCGGTTAACCCGTCGGGCAACTATGGCAAACTGGCTACTCAGCTATATGAAAGATCACTCAGAACAGATTGCTTAAAGCAAGTTACTTAAACAGAATGCCCACCTGCGATCGCTTCTTCAGCTAACAGGTGGGCATTCTACTTTTTGGGTTGATAAACTGTGCCCAGTTTTCGAGGTGAGCAATGTCTTCATTATTGAGGTTGCAGGGTTCCCACTTGGGGACCGTAGAGATCGACAAATCGATCAAAAAGTTGCATTGTGGTGTGGCGAGAAACGCGCTGCTTGGCCATTAGATGCTGAAGATTACGTTCAGCCAGTTTACGTAGGTAGGGCAGGTCTTCTAGGAGAGTCAAGATAGCTGCCATGTGGAAGATGAAGCGCAGTAGAGCCTTCGGCCAACCTAGGTCACTGTACATATCGATATACAGTTTGTGGCTTGTCTCATCAATGGGAATAGCGTTAAAGATAACAGCGATCTCCTTGCCTGCGTAAGCTGGAATCCGGAGTTCAACGGTATAGAGGTTATGCAAAATTAGCTCTACCTCAACCGACGCATCTCGCCAAATCCGCAGAACGTTCAAGGGCGAGTCCAAAATAGTTTTGAACTTAATCCGTCCGCCGTCTTGAGTAGGTTGGAATTCACTCACCTCAACAATTTTCAGGTTGCCTAGGCTGAAACTATGGATGTCTTCCAAATGCTTTAGATTCAGCAGGTGGTAGATTTGGCAGTGATAAGGGAAGGGCAACGTGTGGACCTGGCTGGTCACAAACTGGTTGTCCAATTCTTGCATTCTGCTGTGAGTTTTGGTCTTTGCTTTTTGCTGGGGAATGGATGAAAAAGCGTTATGATTGCGGAGCGCCATAAGATTACTGACGGAAGCAGTATCCTCTGGCTTAAGGAATATCCAGCTAAAAAGAATGACGGAAATCAGCAGCAAGTGCGACGTTTCGGTAATGGTTAGGTTGTGATCGGCAAAGGCTAAAACACCTTTGTCAATTACTCCAAACAGTAAAGAAGGAATGCCAATTACCCAAACTACGGTTCTAAGTATTCTGTTGTAGAGCGATCGCTCTATAGCGAAATTATCGGAGTTGCCACTTGAACAGCCAACAAAACTTTGGCTCTCTACTGCGTCGGTAAACATATTCAAACCAATGGGGGTAGGTCTTAGGGAACACCAGCTTATTTCTGATTAACTGGTCGCCTGTGTATTAAAAGTTAACAATCGAATCCGGGTACCTTCCTCTATCAAGGGTTTAGATTAGACCGCTCCAATTGGTGTGATTTGCATCTCCCGTTGGAGGGATAGGTTATCAATAGAAATAGATCGGCTTCCCGAAAGCAATATAAATACTTATGCCTGAGGCACTGGGAAATATTGGAAAGAAGCAAAGGATACCTTTTCTAATATCAATTGCCTGATTGAAGCCACCCGTACTGTGTAGGGCGCAGACACTTCCGTCCTACACAGTGATCACTTACCACTGAAATTTTTAGAAGAAGTAAAATTCCCTACAAACAGGATTGAAGTTACTTCCTACGTCCAGTAAAGAATTCGAGCTTGGGGAAAACGAATGCTAATCTCCTTCTCAAAGAATCCCTTCAAGGCTTTCATTGTGTCATTGTCATAGACATACTTAATGCCGCCAAACTTATTGCGTTTAACACTCCGGTTTGCTTCATCGAGATCGAGCTTGCTATTGGGATACCACTCGGTCAAAACCGCTTTAGACCCTGGAGTGAAGCGGTGAGAAATGAGTTCAAAGGTTAAATCACAATCGAAGTCTAAGGCCGCTTCAATCTGATCGAATAGTTGGGTGTAGTGAGTCTGCCAATCCTCAAGGGCCATAATCGGGGCAATCACCAACCCTACAGGATAAGCTCCACCACCTTGCTCCCGAGGTAGGGCTAAGCGGCGTAGTGCTTGCAGGCGGTTGGGGACACTGGCGGTTCCGCCTTCTAACTTGGTCGAGACGGGGGCAGCATTTACACTGATGCGGCAGCGGGTGTGTCCCTGATGAGGCAAATCGAGCAAAGGCTCTACTGCATCAAACTTAGAAACCCAACGCAAGTAGCCGTCTTGGCAGGTACCAAAGTAGCGAATACACTCAGCTAGCCCTCCTGTAAGGTGCTCAATCCCTAGCGGGTCGGTGTAGCAACTGACCTCAAAAGACGTCGCTTGGCCTGGCCGCTCATAGGTGGCTAGGTTCTCCAGTATTTGGGGTAGGTTGGCGTAAACCCGAATAACCGGAGGTCCTTGCAAACTTCCAGCTAGATAGCAGTACTGGCAATGAGCAGGACATCCCTCGGCAATGTGAAACTGCCAGTCAGCAGACGGAGGAATGGGGCTGAGCTTGAACTGGCTAGGGGGTGCGGTAACAACGGCTAGGGTACGCTTTGCGATCGCATAGGTCTCCCGCTCAGTTTCTCCCCGTAGACCCGTCACCCGGTTACGTGGCAACTCTTCCACTGGCAAGTCCAGAGCCTTCACACGGTTCAAAATCTGCTGTCCCCAAGGCTCGTCTAGAGCAGCGGGAGTAAACACAACACGCTCCGGCAACCAGAGACGTGGGTGCGATTGCACAGAAGCTGTCTCAAGGGTAGAAGATGGCAATGTTTCTTTACAAATGCGCCTAATTCAATTGTGGCGCGGCAAGGAGAGAGACAGGGGCATCTAAAGAGGGAATTCCCCTATATCTAAAGAAGGGGTATTCCCCCTTGGTGAAACCCTGCTTTAGAGCGACAGTTGTCTTAAAGGCGCTACCTACAGTCAAAGAAACCCTGCCATTCCTTGAGGACTGTATTTCGTTGATACCTTCAAACTTGCAAGAGTTGGCTACTGATCAAAATGCCTTAGCCCGTTTGTTAAATATTCAAGAGATTTACTACGAGCCTGAGATCCACAACTACACCAGAGCAAACGAGATATTGGCCCAGTATCCCAATGCTCAACTCATCGAAGTGGCCTCCCACTGGAATATTCCCGAACTACATGGCAACGAAGGTGCAGTCGAGGATTGGAACCGTATTAAGCGCACTGTTCTAGTCTTGGGTGTGAAAAAATCTCTGCAAGCTCGGCCCAACTCCCGCAGCTCAGATTTCATCGCGCCTTCTCAGGCAAATGGCTGTGCAATGGCCTGTGCCTACTGCTATGTGGCTAGAAGAAAAGGGTTTGCTAACCCAATTACAACCTTTGTCAATATTGAGCAAATTACTCGATACATCAGTCGCCATGCTGGGCGGCAGGGGGAGAAGTCAGCACCCAATCAAGTTGACCCAAAGTATTGGGTGTATGAGATTGGCGAAAATAGTGATTGCTCAGTGGATGCAGCAATTTGTGACAACGTGAAGGATTTGGTTGCTTTGTTCCGCACATTGCCCAACGCTAAGGCAACTTTTGCCACCAAGCGGGTGAACCGGGAGTTGCTCAACTATGATCCCCAAGGCAAGACCCGCATTCGTTTTAGCCTAATGC
>DATNQF010000206.1:0-9743 GCA_036702855.1 Trichocoleus sp. | reverse complement strand
CACCCCCTAGCATGCCGTTGCGAGTTTCTTTGTAGGTCTTGAGGTGATCGCCCTCCCACAAATAGTGGTGCAGCCGCTGCAACCCTACAGTCTCTCCTCCCACAAATCGCAAAACGGCCCGTTGGTCGTATACGGGAGCTTCTAGTCCCAAGTCTTGCAGCGTAGGCAACTCACCGGGCTCGATCTCCTGCTTAAAGCTGATCTGCTGAGGCTTTGGAAAGGTAGGCTCTATCGAGCCTTCTTTTTCAACCCGCTTACGAAATTGAGTAAACAACTCAGGAATCTGCTCAATTGAAAAGGGCAGGTTGTCAGGATGATAGAGAGTTGCACTCCAGAAGCGTTTAACCTTAACCCCAAGCTGCCCCAGCTTTTCTTTTAGAGCGGCCTCAACTACTAGCTCTTCAGCGGTGACTTCTGTATGCCAGTAAACGGCCTCTACATTAAGCTGCTTGACAAGATCAGGAATGATGTCTTCAGGTTTACCCTGGCGAATCAGCAGATCGGCCTCCAGCGTCCGGAAGGACTGCCGCAGGTCAGCTACACTCTCCAGCAAAAACTGGGCTCGGTAAGCCCCAGTTTTGGGAAAGCCAAAGGCAGTGGTGCCAAACTGACGGGGGTCAAAGCAGTACAGTGGAAGCACCGACGCTCTTTGAATGACAGCTCGGTAGAGAGGTTCGTGGTCGTGCAAGCGGAGGTCGTTGCGGTACCAGAGAAGAATTCGCATAGCGGGCAAAATCAAAAGCCGAGTTGTTAAAACCAAGTCCACCTTGAAATCTGGAGCTTCTTTTTTGGCAAAACTCCAGGAATGAACGTGGACAAGAAATAGAACTGACCGCAGGACACGATCCTTAAGTATTCTAAATAACTGTTAACAATCGTTCTTGAGAATAGGCATCATGGCAGTTAAAGTAGGCGACTCTGCTCCCAACTTCACCCTCAAATCTCAAAAAGGCGAATCTGTAGCCCTCAGCAGTTTTCAAGGACAAAAAGCTGTTGTGCTGTACTTTTATCCGAAGGACGACACGCCCGGTTGCACAGTTGAGTCCTGCACCTTTCGCGACAACTACCAGGCCTTTACCGACATTGGGGCAGAGGTAATTGGCATCAGCAGCGATTCTCCAGACGCTCACCAGAAGTTCGCAGCCAAGTACAACTTGCCCTTTACCCTGTTGAGCGACGAGGGCAGCCAAGTGCGCAAGACCTATGGCGTTCCAGCGACCTTAGGGTTACTTCCAGGCCGGGTAACCTACGTAATTGATAAAACTGGAGTTGTCCGTCATATTTTTAACTCCCAATTCAATCCCAAGGCTCATGTAGAGGAAGCGCTAGGGGTGTTGAAACAGCTTTAGGATGTCAGGCAGGGAGACCGGCTACGGCCCTGCCCATTAGAAGCCATTTAAGAAGTTATAGGACACAGGGTATGGCCGATCAGGAGAAATTTATAGCGGCTTTGGAAGCTGCGATCGCACCCACCGATGAAGCCATACCCCTAACCTATCCGAGCGAATCAGACTGCCCGCTGTCTGTCATCGTTTGGGAAGTTAGTGACCTAACCATGGAAACCCTAAGACAGCAGCTTTCCCTCTCCTTAGAGAGTCCTATTGAGGAACGCACAGTCGCATCCTTCTTTGACCGAGTCACCTGTGATTCTCCCGAAACCACTTGTGCCTGGCAAGGAGCTGACGCAGAAGCGCTTTCCCACCAGTACCGGGAACTCCGGAATCTGCTCACCAGCCACCTGACTAACTTGAAGGTGTATCGAGTGGGCCAAATAGAAATTGACGTGTACGTTCTCGGGCAATACGCCTCAGGAACCTACATTGGGATTAATACCCAAGTCATTGAGACCTAATTTAGTGGAGAGGGGAAGACACTCTTCTGGTCGCAAGGCTAACAGGATATCCGTATCCACAACCTGGACCAACCAATACCCTGTTGGGTTGCCATCTCCTGCCTTTTCTTGAGTGACCACTGTACCTACAGATCCATAGACATAGTCTGGATATTTAATTGCGACTCTTAGGCCCGTTTGAAACAAATTACAGCTTGACAAGTTAGCACCCAGCAAATAAATCTAAAGGTTTATACAGATAGACAGGCCTATTTAGAGGATTAGGGAATTACTGGATTAATTGTGATTCCCGTTACACTTCAGCAGCAAACCTATTCAAGAGTGCTGCCGGCGCTAGCCAATAAATAAACTCCCTAAGTTAGAGCTTCAGGATTTTTGGTCAGAGCAAACTCTACCTTAGGAATTATTTCGGGACGGAAGTGTAGTCACTTTTTTGGGATAACGATAGCCTATCGGTGAAGTCAGAGGCTAAGGGCAATGGACATCCAAACCCCAGATTGGGTTAAAAATGCCGTTTTTTACCAGATTTTTCCCGATCGATTTGCTCGCACCACTCGCCAAATAAATGATCCAGCCATGGCGGTTCCCCTCGAACCTTGGGATGCGCCACCAACGCCATTCGGCTATAAGGGGGGCAACCTTTGGGGTGTCCTTGACAAGCTCGACTACCTCCAAGATTTGGGGGCTAACGCAATCTACTTCACCCCGATCTTTCAGTCAGCCAGTAACCATCGCTACCACACCCACGACTATTACCGAATTGACCCGCTGTTAGGAGGAGATACCGCTTTCTATACCCTCCTAGAAGCAGCCCACCAGCGAAATATCAAAGTTGTCCTCGATGGCGTTTTTAATCACAGCAGCCGAGGCTTCTTCTACTTCAATGACGTTCTTGAAAATGGCCCAAACTCACCCTGGCTAGATTGGTTCAAGGTTGAGGGCTGGCCGTTATCTGCTTACGATGGGTCACAGCCTGCTAACTACCTCGGCTGGGTCGGTAACCGAGCACTGCCGACCTTTAACCACGACAACCCCAACGTGCGCGAATACATCATGCGGGTTGCCGAGTTCTGGATTAAGCAAGGAATTGACGGCTGGCGACTAGATGTACCGTTTGAGATTAAAACTGCAGGTTTTTGGCAGGAATTTCGCGATCGCATCAAAGCCCTTAACCCAGAAGCCTACATCGTGGGCGAGGTCTGGCACGATGCTCGGTATTGGCTAGACGGCACTCAGTTCGATGGCGTCATGAATTACCTCTTTGCTGGCCCTACCATTGCCTTTACCGCCAAAGATCGAGTGCTCATGCCCTTGGTCGAAGAACCTCACTATTTCCCCTACCCAGCTTTGGATGCTGCGGGGTATGCGTCCAAGATTCAGTATTTACTGGAGCTATATAACTGGGAAATTCAGCAAACCCAGCTCAACATTCTCTCCAGTCACGATACAGCTCGCATCCTCGGCGTTGCCAATGAGGATGTTGATAGCGTTGCCTTAGCCGTATTGCTACAGATGACTTTCCCCGGCGCGCCCAGCGTCTATTACGGCGATGAAGTCGGCTTGGGTGGAGGTCTCGATCCTGACTCACGCCGCGTCTTTCCTGAGGAAGCGCGATGGAATCAGGATTTATTGAAGCTACATAAAGAGTTGATCGCTCTACGCCACGCTCACCCAGCTCTACGAACAGGCACCTATAACTGTCTCTTCGCAGAAGGAGACATATACGTACATACGCGCACGCTAGCCGATGAAAAAATCGTCGTTGCCGTAAACACTGGAGAGTCCCCAGCCAAGGCAACCGTAGCTCTGCCAGAAGCAGGGTCGCTTAAGGCTTTGTTCAGCTACCACGATGCCAACTACACAGCTGATAATGAGGCCGATCAAATTCACGTCAAGCTGCCAGCTCGATCAGGACTCATCCTTGGCTAAACAGCAGCCATTTCCCCCTGTTCCAACGCTTGAGCGAGGTGTTTCTTGAGCGTGTCTTTTGGCAATGGTCCACCCAGGTGATCCCACGGCAAGGGCTGATCCAAAGCCCAGTTCTCATGCACATAAAATTCCAACGGCGGCAACTGACCTTTGAAATCCTTAAAGGCCCGTCGATAGCTGCCTAGTGTATCGCCATAGTGTCGGACCCGTTCTAGGAGCGGAGACAAACGCCGATCACCTCTGGAAATGAGCGTTTGAATAACCGACCAGTTGTAGCTTTCGGGTCGAAAATCAATGCCTTTTGGCCGCAATTGCTTCTGCAAAAACTGGAGGCGCTTTTCCGCCTCGCGATTGACTCCGTACCACTGGAAGGGCGTATGAGCTTTTGGAACAAAAGTACTGCAACCAAACGTTAACTTCAGTCCGGGGGCTGCTTTTTTGAGCCGAAACAGCATGTCGGCAGTCTGTTCTAGATCCACCTTTTCTTCGCCAGGAACGCCCGCCATGCCGTAGAGCTTCATGCTGATGAGACCGCCTGCTTTAGCGTTAATGGCTGCGGATTCAATCTCGTCGGTCGTCAACTTCTTATTGACAATGCGACGCACCCGCTCGGATCCGCTCTCAACGGCGATAGTAATAGAGTGGGTGCCATGACGCGTCAGGGTTTCAGCTAGCTTTTGATTGACCGTGTTAGTACGGACTGAGGCGAGACTTAGGCGTACTGCATCAAAGCGGGGTTGATTGAGATAGTCAAGCAGGGCTTCAAACTCGGGATGTTGGGTAACGGAGGCTCCTAGCAATCCCAGGCGATCGGTTACAGCTAGCCCCCGCTCAATAGCTGGAATTAACGAGGCTTCTACGCTAGCAGTCCGAAAAGGTAGAGTCAGGTAGCTAGCCAGACAGAAGCGGCACATTTCTGGACAACTCCGCACTACCTCCACCATGAAGATGTTTTCCCAAGCGGCACGTTCCGTCACAACAGAAGAAGCAGACAGAACATTACCTCGGTAGGTCTGCTTTTGCACCACCGCTGGAATATCAGGATCAATGGGGTCAATTGCGGCAATGCCCCCATCAGATTCCGTATAAGTAACGTGATACAACGCAGGAACGTATAGACCGGGTGTTTGAGCCAAGTGTCGCAGACGCACTGCCCGCTCTGCTTGCTTAATCGTCTGGTAGCTGTCAATAAAGCTATCCAGCAAGACTTCCCCATCCCCCAACAAAATCACGTCGAAGAAATCGGCAAAAGGCTCAGGATTGGCCGTGAGCACAGGCCCTCCACCAAAGACAATAGGGTGGTCAGCTCCCCGCTCAGAAGCTCGAAGCGGAATCTTGAGGGATTCCAGTAGCCCCAGGATATTGATGTAATCCAGTTCCCAGGACACAGAGAACCCTAGCAATTCGGGGCGAGAGGGCAGCGGCTCGTGGCAGTCAGTAAACAGACGGCTAACAGCCACGTCTGGCCGCTGGGCAAAGGTAGCCCACACAACTTGATAGCCCAGGCTAGTGATGCCCACGCTGTACTCATTGGGAAAGGCAAAAATTAGCGGCAGGGCTTTAGGTTGGGGCGTAGCTGGTGTAAACAGCAGCCGTTCAGCCGCGAAGGGAGAGTCAGTCACAGCAGCAGGGATAAAGGATGAAGGAAAGCCAAATATTGACTCCCTAACTCTATTGTTACAGAGTGACCCCCGGTTCGTTGGGAGAGCCTGAAGAGGGGGTTTAAGAAGCCCAGAGACAGAGTGATCTTCGGTAATAATGCGGAAATCCAATAAACCTTTAATTATCGGAGCGTCGATTTCGTGGAATTTACGGTTTTAAGGCTTCGGCTAGTCAACCTAGCATGATGGCACGGGGTTCAAGGGTCTTATCTTTATATTTCTGCTTGCGTCATTGCGGTGCTCTTCCGGCTTTGACTTAATAGTGTGCGATCGCACTTTTATATGAACACTTCACTTCCCCTTTTGCACACCGACGCTTCCGGGCTTACCTCTCTGGAGCAAACCACCCTGGTTCCAGTTACCAGCACCTTGCCTGACCACAAAAGATTGTCCACTGAACAGCACAAGTGCCTGTTGGCAGAAGCCCATCAGTGGCTCAAACAAGGCATTGCTCAGTACCGTCAGGGACAGTACACCCCAGCCCTAGCCATTCTTCAGCAAGCACTTCAGGCCTACCGCAGCTTGGCCCATCGCAGTGGCGAAGGTAAAGTTCTGCTCACCCTAGCGAGTCTTTACTACAAACTTGCTGACTACCTCTGGTCGATGGACTACGCCCGTCAAAGCTTGACAATTGCTCACCGCCTCGAAGATCGACATCTAGCGCAACAAGCACTTAGCTATTTAGGCAATAGCTATCGCCACCTTCAAGACCTTAAAAAAGCACTGGACTACATGAGCCAAAGTTTGGCATTAGCCCGCGAGTTGGGAGATCGTCCCGCTGAGATGCGATCCCTCAACAACCTAGCAATGATTCATCGGATGCAGGGTAATGCGCTACAAGCAGCCGAGCTCTATAAAGCCAGTTTAGATTTGGCTAAACAATCTGGAGATAAAGGAACGCAGGAACAGGTACTGCGCAACCTGGGCAATACTTATCATGCCCTCGGAAATTTCTACAAGACTATCGAGTACTACGATCAATTGCTGCACCTTGTGCATGTGCCCCAAGCCAGCACCTCATCAGTTGCCGATCTGCGCGTTATTTTGCGAGTTCTACGCAACCTCATTAGTGCCTGCCAAGCCCTTGAAGATTACCCACGAGCTATTGGATACTTTCACCAGCAGCTAGGTTTGGTACGCCAGCTAAACGATACTCGCAGCGAAGAACAAATTTTGGAGGGGCTAGCCAATAGCTACCGCGCCCTAGGCGATACCAGCCGTGCTCTAGACTATTTGGAGCAGCGCCTTCAAGTACTCGTTCAATTAGGAGACACCGGGCTCCAGCGCCAAGTCTTTGAAAACTTTCGGCAGTCCTGTTTGATGACTGGAGAGTTCAAACGCTTAGAGCCATACGTCCGTCTGTTCTCGGAATCCTCCCTCTAGAAGCTCTAGAAAAAGATCCAACATCCAGCCAAGACGCAGTATCTACAGAAAAACAGCATTTGAAAAGCGGCACTGATACCAGTGCCGCTTTTGACTTTAAAAACTAGAGTCAGACTTGGTGATCAAGCCCTATTGCCAAACTCTACTGCCAGTTCTTAGCAACTAGCTCAGCTAGGTCAACTACCCGCTGGCTGTAGCCCCACTCGTTGTCGTACCAAGCAACGACTTTAACCATGTCGCCGCCCATTACCATCGTTAGGTTTCCATCAACAATGGAAGACTCGTCGGTCTTGCGGTAATCGATAGAGACGAGAGGCAGTTCGGTATAGCCAAGAATGCCCTTCATAGGACCTTCTGAAGCTGCCTTGAGGGCTGCGTTAACTTGTTCTGCGATCGCAGGTTTCTCTACTTGAGCAACCAAGTCAACCACAGAAACGTTGGGAGTGGGCACTCGCAGAGCAATACCATTTAGCTTGCCAGCCATTTCAGGAATAACTAGAGAAACAGCTTTTGCAGCTCCAGTGGTGGTCGGAACAATGTTTAGAGCAGCAGCGCGAGCGCGGCGCAGATCCCGGTGGCTAGCATCGAGCAACCGCTGGTCGCCAGTGTAGCTGTGGGTGGTGGTCATGGTGCCCTTGACGATGCCAAACTGCTCGTGCAGGACTTTCACAACCGGAGCCAAACAGTTGGTTGTGCAGCTAGCGTTGCTAACAACCCGCTCTTTATCGTGAGCGTACGTACTGTCGTTAACACCCATTACATAGGTACCAATACCGCCACCTTTACCAGGAGCCGTGATTAGAACCTTCTTAGCCCCTGCTTCAATGTGACGGGCAGCGCCCTCTTCACTGACAAAAACCCCGGTTGCTTCAATTACCAGGTCGATGTCCCAGGCTCCCCAGGGTAGATTGTTGGGGTTGCGATCAGAGTAGCACTTGATAGCTTTGCCGTTGACAACAATGGTGTTCTCTTCTGCTCGGATGTCCGCATCTAAGCGGCCCAGCATAGAGTCGTATTTTAGGAGGTGGGAGTTTGTTTGAGGATCGGAGGTATCGTTAATAGCGACGACTTCTAGCTGACTATTTTCCCGTGTTAGCCAGCAGCGAAGGAAGTTCCGACCGATACGTCCAAACCCGTTAATTGCTACTCTAATCACTGCCTTTAAACCTCTGCACTACTTCAGACTAGGTAACTATTCTTAGTCGAAACCATCATATCGCAAAGCATGATCAACTTTATAGCGGAAATCCATTGAACTAAGTCTATGGATGATCCCCAATCATTTTTGCTTTACCAATATATGGATCTGGTCAGATTGTCATTAAGCCTTGGGTAAACCTCCCTATAAAAGGAGAAGATGCGGAAAATGCAGGTAAATTACCCAATTGTTAGTGGATTGACCGGAAGAACGCTTGATACTCCAGAAGAAGACAATTACTATAAAAGCCCCATCCTTACTGTAAGGCTTTAGGTGCTCTAACCATGTCAGGAAGGCCTTAGATTGACCGTTTCCTCAGACGCCCTAATTAGAAGGTTGTACTGGAGAAATTGCGATCGCAGAAGGGGATGGTGCTAGTACAGGGAGCGTGATCTACCAGGCGAACCGCATCAAAGCCTTGCTCTAGGCTGGATTTCAAAAGCAGCCAACTCAGAGTTAGGTCAATCGAGCAAATCTTGATATGATTACGCCTGAATAATGGTGTGGTGTGGTGTTTTGAGGAGAAAAAAATGTCGAAATCTGTCGATTTTGGCGGCAGACCCTTCCACTTTATTGGAATAGGTGGAATTGGGATGTCTGCGCTAGCCTACATTCTCACAAAACGAAAACTGCCTGTTTCCGGCTCAGATTTGCGGTTAACCCATATAACCCAGCGGTTACAGGAAGCCGGAGCCCATATCTTTTGGGAGCAGGAAGCCAGCAATCTCAATTTCTTTCAAGACTGTTTTGCCAAGAGCAACCACCTATCTTCAGAGGCAACCTCCTCTAGTGCCGCACCGGCTCCTATTATCTGCCAGTTGCCCCAAGTCGTCTGTTCAACAGCTATCGATACAAACAATCCTGAATACCAAGCAGCCCTAAAGTTAGACTGTCCAATTTTGCACCGTTCTGAGCTACTGGCTGCTCTTATCAAGGATTACAGCAGCATAGCGGTAGCTGGAACCCACGGCAAAACCACAACCAGCAGCATGATTGGTCTATTGCTGCTCAAGGCTGGGCTCGACCCTACCATTGTAGTTGGGGGTGAGGTTGGAGCTTGGAGTGGCAACGCCCATCTAGGCGAAGGTCCTTATTTGGTAGCCGAAGCCGACGAATCAGATGGGTCCTTGGCAAAACTTTCTGCCCATATTGGGGTTGTAACCAATATTGAGCTAGACCATACCGATCACTACGGCAGCCTAGAAGATGTGGTTGCCATTTTTGAAACCTTCGCCCGTAAGTGTGACTTATTGGTTGGCTGCATTGACTGTGCAACAGTGCGAGATGCCCTGAAACCCGGCATTACCTACAGCCTTCACCCCGAGTCAGGGGCAGATTACGTGGCTGACGAAATTACCTATCATGCGGGTGGTACAAAAGCCACAATTTGGGAGAAAGGCCAAGTCTTGGGCACGCTCAATCTGCAAGTATTGGGCCAACACAATCTCAGTAACGCGCTGGCCGCCATCGCGGTAGGCCGTCAACTTGGTCTTCCCTTTGCCCAAATCGCGGAAATTTTAAGCCAGTTTGAGGGTGCGCGTCGACGCTTCGAGCAGCGAGGCTACCACGCCGGCATTTGGTTTGTCGATGACTACGCCCACCATCCCAGCGAAATCCGGGCGACCTTGGCAGCAGCTCGGCTTAAGCTAAAGGATGCCTCCTACCCTGGAGATGTGAACCGGATTGTGGCTGTTTTTCAGCCCCATCGCTATAGCCGGAC
>DATNQF010000205.1:0-5631 GCA_036702855.1 Trichocoleus sp. | reverse complement strand
GCTAGAAAACGCTGATCCAACCCAGCTAATTCTTGCGCACCCTGAGGGCTAAATTGTGCGATCGCATCTCGATAGCGCTCTCCATTTCCATAGATGGGCAATGTCCCTTCGGGAAAGTGATAGTAACCCAACGGGTCATAGGGAATTGATTCCAATGATTCCTCTAGTACTTCCAGCACTAACCGCAAGGGGTTGAGCGAATGAGGATCGGATAAACCACAGTAAAAAGAAGGGCCAGAGTCGAAGCGAAACCCCTCCCGAGAAAACTCATGGGCCGCACCGCCAGGAACAGAATGACTCTCGCAGACAATAACGCTTTGACCATAGCGAGCTAAGAGTCCAGCAGCGACTAATCCCCCGATGCCGCTGCCAACAACGATAACCTCTGCGTCTTGCATAGAGACTTACGTGAAAGGCCTGGCTTTATCGTAGAGGTTTTTCCGCTGCCGCTTCTAGGTAACTCTAATCCTCAGCAAAACCTTTAATACTAGGTGGATAAGCTTGACTTCAAATTACCAAGGAGGTTCAATCAGCAGCAACGAACTCTGCTTTGTAACCAAGCATAATTCAGATTGTCTTTATAAACGGTCTTTAAAGCTTCAAGTTGTAGTGTTGCTGGCCAACTAAATTGCTCTTAACAGATATAAGTAGTTTGAGTCTTCTCCGGTTGAGAACAAACAGCACTGCTTGACCTAAAAAATTAAAAGAGTGCCCCTTATACTGACGGCAAAGCAGTGCAACCATGGCGAACTTGGTGCCAATTCCAGGCATGCTGCACCATGGTAGTTAAGTCCGAATACTGAGGGTGCCAACCCAGCACGGTTCTAGCCCGGTCGCTGCTGCCAACTAAGGCAGGCGGATCACCTGGGCGGCGGTCTGATTCAATCAGCTTAATGGTTTTGCCACTAACTTGCTCAACCGCATTGATGACTTGGCGCACCGAGAAGCCATCCCCGTTACCCAAATTGAAAATATCGCTTTTACCCCCGTTGAGCAGGTATTCAAGGCCTAAAACATGGGCACTGGCTAAATCGGTGACATGGATGTAGTCCCGTACACAAGTGCCGTCTACGGTGGGATAGTCGGTGCCAAAAACAGATAACGACTCTCGCTCTCCCAGCGCAGTTAACAAGGCCAGCGGAATGAGATGGGTTTCCGGATTGTGGTCTTCGCCCAAACGAGATTGGGGGTCGGCTCCTGCGGCATTGAAGTACCGGAAACAGACAGACCTAAAATCGTAGGCACGATCAAAGTTGCGTAGCATCTGCTCAACCATGAGCTTGCTTTGCCCATAGGCGTTGATCGGAGCTTGGAGATGAGTTTCAGAGATGGGGACTTCCTTAGGGACTCCGTAGGTAGCACAGGTGGAGGAGAAGACGAGCTGCTTGATTGAAGCGGCCACCATAGCTTCTAAAAGGGTCAGGGTGCCCACCACGTTGTTGCGGTAGTACTTGGCTGGGTTTTGTACGGATTCCCCGACGTAAGCATAGGCAGCAAAGTGAATCACTGCTTCGACGGGGTATTGCTGAAAGATCTGATCGAGAAGTGTGCGATCGCAAATATCCCCTACGATCAGTTCGGTCTGCAAAATGCCCTCTACCAAGTCTCGGTGCCCGTAGATAAGATTATCTAGGATAACGACACGATACCCAGCCTGCTCCAGGCACAAAACAGTATGGGAGCCGATATAGCCAGCTCCCCCCGTCACTAATACAGTTGGTTGACCAGTACTACTCACAAATCAAAGCCTCTGAAGCTCAAAAGTTGCTAACTTCTACAGAAAAACTTACGAATATGGCTCTCAATTGTTGAAGTGTTCGGTATGAAACCCCATAACATCTACATCCAGACTTACTAGAGCACTTTGCTCTTAGGCATTCCAGGCATGTCCGAAGCATCTGCGAACTCCCGCCTGATACCTTTGACCAACACCAGAAAAGTCACAGCCCAATTCTTGGCATTTTTTGTTTTCTTGACAAGGAACCTAGTTTATCCAAACTTTTTCACGAAGAAGCAGGCTTCTTGGTTTGTCTTTAGGTTCTCCCACTATTCGCTTCATGCCAAAGCCCAACTCAAAAGCGTATGGCTGCTTTTGAGGGAAAAAGTCACTGTGTAATATCTTCTGTAAATGTTTTCTATTGGGAGACAAGTCAAAGCCTCAGTTGTCCTTTAGGAGCGGAAGCCAAACAAAGTAGGGACAGACTGCCGCATTCCAACCAAGTGACCTAAGCTCTATGATCGAGTAATAACCTGTCACTAGCCACTTGCCTCATGGACCTAGGGGATGACACTCATTACTGTGCGCCCAGAAGGGCTCTATTGCGAGAAGGGTGATTTTTTTATCGACCCTTGGCAACCTGTAACGCAGGCATTATTGACCCATGCCCACTCAGATCATGCGCGTTCTGGTAGCAGCCATTATGTAGCTACAGGTCTTTCAGAAGGAGTTTTGAGAAGGCGGCTGGGAGATGCGATCGCACTTCAGCCCGTGGACTATGGTGAAAAGCTCAAACTAGGCGAAACCTGGGTATCATTCCATCCGGCAGGGCATGTCTTGGGGTCTGCTCAGATTCGAGTAGAGTGGCAGGATGAAATTTGGGTGGTTTCTGGAGACTACAAACGCTGCCCGGATCCTTCCTGCACGCCTTTTGAAGTTGTCCCTTGCACCACGTTTATCACCGAGGCCACCTTTGGGTTGCCCATCTACCACTGGGATCCGGGAGCAGTCACGGCTCGACAAATTTATGAGTGGTGGCAGAGCGATCTTAGCCGAGCCTCTATTTTGTTTTGCTATGCCTTTGGCAAAGCCCAGCGAATTTTGAGCGAACTAACCCAGTTCACCGATCGCCCAGTATACGTTCACGGAGCAGTTGAGGTTCTGACAGAGGTGTATCGGCAGGCTGGCGTGCCCATGCTACCCACCATTCCCACGGCATCTATGCCCCGCAGCTACACCTACCAGGGAGATTTGGTGCTGTCGCCCCCCTCCGGCCATCGCTCTACCTGGATGAAACGGTTTAAGCATCCTCAAACTGCCTTTGCCTCTGGCTGGATGGCAGTGCGAGGGGCTCGACGACGGCGGGGTTACGAACGAGGCTTTGTGTTGTCTGACCACGCTGACTGGCCAGGACTGCTTCAAACGGTTCGTGAGACAGGCGCAGAAACCGTCTACGTTACTCACGGCCAGACGGAGGTTTTATCTCGCTATCTTCGGGAGATCGATCAAATCAATGCCCTGCCGCTCAAAACCTTATATGAAGGAGAAGCAGACATCTAAAGCAGGTCTATCCAACATTGCCAAAGCGGTCGAGGGGCCAGAACCGATAGGTAGCCCGACCAATGATATTACTCTGGGGCAGCACTCCCCAAATGTGGGAATCATTGCTGTCGTTGCGGTTGTCACCCATTACAAAGACAGCACCCGGAGGAACTGTGACTGGCAGCATTTCATAGCTAGGCGCTTCTCGAATGTACGCTTCCTCAAGGGCTTTGCCATCCACATACACCTGACCTCGACTGACCTGTAGAGTCTGACCCGGTTCTCCAATCACCCGCTTAATAAAGGCTTGGCGTGGGTCATAGCCTAAGGCTGTGAGTTGCAGGGGCGGATGAAAAACAATAATGTCTCCCCGGTGGGGTGGATGCAGACGATAGGAGACTTTTTCGACGATCAAACGATCGCCAATATCGAGGGTCGGCTCCATCGAGTTTGAGGGAATAAACCGAGGTTCTGCGATAAAGAAACGAACAATGAGTGCGATCGCAAGGGCAATTCCCAGGATGCGCAGGTTTTCCTGCTGGCTGGCCCAGAGTTGCCCCCAGCGAAATTTACCGCCTTGGGTAGGGGAAAGCGAAGAATCTACCGACGTATCAGGACCTGACTTATCGGTTTTAGGAGATTGGGGATCAGACACCATAGATCTTGAAATAACTGCGCTGGCACAGCCCAGGCAACGGAAGTACCTAGGCGCTAGAACCGCGATTCATACTCTAACAGGAGTCCACTACTTTCTCTGAAGTTTTCGTAGCTGGTCGTCCCCCGAACCGTAAACTGGTCGCTCAAGCGATAGCGTAGGTTAAATTGAGCAGGCGTAACCGTAGTGAAGGTTTTTTGAACCGACAGGGAGATGCTGGGCGACAGGGCAAAGCCAATTTCTCCACCAAAATCCAATGAATTGCTTGCTTCCTGGCCACCTCTGGCATTTGTAGTGGTGTAGAGTCGCAGTTCACTCAAGTTCAAGGCACCGCCCAATACATCTTGGATGTTATTGAGCAATGCTGTTCCCGCTAAAGCAATTAAGCCCTGGAAGCTATCTCCCGAACCTCCCACAGTTCCCAATGTGGATTCTAGAGCGGTGAAGAAACCACCACTAATTAGGGAGATGATTTCGCCCTCCGAGCGGGATGGGGTACTGGTAAGGGTTACCCCTCGTAGGTCAGCCACCTGGCTAATAGGCCCTTCCACCTGGGCCTGAATCCGTACGGTTTCAACCCCGGTTTGGTTAAAGCCCAAGCGATCGACAGGGGCATCGCTGACTTCGTTAGCTGGAAAGAACGTACCTTGGACCAGGGCTGTGGTACTACCAGAACCAGCAGGCACTGCCGCTCGAAGGGTCGCCTTCAAGTAAGGCTCAAGCCCCAAACTGGGACGAAACTCGGCATAGTTGTCATCCCCGCTTAAGCGAAACTGTGTAGTCACCAGGTTAATCCGACCGGAGGGCAACTGGATCCGTCCCTCGGGCATGAGTGCAGGGTAGATACCATTGACGTTGATTCCGCCTTGAGCAGCCACATCTACGATGCCTGGCACAATAATGCGGATATCCTCATCCAGGTATAGGCTCAAATCGTCCAAAACAGGCGGTAGAGGACTAAACATACCCACACGATTAGAGGACACCGCAACAGGTTGGTTGTTCAGTTCAGAAGCCCTATCTCTGGGCAGCGACAGCCTGCCTTCGGACAAAACCACAGAACCGTGAATAATTGGGCCGTAGACAAAAATACTGCCCCCCACTTGGATTTGACCATTAACCTGTCCGTTGTAAATGCCCTTGAAATTCAAGGCAATGTTTTCGCCGTTGAGGGTTAGAGGAGTATCGGCCAGATTCGCCGATGAAGCGGGCTGCGGGGGAACAGCCCCTGTCTCAGCCGTGATAGCCGATATTGCAGGACTGCTAGCGGCGTCTGGATTGCCGGCAGCACGAGCAATTTCGGCCCCTGCTACTGCGGTGCTAATCGCCTCTGGATCGGGTTCAAACTCAGTTTGAATGGGTGTCAGTATTGGCAGCGCCCCTTGGGCAAAGAGGTTGCCTTTACTAAACTCACCCGTTAATTTTTCGACAACGATACGGTCTTGCTGGAACCTGACTTGACCATCAATGTTGGTCAACGGTTCTGGCAAAACGTCCGCCAGGACTGTGGCATCTTCAAAATTAGCCATTCCTGCCAGGGTCGTAATATCAGGTGCTTGGCCATCTTCCCAGTTGCCTCGCGCCGTGAAATTGATTGCGCCTTTACCCGACTCCCAGCTAACAGCCTGAGTAAAGAGATTGAGCAGGGCAATACCTTCATCGCGGACATCAACATCAATAGCAAAATCGCTGGAAAGCGGTTTCTGGCTAGCAAAGG
>DATNQF010000195.1:0-2335 GCA_036702855.1 Trichocoleus sp. | reverse complement strand
TCTAGAAGAGTAAAGGAGGTCAGATCCCTTTCAGCCCAGTGTCCAGGGCTGTTCCCAACTCACCCATGCGCTGCTGGTAACGGCAGGGTGTGAAGCGGAGAGTAACGTCCAAGGAAGCACCTAGCCGAAGCGTGTAACCGGACAAGGGAAAGATAGGACAGGTGAACGAAAGTGAACCCTCGACGAGGCGTCGTAAATGCAGATCGCTGAAATGGCTGATACAGCGATACAGGTCACTCACTCTCGAAACGAGTGGACAGAAACCGTTAGCGTGCCTGAACGGACACGGACACCCAGACCTCGGCGTATAGAGGGCACCTTACCCTATCGCATCTCAAAAGAAGTGAAACGTGGAAACCCCAATGAGGTCTGCGGCCTCTAAGGTCACAGTAGGCAAAGCCGCAAGGCCAGCTCAACTCCTCAGTGGGCACAGGATGCCTCAAGAAGCCAATGCCAGTCGGTCGAAAGACCAAAGGAAACAGGAACCCTCCTGATAACTCGCTGGATAGAGCTCATGCTCAAGTCGAAAGGCTGCTGACGTGAGGCAGGTGGAACACCCAAAGCGCGATGTAAAGGTTCTGAAGTCAAGGGACAAGTTAGGTGCAAGCTCGACTGAGTTTAGCAAACGGAACCAAGACACCGACCCAGTGGGCCTGCATTAACTGGCGCAAGGCCAACCGGGTGGTCAAGAACTTGAGATATCGCATCTTTCGGGCGACTACTCAGGGCGACTACAAAAAAGTACGCTCACTTCAGAAGCTAATGCTGCGCAGCTACTCCAACCGCCTGCTGAGCGTGAGGATAGTGACGCAGATCAATCGAGGCAAAAGGACAGCGGGGATTGACCAGCACCTGGTGAACACGCCGGAGGAGAAAGGGAAGCTCGTGGAAACGCTAGCGGCCTTCCAACCCTGGCAGGTTAAGCCTAGTCGCCGGGTCTACATCCCAAAAGCCAATGGCAAGCTGCGTCCACTTGGCATCTCGACTATTACTGATCGCTGTATGCAACGGGTCGTCAAAACAGCATTGGAGCCCGAATGGGAAGCCAAGCTGGAGTCCAGTTGCTACGGCTTCAGACCTGGTCGCAGTTGCCATGATGCTATTCAAAAGCTCTACTTCATGGCCTTGCCCAAGAATCGCAAACATTGGGCGGTTGATGCAGACCTGCAAGGCTGCTTCGACAACATCAATCAAGCGTTTCTGATGGATGCTGTGGGGCAGTTTCCCGCACGGGAACTAATCCGTCAGTGGCTCAAGGCGGGCTATGTGGAGTCAAGACAATGGCACTCAACTCAAGCGGGCGTACCCCAAGGCAATGGGATTGCCCCACTGCTGGCCAACATCGCTCTACACGGCATGGAAGAGGCTCTTGGCATTTGCTACGACTGCCGAGGACATCTATGCAGTAAGCGAGGTCTGGTGAAATACGCGGATGACTTTGTCGTCATGTGCGAAACAAGAGAAGATGCCGAGGTCGCAGTTGCAGCGCTCATCCCCTGGTTACAGGAAAGAGGGCTGGCCTTCTCCAAGGAAAAGACACGTATTGTCCATCTGCGTGAGGGTCTAGACTTCCTCGGCTTCAACTTCAGGCACTACTACACGCCGAAGCAAACTAAGACCGGATGGAAACTACTCACGAAACCGAGTCGCAAATCCATCTCGGCGATTAGGTCCAAGCTCAAGGCCGAATGGTTAGCTCTGCGAGGTAGACCAGTGCGAGAGGTGGTGATGTGTCTCAATCCCATTATTCGGGGTTGGGCCAACTACTTCCGCATTGGGGTTGCCTCTAGAACCTTCCACAAGCTCGATACTTGGATGTTTCAAAAGCAGCGGCTGTACGCCAAGAAGCTGCATCCCAATAAGCCACCGCACTGGTGGTTTAAGCAATATTGGGGGCGGCTGAACCTCGACCGCTATGACAACTGGGTCTTTGGCAACAAAGCCACAGGCGAGCATCTGCTCAAGTTCACCTGGATTTCGATTGAGCGATACATCATGGTCAAGGGTCGGGCATCACCCGATGATCCGTCCCTGAAGGAGTACTGGCACATTAGAGCGAAAGCCAAAGCAAAAGAGCTATCCTCCAGCAGGCAAAAGCTTGCCAGAAAGCAGGGCTTTAAGTGTCCTATTTGTAGTGAATCCCTATTCAACGGGGAAACACTTCATGCCCACCACAAGGTACCCAAAGCCTTGGGAGGGAAAGACACGCTAAGTAATCTGTTACTCCTTCACTCCGTTTGCCATCGACAGCTTCATTCTGGAGAGCAGTAGTTAGCTTGTGTTCTGCTTGAGCCGGATAAGCTGGAAGGTTTAAGTCCGGTTCTGAGGGGAGGGG
>DATNQF010000185.1:0-15807 GCA_036702855.1 Trichocoleus sp. | reverse complement strand
TATTCGAGAGTATTATCACTTGTGCCAATCGTTCAACGCCGTTAAGTTCCTATTTGAGTTTGTGACTCATCGCCAAACCTTTGACTTCCCAAAGCTATTTTCCTATGGCCGCTTCTCACATCTCAATTAGGATCGCTATATAAGAAGGCATTGTCATTGCGTAGCTTGCTTCTCGTAGAGTGCAGAGCGAAGCAATCTCGGTGTGGCAGATTCTCAACGAAGATTGCCGCGCTTTGCTCGTAATGACTTGCTCGGGTGATCCGCTTCTGTACAGAGCTAAAGGCTCCAATCACTCCTCCCTAAAACCGTATCGGAATCTACCATTTGGAAGTCCCAGGCACAATTTCGGCTGTGTTTTAGTAGGGCAATAACACTTTCTTAAATTAAGCAGGGAAACACCGTGGTGGAATCAGCTCAGGCGGACGCAGTCTCAGAAGCGCCCGAAAGCGTAGCATTGCCAGAAACTCATGGTCAGTTGGTTATCATTGGCGGGGCCGAAGATAGAGAAGGTGAATGCCGCATCTTGCGGGAGTTTGTCCGGCGGGCAGGTGGTGTGCAGGCTCGGATTGTAGTCATGACGGTAGCAACTGGTTTACCCGGAGAAGTGGGTGAGCAGTACATCGGCATTTTTGAGCGACTGGGCGTTGAAAGCGTGCAGGCTGTAGATACAGCCGACCGAGAGGACGCCAGCAACCCAACTGCGCTAGAAAGCATTCGGCAGGCAACAGGGGTCTTCTTTACAGGAGGCAATCAAGCTCGCATTACTGAACTATTAAAAGACACGGAGCTAGATGCCCTACTGCATGAGCGTTTTTCCCAAGGCATTGTCGTTGCAGGCACCAGCGCTGGTGCAGCTATGATGCCCGATATGATGATCGTGGAAGGGGAGGCTGAAACCAACCCTCGACCCGATGTGGTAAGCATGGACCGGGGTATGGGCTTTTTGCCAGGGGTGGTGATCGACCAGCACTTCGCTCAACGGGGAAGATTAGGTCGCCTGCTCTCTGCAGCAGCGCAACAGCCTGTTGTTCTTGGCTTTGGCATTGACGAAAACACTGCGATCGCAGTTAATGGCAGCGAGGTCGAGGTGATTGGCGAAGGGGCCGTTACCATTGTCGATATGGCCAATGTCACCCACAACAACGTCGATGAGTTGCTCAAAGACGAACCTCTGGCGCTCTGTGGAGTCAAGCTCCATATCTTGCCCAACGGCTACAAGTTCGACCTCAACAGCCGCTCTTGTGTCTGCTAAAAGCCTACCGAGCTTACCAACTCAGGCGTAACCCCTGTTGCAGTAGGTGCACCTGAAGCGGTTCTATTTGCCCGTTGGGCACAATATCAGCGGGGGAAGCGACCGGAGTGCCTTGGCTAACCAGCCAGCCTGCGGTCGAGCCCGCCGCTGCGCCAATTTGCCACTCATTGTAGTGAATGCGGGTGACTGCGTTGGCGATGTGGGTGACTGCTAAGGCCTTACCCCCAATCAGTAGATTGTCCACGTCTTGAGGGATCAAGCTTTCTAAGGGAAGTTGGAGAGGACGGACTTTAGGTTCCTCCGCAGGGGAACTGACCGCTTCTCCGGAGGGCAACCAGTTGCGGTAGCGGCAACCATGAATATCGATAGCATAGTGAACCATGCCTACAGAGGTGGGGCTGAAGTTGCGCTGATTTGGGAACTCGTAGCGCAAGTCATTTTCCCGAATTTGAAAGTTCTCCTGACCATAGGCGGTGCGGCCTAGAATGCGGCGTCCTTCTCGGAAGTAGGGCACCATGCTCAGACCTGACAGCGTTCCCATGGGGCTATCCGTCCCATACAAGTAAGTCAAAGGGTAGTCAGGCGTTGCCTGGGTTTCCAGCAGCCAGCGGGCAAATTTAAGGGCATGCTCTTCGCCAAATTTGAGTGAAGACTGAGAGAGTCCTCCCATCCAGTTCTGGTACTGGCCTGACTTAGCTAAATCCCCATGCTGCATAATGAGTGGCGGATTCATCCAGTTCCAATCATTGCCTTTATTCCAGTTGATCATGGAAATATCCCCCAGCGCAGGCGAACCAAAGTAAGGGTTATTGCGCGTATGGCTAACGATGCGGCGATAGTGAAAAACACTTTTGTCGTTAAACATGGGGAACCCTTCTAGGTCATACTCCGCCCAGTGTTCGTGCAGCGCATAGGTTGTTTTGAGCTGGGAAAGGGCTGCTAGGCTGTCTCCATTGTCGTTGTGGATTGCGATCGCAAATGGGTACGTAAAGGCCTGTGTACAATCTGGATTATCAAAGCGGGCTCCATGGACTTCCCCAGTGGTCTGGTTAGACTCAGAACCCACGCGGTAAGGGACTCCGGCCCAGCCTACTAACTCACCCGTATCGGTTGCATCGATCACCAGCATCCGCTTTCCGGGAGGCGGTTGCAATCGAATAGATACTCGATCAAATGTCTTCGTCGGCGACCAGCTATACCATTCAGAGAGCTCTTCGGATAGACGCCCCTTAGGCAAGTAATTAGGATCTTTGGGAATGCGCTTGGCTGCGTAGATCGCCGTAATGTTGCGCCCCGTGGCGTCAAACTCGGCTCCCTTAAATGCGATCGCACTGCCCCACTGACTTCCCGGAGCGCTTTGAGCAAACCCCTCCAACAGTTGCTCAGACGCGGTTGAGCCTGCCTTGGGGGGAAAGCACAGCGTGCCTACCCAGCACTGGTTAACCTGAGCCACTGTTCGATCCAACGGACCTGGGCTCCACGCTGGAAGTTTAACGGGTTGCCGTTCTAGTAGATTCCTAAATCGCTCCCAGCTAGCCGAAAAATTCTGCTGCTGCCGCATCCGCAAAGACTCATCCAAAGCCGAAACGCCTTGGGCGCTAATCTGCCCCCCCAACCAAGGAGCCGTTTCAATCAGGCAGGTACGGGCTCCTGACTGCATGGCGTGGGCTGCTGCCGCCACCCCCCCGAGCGATCCACCCACCACCGCAACCTCACACTCCCACACCTCTTGGGCAGGAGGCAGAGGATAGGGGATAGGACGACCCGTAAGTTGCAGCGGTTGGGCAACCCGCCGCAACAGCCGCAATTCAGGCTTCAAATCGGTCGTCCATAGCTCAGTAGACTGAGCATTAGGGGCCAGTCTATAGGCTGCTAAACTCGCCAGCATCCCTAAGCTGAAGGTGCCTACTGCTATCCCTGTCAGGTATTTCCGTACTGATCGCCGCCTTAAACCACTCACAAATACTCTTAACCTCATCCTGCCAGCAGTTTTACCACAGCCCTCCGCCGTCCGTGCGGTTTGTGTATAGTTTGTCGCGTGGACGGGTCTCGCCTAACTCTACAAAATGGGGAGAAAATGACGGCCTATCTAGGAGCATTTTGGATTCCTGAGACCTGATAGAGTAGCCAGTGTATGCCAGGGCACTGCTCGTCCATGACCCCCGATTCTTTGGATTCCACCCCTTTCTCTCAATCGCCTGCCTTTAGTTTGTCTGGCCTTACTGATGAGCCAATTCTGTTAACTGTTGAAGAGGTACAAAAGCAGCTCAAGCGATCGCGAGCCTCCGTTTATCGCTACGCCAACACGCAGCCCGAACTGCTTAATCCACCCTACGATCCCCAAAGGCTGAACCCCGAAATCCGTTCTCATCGAGAAGAACCTCTTTTATTTCACCCCAAAGAGGTACGACGATTTGCCCGAGATGTGCTTGGCCTAAATCCTACCATTGAGATTCAAACCCCTCCTGAAACCGTAACTCAAGAACTGCTACGGGCCATCTTAGCGGAACTTAAGAGTATCCACGAATTGCTTAAGTCTCGCTCTTAAGAAAAAAGAAAATTGTTCTGTTGTCAGGATGCCAGTGTCTTCCAAGAAGTGCTAGGGTAAAACCGGAAATTTCAATCTTTGATGAAGTGATTTAGGTCACTTTGTTGTCCGTAAGACAGCTAACTGTTGGGGAATCTTTAAGATTGTCAGAACAAGTAGACGGTTGGGTTTGTCCAAAGAGTTAATCTTGGCTCACTTACCCACCTCCAACTTCGAAGTTAGCGCTTCACGGTTTATTGCTCTCAACACTTTTGTATGGAATCTGCCAGTCAATCTGATATCCCTCCGCAAGAATCTTCTAGTCGTTTGTCTAGTTTGCTCGGTATTGTGGTTGCGATTTTGACGTTAACGTTGCCTGTCTTTGCGATCGCACATTTCTCCTCCGCCCGGATGGATGCCATAGAGGCAGCTCCACCCATGCCGACCCAGCTTCGAGAGTAAGGCAACTCGCACTTCTGACAAAGCGCATAGGGCAGTTCCCCAGTAGGCCTTTGGGTTAGTAGCAACTAAACCGAAGCGTCTCAGTTGGGACATTAAAGTGACTTGTTGCTTTGCTGCTCTCGGTAAGCCGCCTTGCCTCTGCACTGTTCACCCGACCTTTAACCGGGTACAGGATTTGGCAGCTTTTCCGCGAGCTCAAACCCTATGCTCTTTTATGAAAGGGCGATGTTCCTAACCACTCTGCTCTTTAGGGGAAGAGCCAATTCCTCGTACAATGCTAAGGCGAAGGAATCCCCTTTGCCTTTGATTGAATGGTTGAATGAACTTGGAGGAGCGTTGTGGATCTCTCTAAAATTCCTGCTCAGCCTAAGCCTGGGCTGCTAAATGTGCTGATTGAAATTCCAGGCGGCAGCAAGAACAAGTACGAATTTGATAAGGATATGAATGCGTTTGCCCTAGACCGGGTGCTATTCGCCTCTGTCCAATATCCTTACGATTACGGATTTGTCCCCAACACGCTGGCAGACGATGGAGACCCGCTCGATGGCATGGTCATTATGGATCAGCCCACCTTTCCTGGGTGTGTGATCACAGCTCGCCCCATTGGCATGTTGGAAATGGTTGACGGCGGCGACCGGGACGAAAAGATTCTTTGTGTGCCTGTTTCTGATCCCCGCTATGCTCAAGTCAAGTCTCTTGATGACATTGCGCCTCACCGCCTCGACGAAATTGCTGAATTCTTCCGAACTTACAAAAACCTTGAGAAGAAAGTCACGGAAATCTTGGGTTGGAAGAATGTAGAACACGTTAACCCTCTGGTAGAAGCTTGCGTTGCTGCTGGAAAAAAGTAATTTCCTAAGCAAAGTTCATGCGGGGATTGGGTACTCTCAGAGTGGGTATGCTCAAGAAGAACTCTGAATTATCAGAATTTTTGATCAAACCCGTAGTCCTGTTTGAACTCAACCCCTGCATCAGAACAGGGTTCAGCATCTAACTGGATCTGGTCTTTATAAATAAAGTCTGTTCCTAAGCTGTAATTTTCCCGAATACTGATGGCGTTGCTGAATATAAGGAATATAAGTAGTCTATTGATTTAACTACGTCATTCATCACGGGTGTTGAGTCCCTGTTTACTGAATGCTGCTAATTGGGGTGTTAAAGAGTGATAACTCCCCTCCAGACACAACAAGATTAAATAGCGTCAGCGTACCCTATCAGTTTGCATCCCTAGCTCGACTGCATGCCGTGATATGACTGAGTCCGACCCCGTATCCTTTGATCATGCCCCTAGCCAAGGGACTTTGCCTGAATTGGTTGCAGCAGATTCAGAGACTTTAGACGGATTTACAGCCCACTTCTGGGGCGTACGAGGCAGTGTGCCGACCCCCGGGCCAGAAACTGTGCGCTATGGAGGCAACACCGCCTGTGTAGAAGTGCTAGTTGGGGGGCAACGGCTCATCTTTGATGGGGGAACAGGGTTACGGGTGTTGGGAAAAGCGCTGTTGCATAAGATCACTCACACCGAGGCCCGTATCTTTTTTACGCATACACATTGGGATCGGATTCAAGGATTTCCCTTCTTTTTGCCCGCCTTTGAGAGTGGTAACAGCTTCCATATATACGGTGCTCCAGCTCCCAATGGCGCTTCGATCAAGCAACGCCTCACCGATCAAATGCTGCGCCCCAACTTTTTTACGCCGTTGCAGCAAATGCAGGCCCAACTTGAGTTTCACAACATCAATGCCGGCAGTGTCATTCCTCTGCAAGATGTCCTGATCGAAACTATTGGCCTTAATCACCAAACCAGCGCCTTGGGTTATCGAGTGTCTTGGCAGGGGCATTCCCTGGTCTACGCTACTGATACAGACCATACTCAGCAGAGCATTGATCCTAATTTGATGTACTTGGCTGCCGGAGCAGATGTGCTCATTCTTGATGGTACTTACGCTGATACCGATTACTACGACCGGCACGGTGAGGACGTCATCCCCTGGGAAATTGGGGTGGAAGCTGCTAAAAGCGCCAACGTCAAACAGCTCATTTTGTTCCATCATGACCCGCGGCACGATGATGATTATCTCGACCGATTGGAGATGAAAATTCAAACTCACTTCCCCCATGTTCGTCTGGCTCATGAGGGTATGGTGCTCAATTTGCTCTAAGGGTTTAGACCGTGTCTTTGCCCAGTCTGCAAGACATCTGTCTATCTAAGGTGCTATACCGGATATACCCATTCGGCTAGAACCGTGAAAAAGGTATTTCTTTTAAGTGTTGCAGTTTTTGCTGCTGTCCTTGGCGGGGGTGCAGCCTACACCTGGAATCAGGCCACTCGCCTTCCAACATGGTATACGCCATCAGCTACTACCCTTTCTGAAGTGGGATCAGCGAACGAACTTCTTTCTAGCAAGGTGACTCAACCCGAACCAGGGGCTTCCCTTACATTGACCCTCTCGGAACAAGAAGTGAATCAGGTGGTGTTAGGTGCGATCGCACAACAACCCGAGACAGCCCAGTTTCTAAAGGCGAGCAAGGGGATTAATACCTCTTTAGAGAACGAGCAGATTGAGAGTGGTATGGTCGTCAATCTGTCTGATATCCCTGCTGACGCCTTGCCTCCCCAGGGGCAGGAGGCCCTTGCCCAGCTCACTCAGAAATTTCCTATCCTGGCTAACCGTGACATCTATGTTGGCATCAAGGGAAGCCCCCGCATTGAGGAAGGGCGATTGGTGCTTGATGACAATACGATGGTCACTATTGGCCGATTTCAACTTCCTCTTTCTGAGCTTGCTAATCAGCTTGGCCTACCCAAGGCGCAGATCGAAGCTCAGTTAGACCAAGCTTTAGCTCAAAACGGCATTAACCTGCAAGATATCCAGATTGAGAAGGGCCAAGTTGTAATTCATGGTATTGCGCAGTAGCCCAACCCGTTTTCTGTTGCCGCTAGGAGAGTTCTCAGAACTGGGCTAGAAGAATGGGTTGAAAAAATGAAGCGGCTTGAGCTTAGCGGGCCTGCAAAAGATCGCCGCGAACCCAGCCAGTTTCATCTTGGTAAGTGACCTTGTACCAGATAAAACCATCACTGGGGTTGCCTACCCGATCTACTACGACCACCCCTTCCTCACGTGGGATAGTGGTGATTGTGCTGCTGTCTAGATCAGGCTGCTGCCGAAGCTTAGCATAGCGAGAAGAGATCACCACCGCTCCCGTACCCGGAGCAAAGTTGTTGCCCTGAAAGTCAGTTGTACCAGATGGTACCCCAACCAGTGCATCAGAACCTGGTTCTTTAAGAACCACCGTGCGGCTGGGATCGACGATTTCTAGTTCCGATTCTCCCAAAACATTGATGCGGGCAAAGCGTTCCACTGCTCCTACACGGTTTGTGTACACTGTCTGGCCTTGGGTATTAGGAACCAGTTCTGTGGGAGCATTGCTCACCTCAGTAACATCCGTCCTCCGGTTGTACAGGTTCATGAAAAGATTGCTGCCACGTCGATAGACCCGCACAGCCATGCTATCCGTCTCAAAGTACAGCACAGTTTCTACATTAGGATCCTGAGCCAGCAGGGTTCTATTTTCACCTGGTGGGCTAACGGTTGTTCCTGTGTTTGCGATCGCAGGTCTGGGTGATAGATGCAACAGTCCTGCTGATAATGCAACTACGGGCAGTGCCTTAAGCCAGATTTGAACCGTCACCTTAAAAAGTGCTTCCATCAGACACCCATTGGAGAAACAGCAACAGCAAAACCATACTGCAAAACTTGATCGGGCAGCATGGAATTTTGCTTATTTACGGGTTACTGCCGGGCTCGGGCATCGGATCAAAAACATCAGATTGGCCGGGTGCATGAACAACGCCCATCTGAAGCAGCTTTGCAACCTTCTCGGGGTCAGCAGCAATGAGATCGAGTAATTCGTACTCACTGAGAGGTTGACCCGTCTGCTGGGTGGCTTTATGAGCATAGTATTTCACCTGAGCCATAACCCGCGGTTCGGATTGGCGTAAGTACATGCTTAGACAGGCAACCGCCTGAGCTGTAACTTCTCTACCCAGAAAAAAAGCCAGGGCTAACAAGAGTTTCCTTTCATAGTCAGGAAGAGAGTCAGGAGAAAAGCTGGGTACTTTGGGTAGGTTACTCATCTTAATATTGCTTATCAGTTGATGAGGCCGCAGCTACAAAGCTTCGCTACAAGTAGCATTGTGGACCATGAAGACGATATCAGGCTTTCGGCAAACAATACCTAATCCTCTATACGGAGAAAGCAACATCTCCTCAACTTTAGACCTCATGCAGTGAAATAAAACTTCTACAACTCTGGTAGCAGCCTGAATAGATTGGGCAGTATGACAACACTAGTGTTAACTCTCCTAATAAAAGGATAGAAATGCAAATTTTCGATGAAATAGGCGGACTCTCTACCCTCTCTCGGTGAGGCTCCCCTATAAAGAATATATCTATAGATAGGTGTGCATCACCTCTTTCTTCAATAGAGGAAACCTTTTATTCATAAAGGTTAGAGGATGACACAGAGCTGAAGACACATGTAAGGTAAGGCCTGACGAGGCCTTTGCTTTCCCTTTCTTAGAACTAGGTGGAACAAAATCTGTGGGTAACTTTACTGCTACTGCGTCAAGCAATTGTTATGAATCTCGGCCTTGGCCGAATTCTCGGGGTTTTCTTTTAACTATGGGTAGTTACTTGGGTACTCTGGCAGCCGCTCGGGATCTTGGTAAGCATGGCATTCCTGTTGTGCTAGCAGATAGTGACCGACATTGCTTAACTGCTACTTCACGGTATATCTCCCAGTTTATAGAAGCACCTAGCCTTGAGAACCTGTCTGATTTCTTGCGGTGGCTTATTGATTTTGGTCGGCAGAATCCAGGGTATATTCTTTACCCAACATCCGATGATATGTGTTGGTTAATAGCTAGTCATCAAAATACCCTAAGAGAGTTTTTCTATCTTTTCCAGCCCTCTGAAGAGAGCACATATACTCTTCTTAATAAGGAAAAACTGTTTTACACTTGTCGTTCGCTTGGCATCGACTGCCCTGAAACCTGGGTTCCAAGTCACCAGGAAACTCTACGGTCTCTTGCTGATACTATCGATTATCCTGTTTTGATAAAGCCTAAAACCCAAGCTGGCATGAAAACCAACTGGAAGGGTAGTCTTTGCAAGTCACGTGAAGAACTTTTAGCAACGTTTGAATTATCTAAAAAGCGATTCTCTTACAAGCAGGAAATTTTAGAGTATGATCCAGCTCTAACAAATTTAATGGTGCAAGAGTTTTACTCTGAGGCGGCAGAGCATATCTATTCTCTCGCGGGCTTCTTTGATTCGGAGAGTAATACTTACGTTTTGAGGGCTTCTGAGAAGGTTCTGCAACAGCCGATCCGAATTGGTGTAGGTCTTTGTTTCGAAAGCCGAGAAATTCATGAAAGACCTGCACGACAACTAAGGGAACTACTTGAATGTATAGGCTACAAAGGTGCTTTTGAGGCCGAGTTCATTCATTTGAAGGATCAGGATCGCTTTTTGTTAATTGATATTAATCCTCGTTTCTATGGACAAATGGGCTTTGAGATCGCCCGTGGATTGCCGTTAGCTCAGCTTTGTTACTTAGCAGCAACTGGGGAAAAGCAAGAGGTCGAAAAAATTGCTAATTCTTCCCTACTTTGGGATCATACTGTGCTTTGGAAACACCGGATTCTATGGATGTTAGTTCTCTTCGTGACAACCATATGGTTGGGTGGCCATATGTCTAGAAGTCGGAGACACTTTTGGATCAAGTGGGCTCAAACTGGAAACTGCTATGACCCAATTTATGCGACAGATGATCCACGTCCAGCATGGGCCTATCTCTGGAAGCAATTGCTTCGTAGTTTTCGCCATCCCCGCTCCTCTTTCTATCAGTACTTCTGTCCTTAGGTTTTCATAGCTAATCCTTCTACTCTTATGCCTAGCCCCTTTACGTCAAAGCTAAAGTCAACTGTAAAAAACTTTATCAGATCGGTGAACCAGAAGCGGCTTTTGAAGTCGGTAGCTGAGGGACAAGGATTGTCGCCGAGCTGCTGGGGAATGGAGTATCGTAGCTCTGAACTAACGTTTCGAGATCGAAGCTTATCCTCACTTTTAGCGAGATGGGGTTCTCCTCTACACGTTATAGATGAAGCTAAACTAATTGCTAATCTGAGGGCATTTCAGACAATTCCTTCAGGTTTTGACAAAGGATTGGAGGTTTTCTACTCTTATAAGACCAATCCCCTCCCCTGGGTTTTTGAGGTGCTGCATCGCCATGGAGCCGGTGCAGAAGTAATTTCTGAGTACGAACTGTGGTTGGCTCTTAGACTGGGGGTACTTCCAGAACAAATTATCTATAATGGTCCGGCTAAGTCCCAATCCTCCTTGGAGATGGCAATTGAGCGCGGGCTTTTAAGCATTAATGCTAATAACCTTGAGGAAATTGATTTGTTGGCTGCTCTTGCAGCCCAGAAAGGGAAACCCGCTAACGTAGGTATTCGCATTACAACGGCAGCAGGTTGGACAGGCCAATTTGGACTGCCTGTAGAAGATGGATCTGCTTTAGAAGCCTTTCGACGAGCTTTAACACAGCCTGAATTGAAGGTGACGACCCTACATTGTCATCGAGGCAAGCTGATATACGGGGAGAAAGACCTTCGAGATTACCTACAATTTCTGCTGGATTTTGTTGACAAGCTTAAGACAACGCTCGATTGGCTTCCTGAAATTTTAGATGTAGGGGGAAGCTTAGCCGTTCCAACCGTGCGCTATCTGAGTGAGCAGGAAATTAAGCAAGCAACGGCGTTTTTGGTTCCGCCTGTTCCCCCTAACCCTCAGTCTGTCCTGACGCCTGAGCGCTATTCAGAAATTGTTGTTCAGACAATACGGGGGCACTTTGAGCAGCGTGGATATGCTCAACCTCGGATTGTCTCAGAGCCAGGGCGATCTCTGACGGCTAATAGTCAGTTCATGCTAGCCACAGTGCAAAACGTGAAGCATGATGCCAACCTAGATTTCGTGGTGATGGATGTGGGTGTCAACCTGGCAAGCTGTGTAACCTCCGAGTACCACGAAGTGTTGCCTCTACAGGTAAAGCGCGAGCCGCTTCGGTGCCATCGATTGGTAGGTCCTATTTGCCATATGGGGGATACTCTTTACATGGCAAGGTATCTACCGCAAATGGCTAGGAAGGATGCGATCGCAATTATGGATTCGGGCGCTTACTTTATTGCGGATGCAACATCCTTTTCCTTCCCGCAGCCTGCCGTTGTCGCAATCACAACTACTGGAGAGGAGACACTGGTGCGGGATGCCGAGAGCTTCGAACATATGGTCAGCTTAGATCGCATTGCGGTGAAGCCCTCTGGCGAGCCTTGTTTGTCCTAGTCTACTTCCCCTAGGCTTGCAGCGCATGAAGCTTAGCGTATAGGCCGTCTTGGCTGAGGAGGTGACGGTGGTTGCCTACTTCAACAATGCGGCCTTGATCCATTACGACAATGCGATCGGCACTGCGAATGGTAGAAAGGCGATGAGCAACAACAAAGGTGGTACGATTCTGCATCAAGCGCTCCAAAGCTTCTTGGATTAGCACTTCCGAAGCAGTGTCGAGGGAGGCAGTAGCTTCATCAAGAATGAGAACACGGGGATTGCGGATTAGGGCGCGTGCGATCGCAAGTCTCTGCCGTTGTCCTCCCGATAGCTTCGCGCCGTTCTCGCCAATATGAGTTTCTAACCCGTGAGGTAGGCGGGCGATAAACTCTTCAGCGTTAGCATCACAAATGGCCTGGTAAATTTCCTCATTGCTAACGGGGTCAGCTCCGTAGAGGATATTTTCTCGCACGGTTCCTTCAAACAAAATGGTTTCTTGGGCAACAACTGAGACAAACTGGCGATAGGTACGTAGGTCCAGCTCGCTCATGTTCTGGCCATCAAGGTAGATATGTCCCTTGCTGGGTCTTAAAAAGCCAATCACTAAGCTGACAAAGGTTGACTTACCTGCACCAGAGGGGCCAACTAGGGCGATGGTTTCCCCAGCATTGACTCGCAGGTGTAGGTCTTTGAGCATGCTTCCTTCTTGCTCCGGGTAGGCAAAGCTTACCCGATCAAAGTAGAATTGGCCCTCAACCTGAGTAATAGGGCGTTTGCCATGGTTATGTTCTAGGTCGGGACATTCCAGTACTTCGCCCACAGAACGAATCGCTTCGATGCCAGTAGCCATTTGGGGCATCACCGTGAGAATTTGAACAGCAGCGTTCGTCAGGGTTTCAAAGTAGCCCGTCAGCAAAACGACATCTCCTGCCGTGATGCCAAGGCGTCCAGTGTAGGCTAACCAAGCTGCTGTGAAGAGACAAGTGGCGTTAAACAAGCGTAAAGCCATCCAGGTAGAGGCGTTGGTAATGGCATTAATACTGTCGAGCCGCTGACCGGCCTGCTTCACATAGACGAGTTGTTCATCAGTGCGGCGGATCGCGGTAGCCTCAGCCCCGTGGGCGCGGGTGACGGGAATGAGCTTGATCATGTCGTTGAGATGGGCCGACATGGTTTCCATTTGCTTACGGAAGTCATGATTGCGATCGCGTATAGCTCCCCGCAACGACTGAATTAAAATTGCTGCAGCCGGCACCGTTGCTAGGAAAAAGACGAGAAACCAAGGAGCCCGACGATAGGTCACCACCATCGCAATACAAATCGTGATCAGGGCAGCAGGCATCAGTTGAAACAAGTTACTGGTGAGTTGCTGAATTTTTTCAACATCCTGCAACAGTTTGGCTTGAAGTGCGCCCGTATTGCTGCGGCTGTAGAAGCTAATTGATAGCTGCTGAAGTCGTCGGGTCATGGCTGACCGCAAGTTGGACTCCATTTGCCGGGTTGCTGCGCTCATAGCCCAGATGTGGAGGTAGTGAGCGGGCACATTCTGCACGATGGTGAGTAAAAAGATAGCCGCATTGATCCACAAGTCATAGATGGGATGCCGCGCCGGGTTTGCCACAATATCGACAACATTGGCAATTACCAGAGGCCTCACCCACTCTGGGCTGTATTTGATTAGGTAAAAGAAAAATGACAAAGCCAGCTTGTCCCAGTCGGAACGGTAGAGCTGACAAAGCGTCCACAGCGGCGCATCGCTGCGATAGGAGCGCCATAGCAAATCGGGATTACTACGCCGCGACTTGAGTTTTCGAAACATAAGTTAGCATCCCATCAGGGAATGGCTTCCGACTGACTGAGAGTGCCCATATTCTTGCCGATCTCCTCCTTTAGCCAGGTGCCAAAAAGTTCATCCAGGAGGCGTTGTCGAGTGGGGTCATCCAGCTTGGCAGGGAGAAACTTCTCTAGCCGCACCACAATGAACCACTCCCCAATGCGAGTTGGTGGCCATATTTGACCGGGCTGGCTGATAGATAGCATGCGACTTAAAGTGGGATGAGGTACAGACAACTCGACTGGGCCAATTAACCCTCCTGTTTGGGCTTCCTGCCCTTCGGAATATTCTCTGGCTAGATCTGCTAATGGTTGCCCATCGTCATGAATACGGAAGTAAAGCTCTTGGGCGAGTCCTGCTTCCTGGGTGCGAATCAAGGAATACAGCACCCGATCTAATTGACTCTTGCGCTGCAAGAAGTAAGATTCAATTTTCGGCCCCCAAGTCTCTGTCTTGTACTTGTTCAGCTTTTCCTCTCGTAGGATTCGTGCTGTCAACTCCTCTAGGGACATCTGTTGCTGCTGGGTCAAGAGTTGCCGTTGCTCCTCAGACTGCACATTGTTGGCTTGATCGAACCGCTCTAGAGCGGCAGATTGCTCCTCTGGTGTTAACTCAACTGCCTCTAGCGCCTGATCAATTACCAGCTCTCGAATGAGTTGGGGCATTAGGCCATAGCGATTGAGCAGAGGGAGCAGAGTTTCAGTGGGATAGATGCGATCGCCTACTTTTAAGCTGTCAGTCATGGGAATAGGCAGAGATGGGCAATATCTGCAAGCATATTCCATTAAACCCAAACCCCGTCCGGAAGCTCCTACTTTAGAAGAGAAAATCGTGAGCAAATTAACAGAAAAGCCACATTTTGGGCTGTGGTTAAGTTTTAGCTAGACAAATTTCAACAATATTGCAGAGTATTTGCTATGTCTCCTTCCCTTAGCCAGCCAATTCCCTGCTTAGATTTGCAAGACTTTTTAGGGCCAGATCGGGCAGTGCGATCGCACTTCGTTCAAGACCTCGGAACAGCTCTAGCAGACATCGGCTTCTTTGTTCTAAAAAACACAGGTATCCCTACTGCTGTCATTCAATCTGCATACCAGGCGGCGGATCAGTTTTTTGCTCTCCCAGATGATGTGAAACAACGCTACGAATATCGCCAACTCAAAGGGCAGAGCGGCTTCACCCAGTTTGGTCGAGAGCAAGCAAAAGATGCGGCAGTTCCTGACTTGAAGGAATTTTGGCACGTTCATCGCCATAGCCTAAAGCAGACAGCCAGCTTTTGGCCACAAGAAGTGCCGACCTTTCAGCCAGCGATGATCCAGCTTTACAGTCACCTCGAACGCTGCGCCGAAATCTTGCTAGAAGCCTGCGCTTTGTCTCTAGAACAACCTCAGACCTGGCTGCGGAATATGGTCGCGGATGGCAACACCGTATTGCGGGTAGCCCACTATCCACCGATTCCAACTGATGTGCCGCCTGGTAGCCTGCGGGCAGCCCCCCATGAAGACATCAACTTTATTACACTGCTGTGCGAGGCAACGGCTCCTGGTTTAGAGATTTTGACTCAATCGGGCAATTGGTTGCCCCTACAGGCTGAGTCGGGACAGATCATTGTCGATACTGGTGACATGTTGCAAAACCTGACCAACGGCTTGTTCAAAAGCACCACTCACCGCGTTGTCAATCCGGCGGATGCTCAAACCCGTCGGCTCTCACTTCCCTTTTTTGTGCATCCTCGATCCGAGATCGACCTGAGCCCTCACTCAAGCTGTGTTGAGAAGACAGGAGGAGAAATTCGGTTCCCTTCCCTCACGGCTGGAGAGTATCTGAACCAACGCTTGAGCGAGATTGGACTGGCTTAGACCGCTAGCCCACGTAAGCCAGCGTTCTCTGACACAATGCTATTAGAGACGCGTCTTTAAGTGATTTCTTAGGGAAAACGTATGGATTTTACTGCAGCTCTGCCCACGTTTTTTATCACCCTAAGAGAGGGGGTAGAAGCGGCCCTAGTAGTCGGCATTGTGCTGGCCTGTCTAAGCAAAGCCAATCAGCCTCAGCTCAGGCGTTGGGCTTACTTTGGGGTGTTAGCCGGACTGACAGGCAGCATTATGATTGGCATTGCGTTGGGGTCAGGCTTGCAGCAAATGCAGCTAGTGCTGCCCAACCTTGAATCGGTCGTCAAGCCGTTGTTGAACGTGATTTTTTGTGCGATCGCAATCATCATGCTGAGCTGGATGCTGGTCTGGATGACCCAACAGGCCCGTTCCCTCAAGTCTGATATCGAAGGTACCGTCACTGCGGCTCTCAAAAATTCTAGTACGGCTGCCTGGAGCGTTTTCAGCCTGATCTG
>DATNQF010000175.1:0-27038 GCA_036702855.1 Trichocoleus sp. | reverse complement strand
GCTAGCAAAGGGGAGGCGATAGGGAACGCTGGCACTGAGGGTGAGGGGATCCTCTGGGCTGTCAACCACCAGGCTGCTTTGCACTCTCAGCCGAGCATCTTGGTAAAGGAAGTTAGCTTGGGCCGATTGAATAGGGTTGTTATTAATGGTGGTATCGACCAAGCCGATCACGCCCCGAAGCTGAGGATTGGCTAGGGATCCTGTTGCGCTCGCATTTGCGTTCAGGTAACCCCGAATGCTGCTAGGCAGTCTCAAGGGTTTACGCAGCGAGGCCAAGGGCACATTGGCAGCATTGACACTGAGGGTTCGAGGGGTGTTGTCCTCCCGATCAAGCCCGACCTCACCATTTAAGGTCACAAAGGCCAGTTCTCCATTCTCCTGCTGTGAGCTAAAGCGTACCGGAGCAAGGCGCAGGACGCCGTCAGCATAGCGGCCTTGAGCCACTACTTGCTCTACCTCGTAACTATCACCCCAGGTCCATTGCTGCCCGGTCAAGTCAAACCCAACCGTCAAGTCTGAGGGCAGTGACCCTGACAATGAAATCTGGCCAGAGAACTGACCTTTGAATTCATCCAAGGGCGGCAGAGGTGAAGCAGCTGCTTCGGCTGCGATCTCATCTTGAAGCTCCAGCAACTCAGCCAAGCGCTGCAGTTGTTCTAGTAGCGAGGCACCTGGATCACCCGTTTCGGCTAGGGGTAAAGCTTCAGCCAACTCGACCGGGGTGTAGCGTTGAATCCAAGTGGGAGGCTTAAATCCGCGCCTAAAGTCCTCCAATTCAAAGTACTGAAGGGTTGACAGCAACTCCTGGATATCACCGTTATTAACATCGACCTGAGCAACTAATTGAGGGGTTCCTTTGCGGCTGTAACGCCCAGTCACCTGGTACTCTCCAACATCACCCTCAATTCTGCCCCCAGTCAAAACCGTGGTGCCGTTGGCATAAGCCAGTTGCCCCTCAAATCGCCTGACATCGATGTAGCCCAAGCCAGGTTCACGAATGGCAAAGTTGCCTGATAGAGTGGGTTTGCTTAAGTCTCCGGTAATGCTGGCCTGTTCGACAGTGCCTCGGATGGTACCGAAACCGCTAACGCCTCCAGGCGGCAGGTTGAGGATTTCCAGCGGGAACTCCGTGATTTGAGCCCGCAGGAAATTATTTTCAATGCCGCCTACCGCAAGCGAGTCTCCCGCCCGAATGTTGAAATCGAGATTGCGATCGCTCAGGCCATAGGCCACATCAATCGTATCCTGTGTCCCTCGCAGGTCTACATCCACTCCACCTGCATTGCTAACCTGAATCGGCCCTGACAACAGAGGCTCAAACTTCAGATCACTGACACTCAGATTTGCCAGCTGCGCATCGCCGATCAGATCGAAGTCCCTCGGTGTTCCCGTGAGCCGTCCATTGAAATCAGCCCGGCCCGCCACCGGTACATCATTGGGAAAAGGCAGTGCTGCCAGGTTAAAGTCCCGCATTCGCAGCGCCAAGTCAAGGCTGCCGATAGCGGGTGCAGCCACTCCCGTCAGCCGAGGGGTTATGGTGCCGCTGACAAATAGCCCTGAAGTGCTGGCCTCCTGAATTTGCAGCTGGGAGCCATTCCAAGCCAAGGCCCCCGTCAAAGGTTCCTGAATGGCGGCCAATTGGGGAAATTGGGGAGCCAAGGTTGCCAGCCCATCAGAGGCAGAAAAGGTGCCTTGGCCTCGTATCCCGGCCAAGGTCAAGTTATTTAAGGTGCCAGACAAGGCAAAGCGGCCACTAGCACTTCCCTGGAGCGCATCAGAAAACTGACTGAGCTGTACACCGCTGCTAGCAACAGTGGCATCCCAGGCCCCGCGAAGGATCTGTCCCTGCGCTGTAACCGTTCCCTGCGTGAGAGCTAAAGTGGCGTTGCCCTGTCCACGAATGCCCGACGGGCTAAGGTCGTCTAGGCTGCCCGCTAACTGGAAAGTACCATCAGCAGTACCGTTGGCTCGGGGTGAGAACTGGCTGAGTTGAATATCATTGGCTCTGAAATTGCTGTTCCAGTTGCCATTAGCCAACCGGGCAGTTCCATTGATCGTGCCTTGAGTCAGGGCAACTGTAGCATTGCCCTGCCCTTGAATTCCGGTCAGGCCAGGTCTATCTAAATCTCCCGCAAGCTGAAAGTCACCTGTGACAATGCCTTGCACTCTGGGATTAAATCGGCTGAGTTGAATTCTAGTGGCCCGCAGGTCTGCGCTCCAGTTGCCGTTGGCTAACAGACCATTGCCATTGATCGTGCCGCCCCCCACCTGTACAAAGGTGTCCTTAAAGCGTACGGTCCTGCCTGCAAACTCAACATCCCCTCGGGCCGGAAAATCTCCGGCGGGAGCCCGCCAACTCGCCGCTCCTTGCAAGCTGTTTATCGGACCAGAAACGCCAGCTTCAACAAAGACGGGCCCCAGAGCAACCGTTTCGGGCAAGCCGTAGGGACGACCCAAAGCATCGGCAGGCAAGTTGCGACCCTGAGCCGTCAGGGTTAGCGTACCAGGATCCCCTAAAGTGTAGCGACCACTGCCCACTAGCTCACCGCCGGCTAGAGGAGCCGCCCGAAAATTATCAATTACTAAGGCTTCTGGATCAAAGCTAATTGTCGCCCCTAGTGCCGCTAACTGCACCTTGTCAACCGTCGCCACTCCTTGCGAGGCCAGATTGATCGAAAGTTGGGGATCTCGCAGTGCCCCATCTAGGTTGAGATTGGCTGCAAAAACACCCTCAACTGGGACTGGAATGTTGAACTTAACTATTTGCTTGAGCTGATTCAAGGTGAAGGGGTCAACTTGTCCCGTAAGGGCGTAACCCCGGTTGAAGTCAACAGTGCCCTTAGCTCTGGCTCTCAACTCCTTTAGGTTGCCTGCTGCCGAATCAAAGGTAACCGCTTGGCCTTTAAAGCGAGCCACAGCGTCAATATTGCTGATGGGGGTTGGGAGGGCTTTGGCCACCACAATGCCGTTGGCAACCTGAGCTGTGCCCACTACCGAGAGGGGTTCTTCTGGTAGGACATCGATCGTGACATTGCCATTGACATCGCCGTCGTTGATGCTAACGGCGGGCTTTTCCTCAAACAGTGAGAAGACAATTGCTGCAATCTCAGGCGCTTGGGCATCTTGTGCACGAATGTTGAGCCTAACCCGACGATCTACAACTGCGTCATCCCCACCTTCAGGCGCATTTGGATCAGTCTCCTCAGGAGATGCGATCGCGGGTTGCGGCACCAAAGCTTGACCCAAGCGATCCAGCCGATCAACAAAATTCAACACACGGGAAACTGAGGCAGGCAGTTCGGGGGGCAAGAAACTTGTAGCTTCTTCCGCCTCTTCGGGTGCAGGTGGCAGCAAGATTGATCCAGAAATGGCTATGCTGCCCCGCTTTTCAGAATCGCCCCTACCCTCAAAATCAATTGCTCGGGCTTGGATCTGAGGCGCACTGCCACCTGCCTCAGCTTCCACATCGGGATTTTGAATCTCAATATCAGCCTGGACGTTCTTGAGCGCTACTTTTTGCCGGGGAAGGCCAGGATCAGCGTAGGGTTGGAGGGTCAATCGACTATTTCGTAGACGAATGGTACCCGGTTTAACTTCCAGAATCGGTTCTTTGTCACCGCCGCGCTGAAATGACTCAAAGTCAATGTCTAGCCATCTCAGCTCAGCGTTCTGCTCAAAGTAGCCCTCAACATTTTGCAGCTCAACGTCCAGGTTGAGTTCTCGTCGCAGCAGGTCAAACAGGTTGAAGCGAACCTCGACCGATTCTAGGGACAGGGCATCAGATTCGGCTACAGTAGCCGGAATGCTGGAAGTGCCAATTCTAATTCCGGACAGAGTAATCCCTTCAATTTCACCCACGTTAACAGGGCGCTTCAGAGCCTTGGTAAGCTCTGCCGAAGCCCAAGGAGAAAACCGCTCGTTCAAGAAAACCCAGCCCCACCAGGCAGCTCCTGCCCCTGCCAACACCAAAACTGAGCCGACCGTTAAACTGGCTCTAATTAGCCGTCGCCGCCGTCTCGTAGACCGCTCTGGATTAGGCTCCCGGGAGTTTGTCATTACCGACCCATACCACTGACCAAATCAATGTTAATGAACTTTTCTTCAAGTGCTTATTCTGATGGGGATTTGTTACCTACGCAAGAAGAATAGACGATGCCCTCTGCAAAAGGTTCATAACTGATTCGCCTGAAGGGCTAGAGTTTTGGTGTAGCCTTTAACCCGTAGGGTGAGGAGACACCAGACAGACTTGCCTGTGATCTTTGCTTCAACCCTCAATCCCACATACTTTAGCCGTGGGGTGGGTCAGGATACAGGAAAGTCTTGATTGCTGACCGCTGATCGCTAAACAGGTTATCGCTACACCGAACGGGAGCACCGGAACGAATGGTTGTGTATGTGTTGTTGTTCAACGCCCGTACAGAGAATGAGGGGATTCATACGCTGAAGATTGAGGATCGTAATGTTGTTCTCATGTTTGAGAATGAGGACGACGCAACTCGCTTTGGCCTCATGCTAGAGGCTCAGGACTTTCCCCCTGCTACGGTTGAAAGCTTTGAGCCAGATGAAATCGAGGAGTTTTGTCAAAGTGCAGGCTACGAGTGCAAGCAGGTACCTGAAGGGGCGCTAGCCATGCCCCCTGAATCCAATGTGGAAAAAACAGATTGGGATCCGAATGCGGATCCAGAGGAAGTGACTGTGAGCCCGGAGGAGGCCCCAGACTTCTCTCAAACTGAACTGGACCGGATTCGTCGACAGCTAGAAAATCTGCTCTAAATAGCAAATGGCACTGCTATGTCCCAATCTGATCTGGTTTCACGGGCTCGTAGCGGCGATGCAACTGCGATCGCAGATCTGATCAGTCGTTCCCTCATTGATCGGGGAATCGTTGCCCGGGCTGAGTGGCAAGGAGATGATCTGCAAATTTTGCTAGAAGGGGACTCCCTACCCCAGCCCCAAACGCTCATTCCCAACCTCCGGAGTGGTTTTGAACGGCTAGGGGTAACCCGTCCTATTGCTGCCGTCCGGCTTTACGCCCGCAGACCCAGTCATGACTTTCCTGACTGGGTCGAAGCCTTCACGCTTGAGGCAATGCCGACACCTACCGCAACGATTTCAACCAAAGCTGATAAGGAGCAGCCTACGCTCCCCGTAGCAGCAGGCCCCACCTCCAACCTTCCCGACTCGCCGCCTACACCCTACCTCTCGGACACCGCTCTGATCGTCCTGGTTCACCTAGCTCCTCTGTTGGGCTACCTGGTGGGAGTGGGCCAGAGCTGGGTAGGGTTCCCCTTTTTCTGGGGCGCATCGTTCCTACTTCCCTGGCGAATTTTGCCGCCCTTGGCACTGCTCCTGGTTAAGGGCAAGGAGTCTACCTACATTCAGACCCAAAGCCGAGAAGCCCTCAACTTTCAACTTTCTCTCACTCTGTACTGGTTGATTACCCTACTGCTCATGTTGGTGCTGGTAGGGTTTTTGCTGGTCATTCCCCTAGCTTTTTTTGAGGGTGTCTGTGTGGTGATTGCAGCGGTAAAAATCGCTGATGGCAAGTCCTTTCACTACCCACTGACAATTCGATTTATCAAATAATCACCCCAGTAATCGCTCCGGCTATCCCCTATGATTGGGACGGAGTTGACCGAGAGTGATCCACCCGTGAACCTGTCCCCTTCGCCCGATCCGACTGACCGGGGCCATTTGCTAACCGAGCAGGCCAACCCAAACAGCCAGCAGCTCGATGAAATGACTCCGTTAGAGCTGGTGGATCTGTTTAACCAGGAGGATCAACGCACGCTTGATGCGATCGCATCTGCCCGCGAACCCTTAGCACAGGCAATTGAACAGATCGCTGCTGCGCTCAAAAAGGGAGGACGGCTGTTCTACATTGGAGCAGGTACCAGCGGCAGGCTCGGCGTTCTAGATGCCTCCGAGTGTCCGCCTACTTTCTGCACCCCACCCGATAAAGTGCAAGGCATCATTGCTGGGGGCGCAGGTGCCCTAGTGCGCAGTTCCGAAGGGCTCGAAGACATTGCTGAGGATGGGGAAGCCGCCATTTCCGAGCGCCACGTTAATGAGCACGATGTCGTGGTAGGAATCACGGCTGGCGGTACCACCCCCTACGTACATGGAGCGCTGGCGGCTGCCCGTCAACGCGGTGCCACAACCGTTTTTATTGCTTGCGTCCCAGCGGATCAGGTACCTATCGATGTGGATGTAGACATTCGGCTTCCGGTTGGCCCAGAAATCCTAGCTGGTTCAACTCGTTTGAAATCGGGAACCGTTACCAAAATGGCCCTGAACATTCTCTCGACCGGAGCAATGGTGCAACTGGGCAAAGTCTATGGCAATCGCATGGTCGATGTGTCCGTCACCAATACCAAACTACGCGACCGTGCCCTCCGAATTCTGTGTGATCTAACAAACCTGGACCGTAGCGCAGCTGCAGAGCTACTAGATCGCAGCGGGCAGCAGGTCAAGTTAGCGCTGATGATGTATTGGAGTGGCTTAGAGGCCGAAGCAGCAGCAGCCAAACTAGAAGCTTGCGAGGGACAGTTAAAGAAGGCACTAATGGAGTGAACCCGGAGTATCAGCGTAGTTTCTCCACTTTTCCACTGGGTCTATCTATCTCACCTACGGCTCTAATCAGCTGCAAGCAATGGCATCGCCTTAATCTTTGTTTACACTCAAAGAAATGTGGCCCTAGATTGAACCATGCTGAAACCTGAACAGCGCGCCAAGCTGGACGACTCCAACGATCAGCTCTTTTATGACTATCCCCGCTTTGTGACTCACGTAGACGAGGGATTCATTCAGCAGCTCACCGATTTGTATCGGGAGCGGCTCCAGCCCGGTAGTCGTATCTTCGATATGATGAGCAGCTGGGTTTCACATCTGCCCGACGACGTTACCTTCGAGTGGGTCGAGGGTCATGGCATGAACGAGTCGGAACTGGCGAAGAACCCTCGGCTCAACCACTACTTCATCCAAAACCTCAACGATACGCCCAAGCTGCCTCTAGAGGACCAGTCTTTTGATGCAGTGCTGAATACTGTTTCTGTGCAGTACCTTCAATACCCAGAGCAAGTGTTTGCCGAGATCCACCGCATTCTCAAGCCTGGTGGCATTGCAATCATCAGCTTTTCCAACCGCATGTTCTACCAAAAAGCGATCGCAGCTTGGCGTGACGGCTCCGAAGCCCACCGAGTCGAACTGGTGAAGCGCTATTTCCAGGCTGTTCCTGGCTTTGGTACCCCAGAAGTGATCTCCCGCACTGCTACAGTGCCCTCGTTTCTTCAGATGTTGGGCATGGGCGGCGGCGATCCGTTCTATGCTGTCGTTGCCGAGCGGGTAGAACCCCTAGTGAAGCCCGCTGTCTAACCTTGTAAATCAAACAATTGCACAACAGGGGCGCAAGGCTTCTACCCTAACTTGCGTCCCTACGAAGCCGCAAAGAGATGGGCAGTGCGATCGCGAATAGCCGTTAAATTGTCAGACAGGTTGTGGCGGATGTGCTGCTCGATCAGCCCCACAGGCATCATGCGAGGTGGCAACACCTGCAAGTCGTAGGTCAGGCGAGTTCCTTGACCTTCAGCCAGCGGCTCCAATCGCCAGGTACCCTCAAACTGCCGGAAGTCGCCTTCCACCATCGAGAACCTTAGCTCTTTGGGAAAGTGCTCGACCATGTCTAGTACAACACGGGCGCAGACCTTAATATTCAAGAAACATTGAGCCCCAATCTGCTCTAGACGAATGCCTCCTGTTGGGTGAGGTAGACGCTGGCTTTGGGTCAAGTTGGGAATGAAGTCTGAAAGATGCTCGTAGTCGGTCAGAACCTGCCAAACCTGCTCTAGAGCAAACGGAATGTGGATAGCAGCCATGATGCGACGCTGCCGCCCTTCTAGTTTCTGAGTGGAAATCTCAACATCGCCTAGGCCAAAATCAGCTGTTTCCCCCACAGCCATGTTGGCCAGCGGATCGGTCAGGCCAGGCGCGCCGGGTGCAGGGAGATTAGAGTTGGTGGGAGGGAGGCTCATCATAGGGCCGATTCTTTATCTAGAGTAAGTAGAGTTGCCTAGAATCCACTCATGCACAGGATAACAGCAATCTGATGAAAATCGCTGCAAGCTTGTGTGAATTATCCAATGGCGAGGGATTGAGGTGCATATCGCGGTAGACAGAGAGTAAAACAGGTCTGCCAGATAGATTCCTGAGAAATAGGCTGACTAGTGACAGAGATTTGCCCCTGCATCTGTTGAACCAAGCCCTTAACTAGGGCAAGGCCGGTACCCGTACCCGGAATGGCCCTTTGGGTCACTCCCTGCCCACGCCGAAACTTATCAAAGATGTGAGGCAGTTCTTCGGGCTGAATGCTGGTGCCTTGATTGATTAGTTTGAGCGTGATTGAATTGCCCGTCTCAGCCGAGTCGCTTTCGACAAGCAGAGTTACTACCGTGCCCGGTTCAGCATACTTGCGGGCATTGGTCAGCAGTTCTTGAAGAATACGGGTTAGGTGGTTGGGTTCTGTTTCTAGGGTGACCCGCCGCTGGGGCATCTCTAGGCATAAACCCAAATTCGCACTGCTGAAGATTTCCTCTTGAGCTGTAACCAAAGAGCACAGAAAATGGTTCAGATTAATTGAGGAAAGCGTCATGTCAGTGCTGCCTGAATCAATGGTTTGCAGCGTGAGCAGATCGTTGACTAAGGCGGTCTCTCGGGAGCACTGCTGTTCCAAAATATCCAGGTACATCGCCTTACGATCTGGAGTAAGGTCAGGTCGCCTCAACATGCGGATGGCAAGCATCATGCTGGTAAGTGGAGTCCGCAGTTCGTGGTTGAGGGTGCTGAGAAAGTCGTCTTTGAGCTGGTTCAGATAGCGTAGTTGGTCGATACTCCGGCGCGCTTGTTGATGAAGGTGATGCTGATGCAGGGCTAGGGCCATCAGACAAGCCACTTCTTCCTCTAGAGTCTCAGTTAGTTTTGGACAGGAACCTTCATTTTGTCCCATCAGCAGAATGAAGCCCTCGATCTCAGCCGTGGTGTTGAGCGGGATACACAGGTGCGATCGCATCTGTGCCAACCAATTGCCCTCATCCTCGGCTTCAACGAGCTGTTGCAGCCTCTCTTGCCAATCCGGTTCGTCAGCTCTATCTGCTTGCCGAATCAGGGTCAGGGCTAGTTGGGCAGATGGGATAGCCATCGGTAAGCCTGAGCAAATTTCCCATACCTGAGGCCGCAGTTGGGCTCGCCATAGAGTTAGAGTGATGGACTCTGTCTCTCGAAGTCTCCCGATAAAAAGACAAGCATCTACTGCCAGCCGAGTTCCCACGCCTTCTGCTAAATCAGCTAGCGGATTACCGCTGTGAAGCGCATTTGCGAGGGTTACGCTCAGCGGATCCATAACCGTCATAGAGGCAATTTGACGTTTGGGCAGGGGATTTTGGAAAGTCTTGGAGGGAAGTACAGCCAGCAGTGCTTGGGAGTTGTTGGGTACCATATCCAGAATAAGTAGATAACAGGGATCCCTTGGCGTTTTGCTGGCAAGGGCAGAGGCCATTACCCCTCGTCCAGTTGTGGGCTACCCACAGCCTATCCGGCCAGAGCCTGCTCGATATCCGTAATTCCGCCAATTTTTTACTTAAAGGGTCTGTGGAAGAATCCGCAATTTCTCCAAAGGCAGACGCCAAAACAGAGATTTTAGATTCACTAGGACAGGTCATACTGCCGATTCTTTAGGCGCTCTTTAACTTGCTAGGGCTTTGAGCCGACGACTTTATGAACGACGCAAGGACATCCGTATTACAATCGCCCTATACCAATTGAGAAGCTTATGGCGCGGGCAGCACAGAAGGAATCTCCCGTAATTGGCACGGTTAAAGGACCAGGGGAAAATGGCAACCAATATGTTTTTATTACAGCCAATAACCGTCAGGTCAAAATTGGAGAGTTTGTCTACTACAACGTAGATTTACCTGAGTTTGGCGGCCAAGTTCCTATCCTAGGCAAAATTTCTGAGCGCTGCCTGATCGATCACCTGCCCGACCGGATTTTTGCAGATACAGAGATTAGCCCAGATGCGATCGCAGCTCTGATAGGCTTTGCTTACCCCAATCCGGAAATATACGAAGTTACTGTTGATGTAATTGGATATTTTCACCCAGCTCTCGGCTTCATTAACCCTCGCGTCACTCCCGATCCTGGGGCAAAGGTGTGTCTGGCCGATGACGACACCTTACGCCACGTGGTGAACAAGAAACAGCCAGGGGAAGTGGGTTCTGCCCACGTCGGTTCGCTGTTACTCCGTCCTGGCAATGCAGTCCCCGTGGCCCTAGATGTGAAGGAGTTAGTAAGTACCCACATGGCAATTCTGGCCGGAACGGGTTCCGGTAAGTCTTACACAGCAGGGGTTTTGATTGAAGAACTGCTGCGGCCTTACAACCGAGCTGCTGTTCTCATCTTTGACCCCCACGGTGAATACGGCACCCTAACCGATATGCGGGGGCATTCTGACTTTGAAGAGGACGGCTACAGCCCCGATGTGAAAATTCTCACACCAGAGGATATTCGCATTCGCATGTCATCCCTTGATTACTACGACATTTTGACCCTGCTGCCCGATATGAGCGATCGCCAACAAGCGATTCTCAATAAAGCGTTTACTTTGCTGACCAAACACCGTAAAGGCGAATACCGCTGGGATGTGCAGGACTTGATTTCAGCGGTTTATGAAAGCGATCGCAGTACCGACGAGGAAGGCAACGAGAAAACTGGCTCCTCTGCTCCAGCCATCGAGTGGAAGCTCAGTAAGCTGGAGCGCTCAGACTACTTCCACAGAGTGCAACACCTGGCTCCTAGAGATCTCTTTGAGCCAGGTCGAGTCACTGTGCTGCAAATGAACGAGATCAGCCAGGAGGAGCAGCAGGTAATCTGTGCGGCTGTGCTGCGCCAAAGCTACCAAGCTCGCATGAACACCCACAAAGAAAAAATTACGGCAGAGGATGAGAACTATCTGCCCTACCCCGTCTTCATCGTGGTGGAAGAAGCCCACCGTTTTGCCTCGGCTCACGAACCCTCCCGATGCAAGCAGATTCTGCGCACCATTCTTAGCGAGGGCCGTAAGTTTGGAATGGGCGTTGGCCTGATCACGCAGCGCCCCGGAAAGCTCGATTCTGATGTGTTATCTCAGTGCATGAGCCAATTTCTCATGCGAATTGTCAACCCGGTAGATCAGGAGAGCCTGAAGTACGGTGTTGAAGCGGCAGGTCGGGATTTGCTCAAAGAACTTCCTTCCTTGACCAAAGGCCAGGTGATTATCTCTGGAGCTTGTGTCAATACCCCTGTTCTATGCCAGGTGCGCAAACGTCTCACTACGCATGGTGGTGAAACAATGAATGCCCCTCAAGAATGGATGGGTCATTTCCAAAATCACCGCATTAAAGCTCGCAAAATTGAGCAGGCACCTGTATCAACGGGTAGCCAAAAAGCTGAGACTGTGCGGGGTTTTAGCATTGAGTAAGCAGCAAGTGGCGGCTGATAAACCGTCTAATCTACTCATCAAACTAAGTCAGCGGCTGTTTGTAGAGAGTTCTGACCAAGTGGCTTTTGTGGATGCCCTCATGAATCCGCAAACCTTTGCTTCTACTATCTTGTGGACACGGACACCCCCTGAAGAGAAACCATTTTCTCCGGTAGCTGCTTTGCCCTGGCAGCCGGATTGGATAGATCGTTTAGCTCCCAATACTGCGACTGGGCGGCATCCCCTTCATCAAGCGGGCTATTTCTATTGCTTAGATTTTTCGTCGGTGTTTGCTGCATCAGTTCTATGCTCAATTACCGACCCTATTACAACCGTTCTTGACCTCTGTGCAGCCCCTGGCGGGAAAAGCCTGTTTGCCTGTAAAGCCCTAGCCCCCCAGCATTTATGGTGTAACGAAGTGGTGCGCAAGCGGGTTCGAATTCTAATTGCTAACCTCAAGCGCTGTGGAGCAACCTCATCGTTAGTCTTTAACCTGGATCCGACGGTGTTTGCCGAAGACATGCCCCACAGCGCTAACCTGGTGCTGGTGGATGCTCCTTGCAGTGGTCAATCGCTTCTGGCCAAGGGAGAAACAGCGCTAGGTTGCTTTCATCCGATCAACATTAATAAGAATGCTAATCGGCAAAAGCGCATCTTGGCCAATGCCGCAAGGATTGTGGCGGGGAGAGGATATCTTGCCTACATGACCTGTACATTTTCTCCAGAGGAAAATGAACAGGTTTGTGAATGGTTTCTAGAAAAATTTCCGCACTTCAAACCCGTCTCAATTACCCATCTTGCCCCTTATCAATCCCATCTTGCAGAGTGGCCCTGTTATCGACTTTTACCGCAATCCCAATTGGGTGCTGGGGCTTTTACGGCCCTGTTTCACAACACCTCTGATGAAGCGGTAATTCAGTATGAGGAGTTTCTGAACCAGTACGGCATGGTTCTGTATGAGTCTTAGAGAGTCAGCCTTCCGTCGTCCCAATGTGAGTGTTGCTGCTACCGAGTATTAAGAAACACATCAAGTTGTCGCTGCTTGTTAATCATCGGGAAATCTAGCTACAGCAAAGGCTAAACCAGTCCGGGAGCAATCCATTGCCGTACGGTAGGCCGTCTTGTTCATCCAATTAGAAAGATGTTGTCGAGTAGCTATGCCCGCCTTAAACCATACTCTGGAACAACACATCGTTGACGCTGATGGCCGCTATCTCTCCCAGGAAGAACTGCGGTCTTTGGAAACCTATGTCAACAGTTATACCCAACGCCTAGAAACTTACCAGAAGCTCAGCCAGCACAGTGACGCGATTGTCCTGAATGCACTTAGGAAGTTTGCTCGCGTTCACCCTGAAATCATTCAGCAAAGCGGCAAGCGGTGCCAGTATGACATGAGCGAAGTGCTTCGCTATATTGCCCTATCAATTCTGAGAGATGACGAATTTCTCTTTTTAGAAAAGGTCATGTTTTGGCTAGACACAGTACTGCGGGCACATCATAAGCAAACTGCTTGTTCTAAAGCCTATCAATACTTACAGGAAGCTGTTGAGGAAACGCTATCTTCTACTAACAGCGGCCTGGTGCGGCCCTATATCAACGTCGTTCTAAATTCACTGCAACCTTACACTTAGGCCACAACAAACAGACAGGTTTAATTGAACAGGCTTAGGTGAACAAGACAACCGTAGTCAACAGAATCTATTTTTAGCCCATCCCCCATTTTGCCCCCTCTGCCTGCTCCAGCCCACTTCCCAGTGGTTGTCCAGCTTTGAGGAAAACTCATTATGAATTTCAACAGCGAAGTGACCGTTAGCCGTTACTCCTCGGTAGAGGAGCGCAAACTTGCCCTGTTTCAGATTTATGCACAGGTGCTGGAGCGACAGCCCTACGCCTACGAGCATAAACACTTGGCCAAAGTAGAAGATGAATTCCTTCGAGACAAAATTGGGGTGAAGCGTTTTTTAAAGGCAATTGGGCATTCAGAAATCTATCTAAACGAGTTTTACTACAATTCGTCGAACCTGAAGTTCCTGGAGTTGTGCTTCAAGCACTTTATGGGGCGGGCTCCGCGTAATCGTGATGAGATGCGCCACTATAGCGATATTTTGATGCGGGAGGGAGTCCAGGCCCTAATCACGAAGATGATTGACTCTGAAGAGTACCGTAAGCACTTTGGTTGTTTTACAGTCCCTCACCCACCCCATGAGGAGCTTTACGCTTCACCCAAGGCCTATCTAGAAACCGACATTTTGAACCATGAATTGCATGGTCGTCGCGGGAAAGTGGTTCCTACTATGCTTTGGCATGATCTGGGGCTGAGCTGTGATGGTGGTCACTGCCGCGTGTCGAATGAACCTATGGTGACTTCGGCTCAGTCTGCGGTCAAGTCACCAGGAGATCTATTACAAATGCTGAAATCAATGGATCCGACTGATTTGGAGCAGATTGCCTCAGCTCTGTCGCCAAATCAACGAGAGAAATTGCGCCAGGTACTACTGCAGCCAACCCGTTAGGGTTTGTATTGTCCCAATATCTGTAGAGACGCCTTCTACTTTTTGAGCAAATCCATAAGGTTTTCCATCTAGGTTTTCCATCTAGGATTTGTCTCTTAACCTAACTGCTAAGTTGTCACTCTCTCCCCGCAAAATTTTTGATTTGCGGGGAGATTTATTTTTTGAGGAGCTTAATCGACAACACGCAAACGCCCCTGATGCAACGCCTCATACACCCGGTTGATCAAGGCTGCGTCAGTTTGGCTGAGCTGTTCTTTGGAGAAGAGGTTCATTAGCAGAGTTTGATCATTTCGGGTGATGCGTCGGGTTGACAGAATCTTGTCAATAGTCTGTTCGAGCTTATTCATGGTTTGCACACTGATCGGGTGACGATTTAGAAACTGCACTAGGAAATATGCTCACCTTGAGCTTTAAGGCATAAGCAGATTGTCACACCCCCAATCTAGGCAATATTTCTTATGTAGACATCGGTGGTCTAACGTATTTCTTCATGAAGCAAAAAAACAACCGTCTCGTGGATCCTGCTGTCCTTCACATAAGCTAATGGCTCTTTTGGGTGTAGACACGGAGAAGCATCCAATCTGATGCGATCGCATTTCTCCTCGCCCGATCCCTTCCCCTAGCCCAATTCCTTGGATCAAAAAAAGGCCTAGTGCGATCGCACCAGGCCCTAGCTAAACTGACTTAACTCAAGGAGATCTAACGTTACACTAAATCAGACCGTAGCCAACTCAGGCGTAGGCCGCTTGCTGTTGCGGATCCCTTCGATAGCGGTGGCATAGTCAGGAGCGTTGAAAACTGCGGAACCTGCCACAATTGCGTTTGCACCTGCTTCTAGTACTTGCCAAGTATTGTTGGCCTTTAGTCCCCCATCCACTTCGATCCAAGGATCGAGGCCACGCTCGTTGCACATCTCACGCAGCGCCCGAATTTTGGGGATAACACCAGGAATAAAGCTTTGGCCCCCAAAGCCAGGGTTAACGCTCATAATCAGGACCAAGTCGCACAACTCTAGTACGTACTCAATCAGAGACAGGGGAGTCGAAGGGTTCAGCACAACTCCTGCTTGCTTGCCCAGTTCCTTGATTTGGCCTAAGGTACGGTGCAAGTGAGGCGAAGCGTTATGCTCAGCATGGACAGAGATGATGTCAGCGCCCGCCTTGGCAAAGCCTTCAACATACTTTTCGGGTTCCACGATCATCAGGTGGACGTCCAAAGGCTTTTGAGTGACAGGACGAATCGCCTCAACAATCAGGGGTCCGATGGTGATGTTGGGAACAAACCGACCATCCATGACATCCACATGGATCCAATCAGCACCGGCCTGGTCAGCAGCCCGGATCTCTTCACCTAGACGGCTAAAATCAGCCGACAAGATTGAAGGGGACACAACAATAGGTTTTGTGGATTTGAACTGGGTCATGGTGGGCGAGTTCTCCTGTCGTCCTGTTGTGTATATCGTAACAAAACCTAAAGTTCTTCTCACATTCGACAGAAGTTTTTTTAGGCCGAAATACTCATTTACTGACTTTTGCCGTCAATGGCTTTAGGAAAGCTACCAGCAATTCATCGACGTGCTGATGGGTCGTCCTGCTTGAAAGCGCGTGCTGATGAGGCGAGCTGGCCTAAACTCTGTAGATAACCCCTACAATTTCCCCCGATCCTTGGGTGTTTGCGATAAAGTTTCCCCAGAGAAATCCTTAAAGAAATCCTTCGTTGACACCCCCTATGGTCAAGTCCGTTCTACCCTGGCTGCGGTCCCCTGCCTTACGTCCTGTGATTGGGTTAGGCAGTCTTGTGGGAGCGGCTACTCTGGCTCTGCCAGCTATGGCACTGTCCCTGTCAATTGGTCCAGAGGGCATTGATGCTCGCCGCTTGCACGAAGCTCCCTACACGTTGACGGGCCGAAAAATTGCGATTGGTCAGGTGGAGATTGGGCGACCTAGCCAATTCGGAATTGACAAAGTAGCCTACGAAGCGATGCCCGTCATGGTTCATCGAGTTTTTTACCTCGATGACAGAGCCTCTGCAGATGACTACGTGGATGGTCACGCTGCTAATGTTGCCGGGATTATGATCAGCCGGGATAAGGAGGAGCCGGGGGTAGCTCCAGGAGCCACTCTGTATTCAGCGGCGGTAGGGCCCGTGGTAGACCAAAGCGGGCAGCCGGGAGAATGTTTAGCTTCGCAGCATGTCGCCTTGCAAAATGGGGGCGATGTACGCGCGATTAATTTTAGCTTTGGTGAACCCCTTAGCCGTGATCCTCGCCCCAATCCAGTACTGGATGGTAATGCGCTGCTAACTCAATGCATCGACTGGTCAGAGCGCGTTCACGATGTGTTGTATGTGGTTGCAGGCAACCAAGGCGGCGGCGGTATCCCAATCCCAACTGACAACTTCAATGGAATAAACGTTGCCTACTCCCGAGTAGAGAACGGTCGCTATGCCAAGGTGGACTTCTCTAACCTGGGTAGTGAACCGAATTTCAGGCCTATGCGCTCTCCTGGCCCTGAGAGCAACGAGGGGGCTCGACGCTCAATCAACTTGGTAGCGCCTGGTAGCCAGATTAATCTGCTTGACCCTGATGGTCAACGGCGGTCGGCCAGCGGCACCAGCTTTGCAGCCCCTCACGTTGTCGGCACCATCGCTCTGTTGCAGGAGTTGGCTGATCGTCAAATTCGAGCTGGGCTGTCTAACTGGAGCTTGTCGGCCCGCAAACCAATGGTGATGAAAGCAGTTTTGCTTAATTCTGTAGATAAGGTACAGGATACGGGGGACGGGTTGCGGCTGGGGATGACCCGGACCTTGGTAGACCAGAAAAACCAATCCTGGTTGGAGTCGGATGCCTATCGCGATCGCACCATTCCTCTTGATGCTGAGTTGGGCACAGGGCACCTTAATGCTTACCGTGCCTACCAACAGCTTGAGCCGGGTGCTTTTTCACCCGATGCCCCTATCCCAGCAATCGGTTGGCACTATGGCACTGTGGAATCTCCGGTGCCCCCAACAGAACTTCCCCGTACGTCTGTCCAACTTCGATACCAGGATTACGTCTTTGAAACGCCTCTGCAGGCTGGCAGCTTTATTTCCGCCACCTTAACTTGGGAGCGTTTTGTGGTGCTGAATGACGCCAACAAGAATGAACTCTACGACATAGGAGAGACCTTCGAGGATCGGGGGCTAAATAACCTAGATATTTACCTGATGCGGGCGGACGAAGACGATATTAGTCGGAACATTTGGTCGTCCGAAAGTAAGGTTGATAGTGTTGAACACATCTTTCATCAGATTCCAGAAACCGGACGGTACAAATTGAGAGTTGTCTACCGACAGCGGGTTCCTGACGAAATTATCCAGCCCTATGCCTTGGCTTGGTGGGCTGTGCCTGCAAAGTAAGCCTAGACTTAACCCATAAGGTTCTAGAAGCCAAAGCATCGGATCCGGGGCATTGAAACTGTTTCACGCCCCGTCTAGTGTCTATGAGGATTTTTGTAGCTCATCTAGGGCCGCGAGAACCTCTTGACTGTGAATAGGAGGATTGACCCCCAGGAATCGTGCCCGCATGATGCCATTGGGATCAATTAGATAGGTGTGTCGCAAAGACAGGGCTCCTAACCAAGAACCATAGGCTTTGCTGACTTCGCCCCTAGGGTCGGAGAGCAGAGGAAACTCTAGACCTTCGGAATCGCAGAACTCAGCATGGGAGTCAACATCATCAGCGCTGACACCTAAAATTTGAGCGTTGTGGGCTTTGTACTGAGCAATGTCCCGCTGAAACCGCTGGGCCTCCAGCGTGCAGCCGGAGGTAAAGTCCTTTGGGTAGAAATAAAGCACAACCCATTGCCCCCGGAAATCGGCCAAAGAGATCTCTCCATCCCCTGCATTCGTGGGCAAGGTAAACTCAGGGGCGAGTTCACCCAGAGGAACCTGTGGTCCGCCCATTGCATTGGCAGGCGCGGCACTAACTCCCCAGGCCAAAATCATCAGGCAAAAACTCAACAGACTTTGAATAACTGCTCGACGCGACATAGACCCATAGCCTTAAAGACTGTTTTTACAAAAGTTTACATCTTTTCCTACTTGTAAGCCCGTGGAACAAAGTATGGCGGATTGGGCCTGAACCCGGAGTGATGGGCCCTATATCATGCGTCAACCAATGATGTTGCAAGAAGGGTGCGATCGCATCTAACAAATCTCCTCAATTAAATATCCCCGGTTTCTCCTTAAGGGGAAAAACCGGGGCATGTGGACAGGCTTTTTACTAAACAACCTTCAAGCTTCAGCTTTAGGCTGGTCAATTAGCCTAGACAAAAAACTATTACGCATAGGGACAGAGTCTGTGACTGATGAGCTTCCTAAACTGAAGCTCATCAGTCATCATTTATGACCCGTAGTAGAACCGCTCGTGGACGACCTTGCCATCTTGCCAGCGCTGCACCGAAACCTGGTGATAGGTACGCTGCCCCCAGTCCTGATGCGTATAGTCGTAGAACCATTCGGAGATAATCACATCGTCGCCAAAAGCCACGCTTTTCAGCTCTGCGCCCCGGAACTCAGTCACCTTGCTGAAAAATTCCAATTCTCGCTGGCGATTCGCCTCCTTGCCCATCGTGGGCGGAGCCTCGTTCTCCTGCATGACGACGGTGTCAGCATAGTACTTCTCGAACGCCTCCAACGCCTTGCCTTGGAAAAAGAGTTGCCTGATGTCTTCAAAGGCAGTTCTTAGATCAGTTCCAGCGTGCAGATAAGTACTCATCAGTAAATTCCTCTGAAAGAATGGGTTGAAATCTTACAAAATAGTTGCATTTGAAGTGATTGCATTTGCAACTAAAATTAAGTTAACACCATCTAGTTGAAAGTGCAACTATTTTTTTGACATACTGGCACCATGAATACTCAAGCCCACCTGGATGCCGCACGAAGCTCACTCTGGCGGCTGTTTCTCACAGCTCATACCCGCTTGCTAGAACACATGGAGCGAGACCTGTCTGAGGCCGACCTACCGCCCTTGGATTGGTATGACGTACTGTTTACCCTGAAAGAAGCCCCCGATCATCGGTTGCGGTTGAGTGAACTAGCGGAGAAAGTGTTACTAAGCCGCAGTAATCTCACTCGGCTGATTGATCGGTTAGAAAAGGCTGGGCTATTACGTCGTGAGTCTTGTCCGACAGATCGAAGGGGCACCTATGCAGTGTTGACTGAGACAGGGCTCACGATGCAGCAGCAGATGTGGTCCGTCTATAGCAAAAGTATCGCTACCGTCTTCGCTGCTTATATTGATGACGAAGAGGTAAAAATCTTGCAGCAAGTTCTAAGTCGCTTACTGTCAGCACATCAAGGGTAGAGGAGCCCGTTTGCTGAAGAAGTTTCCATTGCTTTTGTCTCTAGTGTCGGGCTTAGAAGAAAGGGACTGCTCACCCATCTACAACGCATTAACGGCAGTGAGGCACTTTAGAAGGCTCAACTCAAAGCCTAGTTGGATGCCTGGGGAATTTTTCAGCGTCAAGAAAATGTCTGCCTAAAAGCTATGGGCCAATCAAAGCGAGAGTTAAATTCTGACATTAGGTCCATTGTGCTACTAGCACGGTCAGTAACAACAAAACCTTATGCAAAACTAGTTTCCTTGAGGGACTGCTTCTTCTAGCCACAGAAGAGGCTGTTTTAACCATCAATATGTTTCTGTCCGAACTACTGAGAATATGAATAGTCCATCGAACTAAAAGGATGAGATAAGACCTATTTTTAGCAATCAAGCCATAGATCTCTTTTCAATCAAACCTAGGATGGAAGAGACTGTTGGATCCTAACAACTAGCATGATCCCATCGATCATACGACCGAATATTTGGGAGATGGATTATGGCTAGCCAGGAAAAACAAGATCGGCGTGGTTTTGCTTCAATGGACCCAGAGAAGCAGAGAGAAATTGCCAGCAAAGGGGGGCAAGCTGCCCATGAAAAGGGAACAGCTCATAAGTTTTCCTCCGATGAGGCAAGGGAAGCAGGCCGTAAAGGTGGGCAAAGCGTAAGCCAAAACCGCGAGCACATGGCTGAGATTGGCCGCAAGGGCGGTAAAAGTGTCAGCAAAAACCGGGAACACATGGCTAAGATTGGTCGCAAGGGTGGCGAAAAAAGCCGCAAGGGCGACCAGTAAACCTGAGTACCCAGTTTCAAACGTGTGCTAGGCAGGGGGCTTAGGTTCCTTGTCTCATAGGGCGAAGCATTTGCACAGGTGTGGTCAGGCATTTGCCTGAGGCAACTTTGGAAATGCTTCGCCCTTAATATTGACTTTTAATACTTGCTTTAATGCTCACTTAGATGCTTCAAAAAAAGCTCAAGTGATCGCTTCTAGAATTTCTAAAAGATTTCAAAGATTACTACTTCAAGTAGGTTGAAGCAGCTTAATCTAGGGACACAATAAAATTCCTAAAAGATAACTCATCGAGTAGGGCCTAATGAAGTCCTACAACAGCCTCTTAAAGCTCGCGCATGTTTAGAGAGATGACCAACCCAGACATGCCCTGTGGACGTCTTCTCAGCACTCAGAACCTGTCTGCCCCCCAGTATAAGCCCCAACTCCAAGTTGGGGGATGTTGACCACACAAGCACAGTAACCTGGGTCTCAAACAAAGGCTATAGAATACAAAAAAATCCCGTTCTAAGGACTAGAACGGGAATTTGAATTTGTGAGGAGGGCAGTCAAGCTGCCCTCTAGTTCATTAGGTTACCGAGATACGGTTGCAAGGGCAGGTTGCCGCTCAGCGTGAGCAATGGGTTCACCGTCTTCGTCAATGTCAAGCAGTACGGTATCTCCATCCTGAACTCGACCAGAGAGAATGGCCTCAGCTAGGGCATCTTCCACCAAACGTGCGATCGCACGTCGCATGGGTCTTGCTCCGTAGCGTGGGTCATACCCGTCTTTGATCAGTCGCTCGTTAAAAGCATCGCTCAGCTTGACTTCGATGCCGCGATCTTCAAGTCGTTTGTTGACCTCGTTGAGCATCAGGCTAGCGATTTGGGTCACTTCTTCACGGGTCAGTTGACGGAAGACGATGATCTCATCGAGACGATTCAGCATTTCTGGGCGGAAATACTGCTTCATCTCTTCGTTGACTAGGCTGCGGATGTTGTTATATTGAGCCGTTGCCGCATCACCGCCAGCGAAATCAAAGCCGAGACCGCCACCCCCCTTCTCAATCACGCGCGATCCAATGTTGGAAGTCATGATGATTAGTGTGTTTTTAAAGCTAACGGTGCGGCCCTTAGCATCGCTCAGACGACCGTCGTCTAGAACCTGGAGCAAAATGTTGAAGACATCGGGGTGAGCCTTCTCAATTTCGTCCAGCAGAATTACTGTGTATGGGTTGCGACGTACGGCCTCAGTCAGCTGACCACCCTCGTCATAACCGACGAATCCAGGAGGAGACCCAATCAGCTTAGAAACCGTGTGGCTCTCCATGAACTCGGACATGTCAAGGCGGATCATCGACTCCTCGGCGCCGAAGATGGCAACTGCCAGAGCCTTGGCAAGTTCCGTCTTACCTACCCCAGTCGGACCTGAGAAAATCAGGCTGGCAATGGGTCTATCAGCGCTAGCAAGGCCGACCCGTGCCCGCCGAATGGCCCGTGATACCGCAACGACGGCCTCATGTTGGCCAATGACACGCTCATGCAGCACCTCTTCCAGGTGCATCAGCCGCATAGACTCAGTTCCGGTAACCCGACTGACAGGAATGCCTGTCCACGAGGCAACGATGTTGGCGATGTTCTCCTCATCCACAACGGGAATGGGAAATTCGATAGCAGTTTGAATGGCCTCTTCAGGCTGCATCTGCTGGAGCAACGCCATTTTGCGATCGCGCAAGGTTTGAGCTTTGCCAAAATCTTGAACTTGCAAAGCTTCATCCAAATCACGATTGACCTGCCGCAACTCCTGCTTCAGTTCCTTGGAAGGATACTTAGGCAGATAGCGCAGTTTCACTTGGGAAGCCGCCTCATCGATCAGGTCGATGGCCTTATCGGGCAAGTAACGATCGGTGATGTACCGATCAGCGAGTTTTGCTGCAGCTTCTAGAGCCGTGTCGGTCAGGTTGACCTGGTGGAACTGCTCGTAGCGGCTGCGCAAGCCGTGGAGAATTTCAATTGTTTCATCCACCGAGGGCGGGTTGATGGTGATCGGTTGGAAACGTCGCTCCAACGCTGCATCGCGCTCAATGTACTTGCGGTACTCATCTAATGTGGTAGCACCGATGCACTGAAGCTCACCCCTTGCCAGCGCGGGCTTCAGCATGTTGGAGGCATCAAGTCCCCCTTCCAAGGAGCCTGCACCCACCAAGGTATGCATTTCGTCGATTACCAGAATGACGTTAGGATCGCGGCGCACCTCCTCAACAATTTGAGTCAACCGCTCTTCGAAGTCACCCCGGAAGCGAGTACCCGATATCAGGGAACCCATATCGAGCATGATCACTCGCTTGTCGAGCAGGGATTCAGGAACGTCTTGATTCACGATGCGCTGAGCCAAGCCTTCTGCGATCGCAGTTTTACCAACGCCCGGTTCACCAATCAGTACTGGGTTGTTCTTAGTACGACGGCCCAATACCTGGACAACACGCTCAATTTCCTTGCTGCGGCCCACAACGGGGTCAATCTTGCCGACTGCGGCTCGCTCAGTCAAGTCTGTGCCAAACTCAGCCAGCATCTTGTTGCGAGAGCGACGAGACTCGCCCCGACCGCGGCGTTCTTCCTGTCCACCAACTGGGGTAGCGGCAACCTCACCCAGCTCGCGGATAATTTGAGTACGAACTTTAGCAGGATCCACTCCCAGGTTGCTCAGCACCCGGTAAGCAACGCTCTCTGTGTTTTGGGTCAAGCTCAGGAGAAGATGCTCTGGCTCAACATAGGAGGAATCAAGCTTACGAGCTTCCTGAAAGGCCTGCTCAAAAACCTGCTTCACCTTGGGGGTAAATGGAATCTCTGGGGGAACATTACTGCTGCCACGCCCAATAATGGCTTCCACCTCGGCCCGGGCATCGGAGAGATTAACACCCATCTCCTTGAGAACCTTAGCCGACAGACTGGATCCTTCTTTCAGAATCCCCAGCAGCAACTGCTCGGTTCCGACAAAGTTATGGCGGAGACGGCGTGCTTCTTCTTGGGCTTTCATGATCACAGCAATTGCTGTGTTAGTGAAGTGTTCAAACATAGTAGTTATTGCCTATCCAGGTCTCCGGATGTCCAATTGGGCCAGCGGTGTTGAACAAAGTACGGAGTCAGATCCCCAATACAAGAGGAAATCAATCTATCCGTGTTAAGTTTTCTTTCTCTTCCCCTACTGTACGCAGAATTAAATCGCTCAGCAGTGGGGAGAACCGTAGTTGGCGGGTTGGGTTAATACAAACGTCCCTATCGTTCGGAAAATGTCCCCCTTAACCTCGACTTGAGCTTCACCTATCTGAGTCAGTCCAACCGTGTTTACATAACTTAATTCTATTTGTTACACCCGACTCACGCAAATCGGTAGCGTATCTGGTTGAATTGGCAGTTCTCTGTTTTAAGCTAATTAGACTTTGGCAACTACTGATAGATATAGATTTAGTGATGACAACGTCTTTTCAACCTACCCACGAATTAGTTTCCCGATCCCGGAAGGTTCCTGTCATGGTTGTGGCTGGCGGTGAACGGTCTCAAGTTTTTACAGAAAAGGAGTGGCTAGAGAATCGCACTCCAGCCTTTGAACTCCACTCCAAACTCGGCTTGTTCTGCCGGGGTGTGCAGGTCGTGGGGTACCAGCTAGAGTCCTTGACTGTAACTTCTGATACCACTTCTTCAGCCTCAACGGCTGCCTAGGAATGGATTAAGACCCATGCCAAAAATTCGACCAAGGCAGTGCCTAGGCCTATTTACAGTTTAGAGGCGGTCTCATCCGGTTGGAAAGGGTCTAAGGCGGAATCAATCAGCACAACAGCCAAAGCATTTCCTCCACTTAAGAGAGGAGATGCTTTGGCTGAGTTAAGCCTAGGCAGATCTAACCTTGGCTGGTCGAGTTAAGGTAAAACGCAGAGTCTACCCGCACGTCTAGCTGGTTAGGATCGATAACGATGACCGCATTCTGGGTATTAGAATTGCCACTCCCTGTGATCACCTGGCCGATGACACTACCCAGGTTTTGATTGCCGCCAAGTAAAGGCCCCAAGATTGATTGGGCAGCAGTCGTTACCAACGCACCTTGAAGGGTCTGCTGGTTGACGGTTTGGGTTGCTGCAATGGGGTTAGAAGCTGCCCGGATATCGTAAGCATTGTTGCCCACGGTTAGACGATCAGCCACAAACTGAGCCGCTGTAATCGACGATCCTTGAATTGTCACTGGGACAATGCGGCCCTGAATAGTGCTTCCTGCAGGAATGAGCACTTGTCCTTTGGCATTGCGGATTGGTTGGGCAACATCTAGTGTGGTGGCAACAGTTTGCCCAGGAGCAACAACGATATTGATGCCACTAGCCCCGGTGGTATTCGCGTTGGGATAACGCACATCAATTACGGTGCCAGACTCCACCCGCAGGTCTGCATTCTGGTTGGTGGGGTTGTTGTTTTGGTTACCCGTGTTTTGATTAGGCGTTGAGGTGGATGAGGAAGCAACAATATACCTCGTCACACCACTGTCTGCCGTTAGGGCTGGTAATTTGCCTTGATCCACTAATGCCTGGTAGATAAATGCGGCTACATCAGCACGTGTAGCCACTTGACCAGGCCGCAGTAAGTCAACACTAGGATAGTTAACCACTACACCATTCTGAGTGGCAGCAGCGACTTCATCCTCGGCATAGCCAGGGATTTGGTCTTCGTCTTGGTAGCGATCCAGTGACTCACTGACAGAGCCACTAGCAGTTAGCCCTAAGCCGTTCGACAACGATACTAGAACTTGAACCCTGGGAATTTCCTGGTTTGGCTTGAAGGTGCCATCCGGATACCCTGAGAGAAATCCGCTCCTGTAAGCCTCTCGGATGACGTTTTGCGCCCAATAGTTAGACGGCACGTCAGGAAAACTGCCAGCCGAGCGAGTAGCAGGCTTATCGAAGGCTTGCTCAACAATCGCTGCGAATTGAGCACGGGTAACAGGTTGATCAGGCTTGAAGGTCCCGTCTGGGAACCCAGCAATAATATTTTCTGCGGCTAAGCGCTCAATAACAGGCCGAGCCCAGTAGCTAAAGCCGACATCTGAGAAACGGGCCTGCTGTGCGGAAGCTGGAGCAGCATTGGTGAGGAGGGTCGCTGCTCCTGCAAAAGTCCCAAAGAGAGCCAGAGCAGATCTGCCTGACTGCCCGAGCGAAGGTTTTAACATGTGTGCATCCTCTAAAGGGGTATCGTTGTAGCTCAATAACGGGCGAAATTTAAGTGCGGTAGAGTGTCAGGATGGATTTCTTTTATTCATCCTGAGCGGGAGAAACCCTGAGATGGGTTAGCTTCAATAAGCGCCCTTAACCAATAACGACGCAGGTTAACCTATCTTTGTTCTCAGCGTATTCCTTAAAATAAATCGGCGGCTTCTCGCCAAAGGCTGATCGGAAGAACCAAAAGTAGCAAAATTGTCCCCAACAACCTTCGGTGGTTGAAATACGGCAAATTTTCGTTGATAGGGCTAAGGATGCGATCGCACCTTACCGTTCTCCATCCTCCCTCTCCTCACAAAGCGGGTAAATAAAGCGCTATTCAGGGGTGCAGGAATGGGAGAGGTGATATAAACTTAGGGCCGGAACCCCTTAAGGCCCAAGTTTGTGTAGCCAAACTGTAACGATGAGGTCTGGTTGCGGGTTGTGCAATCGCCACAATATCTTGCTAACGTAGGCAAGCAAACGGCGCTGTTTGAAACCTTTTGGGACGTGTTTCCATGAGCCAATCTCCTGATACTGACACGCTTATCCTTGTTTCTTCTGAGGCGTCAGAGCCCGATGCAGTCACCTTGGTGGACTCTTACGCCGAACAACTCATGGATGACCTGTTTGATGATGTAGACAGGTTGCTAGACGGGGAAGAGGCCGTCGCTGGCAAACTCTCAACTAGTTTCGTCGACGCTTTTGTAGCTGAGGAGGAGAGCACTTCCTTAGTCGTGCCTACGCCTGGAGTGTTAGATCCCTTAGGGGGTGTGCTCCAGCTCAATGAGCCTGGAATTGTCACAAAGAGCAGTGAGCCTCCTAAACCGAAGCAATGGGGGCGTCTCTTTGCCCGTTTGTTGATGGCGTTGGCCGCGTCCTCCGCCTTAGGCGTGGGTGCCCTATGGGCCATCAGCGAGTATCGCCTCAATCAGGCCGATCTAGGGGCAACGACCGAAGGAATATCCTCCCCTGACGTGCAAGCTCAGCCCCAGGCAGAGTTTATGAACTATTTGCAGCGATCGCTAGAGGTCATTGCTAATCGGGAATCTGAGCCTAGCACTGACAGTTCTACCGCTGTGCCTAATGTCGCCGTGCTGCCTGGTTCACCGCTGATCGTTCCACCCGCACCGATTGCCAGCAATCCACTGCCGAGTAGTTCGGGACGGCCCTCAGTAAACGTAATCGAGCGGGTATATATCCCCTATCAGCCCAGCCAAGTACCAACCGCAGCCGCTCCGGCAGCAGGAACGGCTCCAGCCAGAGCCGCTGCGCCAGCACAACCCCAACCTGCTGTAGCAGCAGCAAACCACGTCTTAGTGGGGGTGCTAGAGCTAGGAGCGCGTTCGGCGGCCTTGTTTGAAATTGATGGGGTTTCTCAGCGAGTTTATATCGGTGAGCGCATTGGCAACAGCGGCTGGAGCTTAGTATCGGTTTCCAATGAGCAAACCGTAATTCGACGCAATGGAGAAGTCCGCTCTATCTATATTGGCCAGAAATTTTAAAAAGAAAAAGCCTGTCTACACTAAAAACAGATTGGTTTAGCTCAGCGGAGCCGCAGATATGGGTTTATTTGAAGACCTCAGCCGATTTCTCGAAACTCGGTTGGATGAGTTTTTACGGGCTAATCCCCAACTAGAGTTGCTGGC
>DATNQF010000197.1:0-24186 GCA_036702855.1 Trichocoleus sp. | reverse complement strand
TTCGGATAGGTGGTTTAGACCCAGAAAGTTGATGTAGCCTTCCCACTCGGGATCATTTCTATCTCGAATAATTCTTGTGCTAAGGTGCCACATTTAGTGAATGTGTCTGGGTACCGTCTAGGTCTGGCCTATTCTGCAAGGATATTGATGTTTTTGAGAATACTCCATGCGTGTAAATAGTGAAGAAGCCCTGTATTAGAAGCCTCTATATTTCAAAGGCTTCGTCTACAAGGCTTCGCTTTTACAGGATTCTTTAGCGGGAAATGATTAGGCTGGAGATGCGATCGCACCCAATGCCTTTTCTAGCTTCGCCAGGGCTTGCTGAATTTCATCCTCAGATACCGTTAGCGGTGGCACAAAGCGCACCACTGTTGGTCCTGCTGGAACGAGCAGTAGACCTTCCTGCATAGCGGCTTTGACAATATCTACCGAGGTCAAAGAGACCCCCTCTTTCAGTACCAAGCCGTCAATTAGCCCCCAGCCCCGCACCGACTCTAGCAACTCTGGAAAACGCTTGGCAATTTCTTGCAGCCCTGCCCGCAGTTGTTCACCGCGCTGCTCAACGTTCTGGAGAAGATTTTCGTTCTCGACAGTCTGGCAAACGGTCAGTGCTACTTTGGTCGCGAAAGGGTTGCCGCCAAAAGTGCTGGCATGATCGCCTGGTTGGAAGACATCGCAGAAGGATTTGCACAGCGTTGCTCCAATGGGAATACCGCCGCCCAAGCCCTTGGCCGAGGTGAAAATGTCCGGCTCAACGCCCAAGTTCTCGTAGCCCCAGAGCTTACCAGTACGGCCCATGCCCACTTGCACCTCATCAAGAATTAGCAAGATGCCTGTCTCGTTACAGATCTGGCGAATCTGCTGGAAGTACTCGATATCACCAGGCCGGACACCACCTTCTCCTTGCAGGGCCTCCAGCATGATGGCAGCGACTTGGGGCTTTTCTTCATCTAGAGTAGCGATCGCAGCCTTCAACGCCTCAATATCGTTGTAGGGTACATAAGCAAACCCTGGCATCAATGGGTCAAAATTCTTTTGGTACTTGGGTTGACCCGTCGCAGTAATGGTCGCCAGAGTTCGTCCGTGGAAGCTGGCCTCAGCAGTAATGATGAGAGGCGTTTCAATGCCGCGCTGAGTATGAGCATATTTGCGGGCTAGCTTAATTGCCCCTTCGTTGGCTTCAGCCCCAGAATTGCAGAAGAAAGCCCGATCCGCGCAGGAATGCTCAACTAACCACTGTGCCAACGCACCTTGCTCAGGCACATAGTACAGGTTAGAAACGTGATGCAATGCCTGAATTTGCTGACTCACCACCTCAACCATCGCTGGATGAGCATGGCCTAGAGTGCAGGTAGCAATCCCAGCAACAAAGTCGAGATATTCGCGGCCCTCAGTGTCCCAAACTCGGCAACCCTGACCACGCTCCAGCGCAATTGGGAAGCGCCCATAAGTAGTCATCACATGGGCATCAAACTGTTGCTGACTGAACTCAACTGGCTGGGAGCCGGGAGCCGTCAGTGACTGTAGGGAGTTTTGAACCAAGGTCTTCAGACTCACGAAACTTGCCTCAAACTGACATTTATCGAGCATAGCCGAAACCCCCCAAAAAGTAATGGAGGTTTCAGCTATGGTTGCTATGCCCTGACTTGGACTAGCCTTTTTGACTAGTTGGCCGTTCCCGCTTTGCGATCGCGCCGAGGGCGCACCTGACGCAACTGCTGTTGCAGGTAACCCACATTTTGGTCTTCACCGCCATATCGCCAGCGCACGTAGGCATGGGCAATTTCGTTTGCGGCCTGGGCTTGGTGGGCCTGAGCCTGCTGATAGAGCCGTTTACCAAACTCCAGCGGAGTCTCAGTAGGTTTTTTGTTAAACCCTTGGACTGCAAGGCGATCGAGCAATTGCTGATAGACCCGTTCTACAGGCGGCATTCGATTGAGTTGCCAGCGTCGCCAGCCGCTCTGCCAGCCTTGCCAACCCAACCAGCTTAAAAAGGCTAGAACGGTGACGCTGATAATGCCCATAATGAAGCCAAGCCAACCCCGATCAAAGAGATCGGCCAGCCCGAAAAACAGACGGGCCAGCGTCCGGGTTAACACTTGAATTAGGCCATCCAAAAAGCCAGCTATTGGCGAGGGTAGCCACCCTGCTATCCAGTTCCAAAACTGCCGTACCAGGCTAAAGACTTCCGATTCACGAATGCTAGGTGGTAGCAGATCATGCCCAGGAATTGGGTCAAAGGCAAACCAGCCATTATCTGGGAAGTAAACTTCCGGCAGCGCATAAGCGTCCGTATTACGAATGATATAGAAGCCCGTGAATGGGTTGAACTTACCTTGCCCAAACCCTGTGACCACCCGCGCAGGAATGCCAATCGAGCGAAGCATCACAGCTAGCACAGTCGAAAAGTGATCAGCGTAGCCACCCTGGTACTTGAAAAGAAAGGCCTCAACGAGATCTTCCTCTTTACTGAAAAAGGGTAGCTCAGGCTGGAGCGTGTACCGCTGCTTCAGAGCCTGTGCTAAGTAGAGCGAGATTTCGTAGGGGTCTGTGAGTGGTGTGGGAGAGGTTGCGAGTAGCTCCTCAGTGCGCTGCCGAACTCTGTCTCGAATCTCTTCGGGCACCGTCAAATAATTCTTAGCGATCAAACCAGGATATTGCTTGGGAGCTTGCCGCAACTTAGTGCGATCGCGAAAAGGCACTTGGGAAACCACCGTATAGGTCATGCCCTTTTCTAGGTTCACGGGCGATCGCAATCCGCCCTCTGGATCAATTGCAACCTCGCGAGTGGGGAAGTACAGCTCAGTAGCCTGGTAAAGTGTGGGGATCAAGTTGGGAAAGTCTTCAACCAGGGTGTAAGTCTGGATAACTTCTCGCCTACGTGACTTGTAGGGTAGCCAAGGTATATAGGTTTGGTAAGAAAAGGTAGACCGTGTTAGCGTTCTAACGTCATCATTGCGAGAGATTTCCCAACCCTGTCCGGTATAACGGTCGAAGGCCAGCACTCGCCAAAAGCCGGGAGCTTGCGATCGCACCCGCATCACTACCTTTGGGGTCATGGTGCCCCGCAGGTTTTGGTTCATTTGCTGGTTAAACCCGTAGTAAGAGGTGTTATCAACAACGCCTGGTCCAGATAGTTTTCCACTCCCTTGAATGGCACCTGTACCCCCTGGTCCAACCTGAGTGCCTCCAGCATCCTCACTCACGTAACCGGGATTAACGATGGCTTTTCCTGTAAATCCGGCATCGTAGTCAACTGTCGAGCTGACCGGAAAGTTGCGAATCTGATAGCCAGGAAACCTAGGCAGACATAGAAAAATCACCATTCCTAGAGCCAAGCTTGTCAGCAGAACGGCTCCCAAGCGACGAAGTTCTAGCTGTGGTTTGGCTTGTTTCCAAGACTGTGCTATCAATCCTAGGCGGGATCGGTAGTCTAGGACGAGGACGGGAAGAGCAACTGCCAAAAACAGTATCAGCAGCGGCCCAAAGGCTAATGTCTGGCTCACTGTTGCGGCCACCCCTAGCAAGATCAATCCAATGATCATGGAGTAGCCCAGATCTTTGCGTCGAGGGAGGTCAAAGCTGTGAAATACCTGAAGCTGAATCAACAACTCGGCCAGCAAAATTCGAGTGTCTCCCGGCTGAGCTATCAACCGGGAAAGGAACACTGCCAGAGCTACTAGCATGCCGATGGCAATGAAGAACTTGATCGCAATGTTCCGTTCCCGCCGCCTATGCCAGCTGAAGTAAGCCCCTAACGCACTGAGCGGAATTGCAAGTAAGTTCCAGAGTGATGATTGGGTAACACCACTGGCTGCCACTGCAACAGAACAAATGCCCAGTGCTACCAATACCTGCACCAACACCCGCAAAGGAATAGAGTCCTCAATCTGGGAGGACTCGGCCACTCGGCCCCATCGTTGGGCAACGCCAGATCGAGGTATTCTTATGGTCACAACATATCTAGGAAAGAGGAATTGCTCCTATCCTAGCCTAGGATTCTGTGTCGTTCAGCCAGTGAAGTGCAAACCGCAAAGGCTCACTCTGGGGAATGGCTAGGCCAACCTCCAAGGTGTAAATCTGCTCTGGTTCAGGCACGTCCAACCGTAGAATTAGCTCGCCCGGTTGGCTACACTCGGTTCTCGCTCCTGACTCTGCTTCTCCCCATTGCAGATACCCGGCCTCGGGTAACACTGCCCGTACCTGTATCTGTCCCGAGGGGTCAGGTTCGTAAGTTGCAGTCAGTGTCAAAGGGCCTGCTGTTGTCAGCCACTGCTGCTGCGCCTCCGGAGAATCTGTAGACAGCCAGAGGGACAGCGTATTAAAGATTTCTTGAGCGGCTATCATGGCCAAGGCAACCTGCTGCTGGGTATTGGCCGTGGCATAGTCGAGATCAAGTTTCTCAACAGCAGACCCAGAGCGATACGCAGGCGTCAGTACTAACCGAGCAACATTCTCCAGGGTTTGGGGTTGATCTGGAAATAGCGACTCTACTGCCTGAATCAGTCGAATGCCTGACTTTAGAGGTTGTTGGGCTAGGCTCTGGCACCGCTTAAGCAGGGTGACCATGACCTCGTCCGGTAGAATAGCTGGAATCTTCAGCCCGTGGAGGTGGCTTAGCCAAACGGGTGTGGCAGAGGTTTCTCCGAGCCACTCAGGATACTCCTGGATTTCTTTCTCCCAGGGAAATAAAGGAGGACGGCGTTCAATTTCCAGACGCAGTCGGCGTTTTATCAGAGCTTGAAAATGGTCTTGCACAGCGGGTATCTCTCCCAAAGAAACAGGTTCGGTTTTAAAGCCTGGTCCCAAGAGATCAGGATCCAGATCAGCTATATACAAGGCTTCTGATTCAAAGGGATCCCAAAACTCGCCTGATACGTCGGAAGGACTTTCCTCTGGGAGTGAACCAGACAGTAAACTGCCAGAGGGGAGATCGGTCGGATTGGGATCATCGTTGAGGAGCCATAGCAATATATCCCTGATGATTTCTGTGTCTCTCTTCATTGCTCTCCTGCCCCTGTCCGGATGATTATAGATTACGAATCTCCCAAGCTTGCTCCAACAAAGCGGACCATTTTTTTTGAAATTGAGTTTGGGTTAACCCCAGAATGCGAGCAATCTCGGCATCTGAAACACCCTCTTGTTTGAGCATCAAGAGTTTAGCCTGTCTGGGTGAGAGTGCTTCTTGCAGCCGTTGCCACTGCTGAGGGGTAAGACCAAAGTTTCGCTCTAAGTCAGCCTCTAACCACTCGTGTACCAGTTCCCAATGGTGAGACAGAGAGAATCGGATCAGATGATACTTGAAGCGTTGCTGTAAATAGTCTCTCTGACGTGCGGTCAGCCCCAAAATAGCTTCAATCTCTGGGGTGGGTAAATCGAGCAATCGCAGCGTGAAATAATCAGCGCAGTCTTCCTGATCCCGTTCCTTAAGATAGGCCAAGAGTTCTTCTACTACCCGATCACGTAGAGAATCCTCTGGCTGTTCGTCGCACTGGGCTAGCATTTCCTCCCGCAGGCGCTGCTGAGAGGTGATTGGACGAGAATCATCCCCATCAGTGCTTCCGCCATAATCTGTAGCCTGTTCAATATCAATGGCTACTTCCGGGGGCTGTTGCTTGGAGAAGGTCTGTGCCCGTAGGATAATGAGCTGCTGGCTACGGCGACCTGGTAGAGGAATGCGTCGCTTAGCGTAGCGCTCGGTAAAGGCCATGTATTCAGCGAGATCTAGCAGACTGCGAGGCTGATAAGTTGTTTCTAGCGCATTTTCCCGCCGAAATGCGTTGAGCGCCTCCACGTAAAACCCTTGTAGAAAGTCCTCAATCAAGCTGAGGCGAGCTTGGTAGCTGGTTTGCACCTGAGGTGGCGTGATATAGCGGTAGACAATCGCGCTCAGCGTGCTATGAAGTTCTACTCGGCCCTGGCGGGAACCTAATGTATAGTACTTAAGGCATTGATTGAGACGGTGCTTGCCTAAGTTGAGCGCCCAAGTATCGGGCTCACCCGACTCCTGAATCCGCTGACTCTCAGTACAAATGCGTAAGACTTCCTGGCTAAGGCGTTGAGCAACGGCCTTGCAGGCAGTTTCGGAGGCGCTGGTAGCGTCTCTGAGTTCGCTAAAGAGGGTTTGAAGTAGTGCGTCCACGCTCGAGCGATAGTTACCCCGATGGATGGTCTTGAACCCATTCCTCAAATGGAAGAATGGTGGAGGTAGCTGATTTTACCTCTAGCTAGCTGAAATGATGGTGGATGCTCCTTACTCTAGTTAACCGTTTTGACTACATAAATGGCTAGGGGGGCAGCCACCCTGATTCCAATATTTTATTAGGGATGTTAATCCTGGAAAGACTGCTACAAGGGACATAGACGCTAGATTATGGATATCGATACCCAAATTCAAGTTCTTATTGATGAAGCTCCCAAGGACGGGGTAACAGGAGATGCAGTCCGTTCGATCGCACCGACCCTTAAAGAAATCGCTGGCAAGCTGCAGAACTTGCAGTACTACATTGTGCAGACCCTAGAGCAGGGGTGGATGATGACGACGGTGAACAACCGCACCGAGCCAAATGTTCAAAAGAACATTGTCTATGCATTTTCCTCTCTCAAGGATGTTGCAGCTGGTCCTTACTCTGTCAAAGATCCTCAGGTGATGGCCTTGCCCGTTCCTGTAACCCACATCATCTTTCAAATGTTGGCCATGAAACCCATTGACAGCGTTATTTTCTTTGAGACACCCGGAAATGTCAGTCACGGCGTGCAGGTTCATCGCCAAGACGTAGAAAGTTTGGTGCAGTTCAATCTTCAGCAGGCTCAGGGAGGCTCCCAAATTCCGCCCGATCTTGCCTAGCTAATGGGGCCGCATGAATACGGCAAAGTCTTGTCCATTGTTATAGAAACCCCAGAAGCTGTGCTAGGATAAAAAGCCGCAAGGGCGATTAGCACAGTGGTAGCGCACTTCCTTCACACGGAAGGGGTCACTGGTTCGAATCCAGTATCGCCCATTTTAGAGATAAAAAATTGAGCATTGAATGAATAGGATTAGATTCATTCGATGCTCGGGTTTTTTCGTCTAGCATTTCTATTTTTAGGCAGATCACTACTTCGCTCTAAACCGTAGGCTCCTACGTGATACTGTCAACGGCTTTGCATTTTGGTGAAGCTACTACGGCATAAACACGTATTCTTTGGGCTGCAATTATCTCTTCTAATGAGAGCGGGAACTTAAGAAGAGAATTGAGGCTAAAAACAAGGTGAGGACTCATTTTTTAAAGTATTTGGGCGAACTTCTTAAAGGAGATAAAAAGCCTCTAACTAAAAATACTGGTAAATAAGGCGAACGATTCCGTCTGTTTGGGGTGAACGTTTACCTTCGGATGGAATTCCCGTATTCCATGTAATCACTAAAAGTAGAAATTAGGCGCTTTTACGCAGCTGATACTCCTTCTTTATGGGAAATCTCATATTTGGATAGGGGGTTTAACTCACAAGCTGTTCATCCATCCTTTATAAATGCGATCGCAACTACCAAAGAACAAAGGATTGCATATTGACGGCGTGTTATAAACTTCTTCTGTTCCCACTTCCAGCCACCGGGGCCCTCCATACTTAGTCCCCAACTGGGTGCATAGTTCTTCGTGTCTGTAATTTCATAGACCAAGGACTCCTATGCTCAATAACGGCAGGAGAAAGCCTAATGTTTTCAATGTTGATTAAGTGTCTTGGGAAAAAGTCCTTTTCCCTTCAGAAAATGCTGTCTTTAGGGGTCTTTTTGGCCATTATGCTAGGCAAAGCAGCACCAACACCAGCAGCTTTAGAAACTCCTAAGTCAGCTGATGCCTTTGTTGATTCTGTCGGTCTTAACGTCAGAATGAGCTACACTGAATGGCCCACGGCAACAAACTGGGTGAACCCAAATTCCTCTCAAAATATTCGCAACCTGTTAGTTGATCTGGGTGTTCGCCACTTACGTGACCGCATTCCAGAACCGAACCTTAGCCCTAACGTTGCCTACGTCAATCCTCGGTTAGCCACACTATACCGTGATCATGGATTGCGCTTTATGAGTGGCATTGACACTCGAAGTAACGACATTTTGGCTCCCTCTCAGATTGGAGCTTACGTCAACTGGTACGCGAGTGGCTCTATCTCATTGGATGGGGCGCAAATTCCAGTACGTAGTTTGTTGGAAGCAACTGAGGGTCCTAACGAGTACGATTACCAAAGTCAAAAAGACCCGAACTGGGCAAGTAATCTGCGCTCCTATCAGTCACAGCTCTACAGCCAGGTTAAAGCTAAATCTACGCTTGCTCAACTACCGATTCTGATGCCCTCTTTGATCAAAACTAACTACTGTGCATCCCCTGTAGGCTCCTTAGAATCAAGCATTACCTTTGGGAACATCCATTCCTATCCCAACTATCCCTACATGCGTGGCCCAGCAACCAACGTCGCTTGGCACTTAAGCAATGTAGCAAGTTGTAGCGGCACGAAAAAAGTCTGGGCAACTGAGACTGGATATTTCACTAAAACTGGAATTACCTCAGCTATTAATGAAACAACGGCTGCAAAGTACACACCTCGGCTGCTTACTGAGTATTTCAAGACAGGAAAGATTTCCCGAACCTATCTCTTTCAGCTTGTAGAAGGTGGCGTCGATGGCTGGGGACTCATTGCTGCTCAGCCAACTTCAACAACCGTTAACGGTTGGAAGCAGTATTCATTGAGACCCAAGCCGTCTTACCGCGCCGTTAAAAGCCTCTTACAACTTCTAAAGGAGGCTTCCTGGTCAAAAACAGATCGTCGTTGGGTTGCGCCTGCTGTTACTCTCAAACCGATTAATCTGTCTTTTCAAGGAATGGACAGTAGCACCCATTATCTTCTGCTGCAAAAGAGCAATGGTCGCTACTACTTGCTGCTTTGGCAAGAGGTAGAAAGCTTTAATCCCACAAAAGGAAACTTCTCAGTGCCTGCTGACAATCTTACGGTTGTGCTTCCGCCAGGTTCTCGTCCTCTAAACCTCTATAAGTACAACAGTCAGTTTACTTATAGCCCCTATTCATTGCAGGGATCTAGTTCTACCTTGACCCTAGATGTGCCCGATAGCGTAGCAGTGTTGGAGTTTATTCCGCCAGCTCAGTAATGCTCGATGTCCGTTCAATTCAGGCTACCTGGCAAAATTTCAGATGGCTTGCACCCTGAGAAATGGGTTACTCAGCATCACTCCGGCATCAAGACAATCAAACAAAGAACAAATAGGCCCAATAGAAGAACTGAGCCTACGGTGAGGGCAGCACTTCGCTGCCAGGGTTGGGATAAGGGGTTTCCCTCCGCAATTGCTCTTAATCTGAAAGCATGTTCAAGGGTTGCAAACACAAGCAACAATAGGCTGAGCGCGATCGCACTTAACCCGGTTAAAGAAGCAAGTCCTTGCTTGATATTGGGGTGGGAAAAGTGATCTAGGTTTCGTACAATGCGGTCAACAGCAATGCCAGAACCCATTAACACCAAGCAAGCCTGGATCCAGGCTGTCAAAGTTCGCTCTGCAGCTTCCCGATTCCGCTCCTTAGCCAGTTCATTGACTTCAAGAGATGATGGCTCATGAGGAAATCGACTCATCATCTCAACGTATCAGGTGCACTACCGCCTGCCAGCTTATGCCAGCAAAGGCGAAGACCCCGATAGCAATTAATGCGATCGCAACCTGTAACCCCAAAGAGGGACGGGCTCGATAGCGGTATCCCTCCTCTCGCTCGATATGCAGCAGTTCTTGTCGATGCTCAAGTGCTGCTGCAGACATCGCATAAATGCCTAAGCTTACAAATGCCAACCCTAGTACGCGGGAAAGTCGAACAGGGTCGATGGGGGACCAGTGCGCTCTAGTTTAACTATGGTGCTAACAATTGTGTCAATACCAAATCCAAAGCTAATCAGCGCTAGCGCTGTCCGAATCCAAGCCATAAGCGTTCGCTCTGCGGCGGCCCGGTTACGCTCTTTAGCCAGTTGTGCTTGAACGTTACTTGGTGTGCGATCGGGAAGAGGGCCTTGCATTGTTGGATGCATACTCAAGCAGCGGCATCGGTTGGATTAGCTGTACCGTCCTTACACTACTGCGGCGGCTGCCTCCTGATAACAATTCTACTGATCATCCTGTTCGGTATCGTTGTTCTGGCTGGCATTCTTCTCCTCCGCAGAATCAAGCGCTTCTGCGACTCGGTTACCCGTCACTCCCCCTGCGATGGAACCCACTACAGCTCCCACTACAGCTCCCACTGGTCCACCGACAGCTCCACCGGCTGCGGTGGCTAGGGTTGTTCCTCCAAGTGCACCAAGTCCGGTACCAGAGACATGGGCATCATCGGCTTGAGCAGGATTGGAATTGGAACTGGGCTCAAGATGATCGTTAGGGTTCTCGGGCTGCGTCACATCATCGGTGCTCATGGGACAAATTCCTGATTTTTTCCAAGCAGAGTGAACTCGAAGTCATCCTAACCGTAACGAACGCCAACAAAAAACCTCGTCTATCAAAAGAAGGACGAGGGTGTAGCAATGACAAATGACATTCATGACAAATGACATTTAATAGAGAAGCGCTCCAAAGATATCCTTGGAGCGCTTCTCTCACTTACCTAGTTTGCCTAGCCCTTTAACCGAAGCGGCTTGAGGTTGAGGCGATTAGGAAGGCAGCGTAGGTGAGGATGTAACCCACAGTGAAGTGAGCTAGACCTACCAGACGAGCCTGAACGATAGAGAGTGCAACGGGCTTGTCCTTCCAGCGAACCAGGTTAGCCAGAGGTGTACGCTCGTGCGCCCATACGATGGTCTCGATCAGCTCTTGCCAGTAACCCCGCCAAGAGATCAAGAACATGAAGCCGGTTGCCCAGACCAGGTGGCCAAAGAGGAACATCCAGGACCAGACGGCTAGGTTGTTCATGCCGTAGGCGTTGTAACCATTAATGAGCTGAGAGGAGTTGAGCCACAGGTAGTCCCGTAGCCAGCCCATCAAATAGTTGGAGTTCTCGTTGAACTGGGCCATGTTTCCAGACCACAGGCTCAGGTGTTTCCAGTGCCAGTAGAAGGTAACCCAACCAATAGTGTTCAACATCCAGAACATGGCCAGGTAGAAGGAGTCCCATGCGGAGATGTCGCAGGTACCGCCCCGACCAGGGCCATCGCAGGGGAAGCTGTAGCCGAAATCTTTCTTGTCGGGCATCAGCTTGGAACCCCGTGCATCCAACGCACCCTTAACCAAGATCAGGGTGGTGGTGTGGAGGCCAAGTGCGATCGCATGGTGTACCAGGAAATCGCCAGGGCCAATCGGCAGGAATAGGGAATTGCTGCTGTTGTTGATTGCGTTCAACCAGCCGGGCAGCCAAGCTGCACCAGTTTGGGTGATGCTATCAGGGTTAGACAGCAGGGTGTCCATGCCATAGAGCAGCTTGCCGTGGGCAGACTGGATCCACTGTGCGAACACAGGTTCAACCAGAATTTGCTTTTCGGGGGTGCCGAAGGCAACGACCACGTCGTTGTGGACGTACAGACCCAGGGTGTGGAAGCCCAAGAAGAGGGAAACCCAGCTCAAGTGAGAAATGATGGCTTCCTTGTGCTCCAGAACCCGATCCAGCACGTTGTTCTTATTCGCAGCAGGATCGTAGTCACGGATTAGGAAGATCGCACCGTGAGCGAAGGCACCCACCATAATGAATCCAGCAATGTACTGGTGGTGGGTATAAAGTGCTGCCTGCGTTGTGTAGGACTTAGCCATGAACGCATAGGGCGGCAGAGAATACATGTGCTGAGCCACCAGAGAGGTGACTACACCCAGAGAAGCCAGAGCCAACGCTAGCTGGAAGTGCAGGGAGTTGTTCAACGTGTCATAGAGACCATTGTGCCCAGCACCCAGACCGCCACCAAAGGGAGTACCTTCGGGGGGACGGTGAGCCTTGAGAATCTCACGGATGCTGTGACCAATACCGAAGTTAGTCCGGTACATGTGGCCAGCAACGATGAAGATGACTGCGATCGCCAGGTGGTGATGAGCCATATCCGTCAGCCAGAGAGACTCAGTCTGAGGATGGAAGCCACCCAGGAAGGTCAAAATTGCGGAGCCAGCGCCTTGAGCGGTGCCAAAGACATGACTAGAAGTATCAGGATCCTGGGCGTAAACACCCCAGTTGCCGGTGAAGAACGGAGCTAGACCAGCAGCATGAGGCTTAACAGACAGGAAGTTGTCCCAGCCCACATGCTGACCCCGAGACTCGGGAATAGCAACGTGGATTAGGTGACCTGCCCAAGCCAAGGAGCTAACACCGAACAGACCCGCCAAATGGTGGTTCAGGCGAGATTCAGCATTCTTGAACCAGGACAAGCTGGGACGGAACTTGGGCTGAAGGTGCAGCCAGCCTGCGAATAGGAAGATCGCAGACAGGATCAGCAGGAATACAGCGCCAGAGTACAGGTCATTGTTGGTGCGCATCCCGATGGTGTACCACCAGTGGTACACCCCGGAATACGCGATGTTAACAGGGTTGGAAGCGCCAGCCCGGGTGAAAGCATCCACCGCGTTCTGACCGAAGTGAGGGTCCCAAATCGCATGAGCGATTGGGTTAACGTTGAGCGGATCTTTGACCCACTGCTCAAAGTTGCCTTGCCAGGCGACGTGGAACAGGTTGCCGGAAGTCCACAGGAAGATGATCGCTAGATGGCCGAAGTGAGAGGCAAAAATCTTTTGGTAAAGATTCTCCTCGGTCATGCCATCGTGGCTTTCAAAGTCGTGGGCTGTGGCAATCCCGTACCAGATCCGACGAGTAGTCGGATCTGCTGCCAATCCTTGGCTAAATTTCGGGAACTTAGTTGCCATAGTCTCTTAAGGATTCCTCCGCGCTCTTATCCTACTGCAATAATTCGAGCCAGGAAGAAGGACCAGGTGGTCACAATTCCTCCTAGGAGGTAGTGGGCTACTCCAACGGCCCGACCTTGAGTAATGCTCAAAGCACGAGGCTGGATTGAAGGAGCAACTTTCAGCTTGTTGTGAGCCCAAACAATGGATTCGATCAGTTCTTGCCAGTAACCACGGCCACTGAACAGGAACATCAGGCTGAATGCCCAGACAAAGTGAGCACCTAGGAACAGCAAACCGTAAGCAGACAGCGCTGAACCGTAGGAACCGATTACCTGGGAAGCTTGTGCCCACAGGAAGTCACGCAGCCAACCATTGATGGTGATTGCGCTGTTGGCGAAGTTGCCAGCAGTGATATGAGAAACCGTACCGTCGGGGTTCACTGTGCCCCAAACGTCGGACTGCATCTTCCAGCTGAAGTGGAAAATTGCAATAGATAGGGAGTTGTACATCCAGAACAGACCCAGGAAGACATGGTCCCAACCAGAAACCTGGCAAGTACCACCCCGGCCCGGCCCGTCACAGGGGAAGCGGAAGCCCAGTTCACCCTTGTCTGGAATCAGGCGAGAGCTGCGAGCATACAGCACGCCCTTAAGGAGAATCAACACGGTCACGTGAATCGTGAACGCGTGGATGTGGTGCACCATGAAGTCAGCGGTGCCCAAGGTGATCGGCATCATTGCCACTTTGCCAGCTACCGCTACAACGCCGCCACCGAAGGCATAGCTTGCAGGCTCTAGCGCATTGGGCGCAGTAGCACCATTAGCAGCCAGGGTGTGGATGTTTTGCACCCACTGGGCAAAGATGGGCTGAAGCTGAATTGCGGAGTCAGAGAACATGTCCTGGGGACGGCCCAGAGCCCGCATGGTGTCGTTGTGGACGTATAGACCAAAGCTGTGGAAGCCGAGGAAAATACAAACCCAGTTCAAGTGAGAAATGATGGCATCGCGAGAGCGGATCATCCGATCGAGCGCGTTGTCCATATTTACTGCTGGATCGTAGTCACGCACCATGAAGATGGCAGCGTGAGCACCAGCACCGACAATCAGGAAGCCGCCAATCCACATGTGGTGGGTGAAGATCGACAACTGAGTCGGGTAATCCGTAGCGAGGTACGGATAGGGAGGCATAGCATACATATGCTGTGCCACGATGATGCTGATGGAGCCTAGCATTGCTAGGTTTACAGCCAGTTGAGCATGCCAGGAGTTGGTCAAGTTGTAGAACAGACCTTCGTGGCCGCGACCACCAAAGAGCAGAGGATCGCCCTTGTGGTTGTCAAGAATTTCCTTCATGCTGTGGCCGATACCCCAGTTGGTGCGGTACATGTGACCCGCAACAATGAAGAGAACTGCCAGAGCGAGGTGGTGGTGAGCGGTATCAGACAGCCAAAGGCCACCAGTAACCGGGTTTAGACCACCTTTGAAGGTGAGGAAATCTGCGTAAGCAGACCAGTTGAGGGTGAAGAAGGGAGTCAGCCCTTGAGCAAAGCTGGGATACAGCTCAGCCATCAAGCTCTTATCTAAGATGAACTCGTGGGGCAGGGGAATGTCCTGCGGAGCTACACCAGAATCGAGCAGTTTGTTGATGGGCAGAGCAACGTGAATCTGGTGACCTGCCCAGCTCAAGCAGCCTAGACCGAGAAGGCCTGCCAGGTGGTGGTTCATCATGGATTCCACGTTCTGGAACCACTCCAGCTTAGGAGCCCGCTTGTGGTAGTGGAACCAACCAGCAAACAGCATCAGAGCAGCCATGACGAGACCGCCGATAGCGGTGACATAGAGCTGGAAGCTGTTGGTAATACCGGCAGCGCGCCAGATGTGGAAGAAACCAGAGGTGATCTGAATACCGTGGAAGCCACCACCCACATCACCATTCAGGATTTCTTGACCGAAAATCGGCCAGACGACCTGAGCGCTGGGTTTAATCCCCGTGGGGTTAGCCATCCAGGCTTCAAAGTTTGAAAAGCGAGCGCCATGGAAGTACATGCCGCTCAACCAGATGAAAATGACGGCCAGGTGACCGAAGTGAGCGCTAAAGATTTTGCGCGAAATATCTTCTAAGTCACTGGTATGACTATCGAAATCGTGAGCGTCAGCGTGGAGGTTCCAAATCCAAGATGTGGTTTTGGGGCCTCGAGCCAAAGTGCGGTCAAAGTGTCCAGGCTTACCCCACTTCTCAAACGAAGTAGGTACCGGGTCTTTATCAACCACGACTTTAGCTTTCGCTTCCCGCTCGCGCGGGGTAGTTGTCATGGAGACTCTCCTCTCTCTAGACAAGAACGAGCAAACCGAGAATCGTTCGCCGATTTCTTAAAGTCACACCTGCCGTCTTTTTGTAACGGTAGGTATGACGGAATTCTCAGCGGTGATTGCTCTTGAGCATTATAGTCTCGCAGTTTGGCCGTTTTTGAGCGCAGTTAACAATAATTCAATCTGCGAAATGCCTGATCCTGTCTGGGTTACGGGCAAACCTAAAGCAAAAAATTGGACTCTAAGATGGTTTTCATTAACAAATCTCAATAGAGTTGCGACAATGCGTCATTTAATTACGAAGTAATTGGCTTTAGATATTAAAAAATGTAAATAAATGATCACTTGAAGAGAATTAGCGAGTAGTTGAAAACGGTTTTTTACGGAGAAATTGGGTTCTTGGTTGGCCTGCCCAACTTTGGATCCAAGAAAACTCATGTCTCCTATTAATGATCAACTTGGGGATCTTTGAATGAGTGTTAGCGCTTAGGCATGTGTCAACAGTCTGTGGAAATTGGCTGATTTCTGAGAGACTGTCTGCTTTTTGTAAAGCATTGTAAATGAGTTGGCCATTTGCCTAAACCCATAGGTTGTTGCTTATGCCATCTACTGCTTCAGTATTCGTAGTTTCTTCCCAGGCTTTAGGGCGTTTTCTTCCCAAAAGTGACCTATGTTAATAGGTGCGAAACGTGTATTGACGAGACGATCAGGTCATGGCTGTTAACAAAGGGTTGGCAGGTATCGGGCGCAGCATCCTCGCCGTTCTTCTGACAGGCGTGTTGAGCTTGGGGGTGTTTGGGTGTGCCAAGCCGATAGCGCCTCAAACCCTTATCAGCGAACCGACCGGGAAGACCAACCGGCTAAGCGGCCAGTTAGAAGAGGTCTCCCCTCCTGAAGGTCTGCAAACTCTTAAGCAGATCATTGACGCCTACGACCCTCAAGTTAGAGTCCTCAGTCCTCGCCCTGGTGAGGTTATAGAGTCGACAACTGTCTCAGTTCGATTCCAGGTGCGCGGGTTGCCTCTATTTAAAGATCGGCAGTGGGGGTTAGGACCTCACTTACACGTTTTTTTAGATGATGAGCCTTACCGGGCTGTCTATGACTTGTCTGAGCCGTTGGTTTTGTCGGATCTTGCTCCTGGTACCCACACACTACGGGTGTTTGCCTCTCGACCCTGGCATGAGAGCTTTAAAAATCAGGGTGCTTTTGACCAGCGTACTTTCCATGTTTTTGCCCAGACACCTCAGAAAGCGTTGGATAAGAATCAGCCGTTGCTAACTTACAGCCGTCCTCAAGGAACCTATGGGGCCGAGCCGATCATGCTGGACTTTTATCTAACGAATGCGCCGCTTCACATGATTGCGCAGGAGGATAGTCAGGATGAAGTGGCCGACTGGCGTATTCGCTGCACAATTAACGGTCAAAGCTTTGTGTTTGATCAGTGGCAGCCTATTTATTTGAAGGGGTTTAAGCCTGGTCAGAACTGGATTCAACTAGAACTGATCGATGAAGACGGCAATCTAATTGAGAACGCTTTCAACAATACGGTGCGAGTGATCACCTACGAACCGGGGGGAAACGATGCTCTGTCAAAACTGGTACGGGGTGAACTGGCACTGCAAGAAGTCGCGGGCATTATTGATCCAACCTATGTTCCTCCGATGCAGGAGATGCCTCAACCGGAGATGACTTTGCCTGAGTCAAGCCCCGAGTCGGAAGATGAGCCGCCGATGGAGATTCCGGAACCAGCTCAGCCAGAAGAAGATCAGTCTCCGGCTGCTGATCTGCCTGATGCCGAGAAGACTGAAGCTCAACAGACCAATGAGCGAACTGAGGTAGTTCCAGAATCCTCGGACGAGCGGGCTGCCTCTGAAGTGATCAATGAACCAGAAGAAACAGTCCGGCCCACTAACGAAAGTCGAGATGAGGCCGCAGGGACACCAGTATCACCAGATAGAGAGGAAGCGCTTGATCGCGATCGCAACTTCCAAACGCAACAGCAAGCAGGAGATCAGCTTAATCAAAATGGGAAATCGTTAACAGCTGAGCCTAATGAGGTACCTTCTCCTGAACCAGTACCTCCAGCCCAACCGTTTGAATTGGAACAAGAAGTTGATATCCAGCCAGAGACTAACGTTTTAAAGGATGCCGTTGAGTCTTTAGAAGATTCTGTCAATTCCCTGGAAGAGGCGATCACCGAGAATGGCCAATCTCCTGACAGCGTGACAGACTCTCTGAAAAAGACGATGCCGGAGGCAGATGCTGCCCAACAGCGCAGCCTTGAGTCTGCTACTGAGGACTTAAAATCTTCCGCTAAGGACTTAGAATCTTCTGCGGATGTTCTGCAGGAAACATTACCCGAAGCAAGTGCTGCACCTCAGCTCTCTTCGGATGCGCCAACTGCGCATTCCTCCGGCAGCTTCCTGAAACAGTTTCAGCAATGGCGACAGCAATACCAGAAATCAATGATGCCGAACGAAGCTGCTCCATCATTGGACGGACAACCTCTGCCGGGAGCGGAGTTCATGCCCGAGCCAAGTAGTGAGGTAGCTCCTTCTAGATCAGAGAAAGGGAAAGAAGCCCCGGTAGAGGCGCTACCAGATATGGGGGAGCTTGAATCTGAGGAGTCTGAGAGAGGCTCTTCTTCAGGAAGTGCGTTGGATTCCTCGGAGATCAATACTCCATCAGAACAGACTCTGGAGAAACCTAATAAGCAGATCCCAGCTAGTCCTGAACAGTTTTTAATTTAATGTCGGCTTAGCTCTAGAACAAAAGGTTTGTAATCCCAAAAATCGTATTCAGAATACGGGTCACGGGATTTAGCAGCAGGTCTGTTGTATCACCCACGCTAGCTGCCCCGGAACGACGTACCACTACGATGTCCTGTGGCATCAGAATCGGGTTAGACTCTTCCCCAATTCCCTGGCTGAAGTCCACGGGAACTTCCCGTTCAGTGACAGAACCGTTCGGATTGAGCCGCACTAACTTAACAGCTCTCTGGTCGGCTCTGCGGTTAAAGCCCCCTGCAATTAGAACGGCTTGGTTCAAAGGGGTGTTCAAAGGAACTTCGATGAGGCCTGGTTGCTCTACTTCTCCTGCGACATATACCTTGATCGAGGTCGGGGCAAAACTTGCAGATGCTAGTTCAGTTGATTCTTCTGGAGAAAGGGCTGTGGCTGTAGGGATGTAAACTTCATCTCCGCCTTGTAAAACAACATCCTGATTCAAATCTCCAGTTTTTATGAGGTCCCAAAGATTGATCGTGGTGACTTGCTTTTGATTTGGACTAATAGAACGGCGAATTTCTACTTCCTTTAGATTGGCTTGGGCGGTAATGCCGCCAGCTTGTGAAATAGCCTCGGTCAAACTAGGAAAATCAAAATCTTGATTTTCACTGGACGTCTCAATTGAATAAGCTCCTGGACGGTTGACCTCACCCGAAACGGCAATACGGATGGGTCTCAGGCTCACTGGCGAAACGGTAATGACGGGACGACGAATGTAGGTGCCGAATGAAGTTGCGATCGCAGTAGCAGCCTGCTCAAACGTTAATCCTTGAACTGCAACTCGTCCAACCCGAAGTAAATTCACAGTGCCATCTTGCAGCACTGGAGCTTCACCGCTGTACTCAGGTGCCCCAAAAATATCGACTTTAACAACATCCCCTGGACCTAACCGATAGTTAGCGGTCCAATTTACTTCACTTCTCTGGTCACCGATTAAAGGTAAAGAATCAGAGTACTGGTCTACTGTCTGAGCATACCCAGGGGACAAAGTGCTCAGTGTAATTAAAGATACTACTATCCAACCAGTGCTGGCAGGTAGAAGAGGGTAAGGACGAAATCGTGTCATGGGTTCAAAATACAGTTGTCAGGAAATTAATAAGGAACTAACACAGAAACAAACCGTCAGAACAAGCGGAAATGCCTGTAACTCTACGGATATTTCCTGTGACTTTTTCACACTTGCTAGGTTCCAGAGGGTTCGTCAAAAAAACGACTTTTCAGGAAAAACGAAGTCGAGAAAATTCAAATGATGCCGATTTCGTAATGCTACTTCTCAAGGATTCTCATTCTGAGATGACTTCATAGCTCCGGGTTCTTGAACACTGTTGTCTAGCGTCTATGTCTAACATACAAAGTGTTTCTCCGTATGGAGCCTATTTGAATACCTTGGCTTTAAAGATAGAGGTTTAGTAGGTTACTTTGACTACTAAGCCCGCAATAGAATTAAGCCCCGTAGCAAAGTGGAAACTTATAGAAATGCTGAAAATATACGTCCTTAGACATATGAATTCAGCAGTTTTACGGAGTACATTCTTGGGGACTCTCTGTGCAAAATTATCTGTCTTCTAGGCTAAGCTTCAGGTTTTAGCGAACTCCGTATACAGAAAAAAATTATTCCTCATGGATAGAATTAATCTCCCGGAATGCTCATGCTAATTCTTGATACTTACGTAGGGGGTTGAAGAAATTTTCAGGTTGTTCTGAGTTTTTTAGAAAGACTTGGCTGCTTCTGCGCGTAAGAAGCAGTTGTGTTTCGGGGTACATGAGTCTGCCTCAAAGCGTCTGAATACTTTTCTTGGAATTTAATCAGTTAAGCTAGAGGGCAAGTAATTTTTAATGAGAGTCGCATTAGTTCACGACTATCTAACCCAACGGGGCGGAGCAGAGCGTGTTTTTGAGCTGCTTTGTAAGCGGTTTCCGCACGCCGAGATTTTCACATCTTTGTATGACCCAGAGCGAACGATTGACCTTCGTAACCGCATTGTCAATACAACAGGGTTGCAAAGTATACCAGGAGCTTCGCGCTACTTCCGGCTTTTTGCTCCGCTTTATTTCCCAGCGTTTCGAGCACTTGACTTAAGCGGTTTTGACTTAATTCTAAGTAGCACGACTAGTTTTGCCAAAGCGGTTCGCAAAGGGCCAGATGCCCTTCACATCTGTTTTTGCCATAACGTGACCCGCTTCTTGTGGGATACACAAACATATATTAGAGGTTACCGGGAATATCAGATGCTCTATCCTTTGATAGAGCCAATCTTTGAGCGATTACGTCGGCTCGATCTGGAGTACGCTGACGAGCCAGACGTTTATGTTGCCAACTCAAGTACGGTAGCCCAGCGTATTCAAAAGTTTTATGGGCAACCCGCGACAACCATTAACTATCCGATTGATGACAAACGGTTTGTCTTTTCTAGCGAGAAGGAAGACTTTTTCCTGGTGTCATCTCGCTTACTAAGTTACAAACGAATAGATGTCATCATTGAAGCATTTAATTGGTTGGGTTGGCCCTTGTTAATTACTGGAGTAGGTCCAGAACGAGAGCGGTTAGAGTCAATTGCCCTTGGCAACATTAAGTTCCTGGGACACGTCACTGATGAAGAGAGAGCAATTTTGATGTCCCGTGCTCGCATGGTTATCGTAGCAGCTCTGGAAGACTACGGACTGGTGCCAGTTGAAGCGAATGTCAGCGGTACTCCAGTTATTGCCTACGGTGCAGGAGGCGTTTTAGATACTCAGGTTCAAGGAGTTACAGGCTTATTTTTTAATCGTCAAACACCTGATGCTCTGCAAAGCGCTCTTATAGAGGCCGCTAGCCAAAACTGGGATTACCACCGCATTCGTCAGCACGCCCTTAACCACTTTACTGAAGCTGCCTTCTTCAACAAGTTGGATACCTTTCTTGGCAGAGTTTTGGATACCCGTATGGCAGAAGCTGTTGGGATTCAAGAAAACATGATGAAACAGGGGTAGTCTTTATGACCGATGCACATCTTCAACCGTTAAATGAGTCTGAATTTAGCTACGGTCAAATCCTCAGTGTTTTATTCCGTCGCTGGCCTTGGGTGCTTGCGGCCTTGAGTTTAGCTCTTGCTGCAGCAGTTTACAAAGCAAGGCAAGAAGAGCCAACTTACAAAAGCTCTATGCAGATGATCGTAGAGCCAAACTTTGAGCAGAACTTACGAATTGAGGACTATCAGGGTCTCGACAATACTCCTCCCAAGGAGCAGGACTATCTCACTCAACTTACGTTGATGCGGAGTGATCAGTTTCTTGATCAAGCGGTTCAGCAACTAAAGAAGGAGTACCCTGATCTCAGTGTGGATTCCGTTAAAAAACAATTTACTCTGTACCGAGTTGAGGAGGATAAGGAAAGTACTCGGATTTTTCAAGCTGTTTATGTAGACAATGACCCCGTTAAAACTCAACGCTTTCTAGAAACCCTTCAGTCGGTTTACCTTAAATTCAATGAGGAGCGCCAGGCAAAGCGGCTAATTCAGGGTCTTGAGCATATTAACAAACAGTTGATCAATACTCGAGAAAACTTACAAAGCGCTCAGTCCTCTCTAGAGAGATTCCGTCAAGGCGAGAATTTAATCGATCCCTCTCTTCAAGCTCAGGCAGTAACCGAATCCTTAAATCGAGTCCAGGAAGAGCAGCGCCAACTCATTGCTGATTTTAATGCAACTGAAGATCGTTATAAATCTCTCTCATCAAGATTGTCGTTAGCTCCTGAGACTGCTCTTGTAGCCTCTCGTTTAAGTGAATCAACACGAGTGCAAAGCTTGCTGACAAAACTACAGGAAACGAACCTGGCCTTGGCTGACCGTCGCATCATCTTTACCGACGAGGACCCAAGTGTACAAGTTCTAGTTGAGCAGCGAGATAACCAACTTGCAGCGCTCCGTCAAGAGATTAGCGCTATCATCCGCAAACCTGTTTCTGAGTTGGACTCTTCCACTTTGGCATTACTTCAGTTGGGCAAGATTGATTTGAGTTTAGTCACTCAACTGTTAGAGGCAGATGTGTCTTTGAAGAGTATACAAGCCCGCTGGCAAACTCTGACCGAGTTGGAGAAATCACTTCGCCAGGAAGTAAATCGATACCCTAGCTTGATTGCCGAATATGATCGTTTACAGCCAGCTGTAGAAATTGAACGCAACACCTTACAACAACTACTTCAGCAGCGAGAAGCTCTAAGCTCTGAACTGGCGCGAGGTGGCTTTACTTGGGAGGTGGTTGAAGCTCCCACTTTAGGCCAACAATTAGGACCCGACCCTGTTCGCCCTATTGCATTGGGATTAGTAGCAGGTTTATTCGCAGGGGGAGCCTTAGCCTTTTTGGTAGAAAGCATGGATAAGGTTGTGCGGACTTCCGACGAACTTAAAAAACAGGTTGCTTTACCTCTGTTAGGCATTCTTCCTATGCAAACAGGTCGTTGGAGTGTTGGTATTCCACTAGCCAAGCGGGATGCTAATCAATTAATTCCCAGCCTCCATCCGGAGCTGGCAGATTCTGACTTGGCTCAAACTATTTTGTGGCAACCTTTTCGGGAATCACTGGATTTAATCGCTAATAATCTTCAGCTGCTCAAGCACGAGCGTACGCCTAAATCTATTGCGGTTACTTCGGGAGTCCCTGGGGAGGGCAAGACTACCTTAACGTTAGGGATGGCTTTGAGCTTAGCTCGAATGAGTCAGAAAGTTTTGGTGATTGATGCAGACCTGCGTCGATCAGGTATTCAAACTCAACTTGGGTTAGATCTTCAGGGAGGTCTCTCTTCTTTTCTAACGGGGCAGCAAGCTTCTATTAGGCCTCACAGGCTCGACTTTGGAACCTGTTATGTGGACGTTCTACCCGCAGGGCCAGCCCCTGTAGACCCAATCATTCTGCTCAGCTCTCCCCGATTTCAAAAACTTCTTGCGAGGAGTAAGGAAGTTTATGACCTCGTTTTAATCGATACGCCTCCAGTTTTAGGAATGGCCGATGCTGTCAAAGTAGGAGCAGTTAGTGACGGAACAGTGTTAGTTACTCGGCTAGATCGAATTACTCAACCAGAACTTACTGAAGTCCTTTCGCTGCTAGCCCCTATTAAGGTGTTGGGCATTGTTGCAAATGGTGCTAAAGGAAAATCTAGTCGGTATAGCAGTTATACAAGCAGAGTTTATTCAACTGCGGCTTCCAACAGATAACTAACTTGATGATTAGGTTGCTTTAAAGGTCTTTTGGTCTACTTAACCAAGCCTCGGAGGCTATCGAGATGACACCCTTTTCCACAGATTTCTCAACAACTGCTGCTTTGACTGAAGCGTTTGCTCATTACTCAAAGCCATCTAATCTCACTCCAGAGTTGTCCTGTTCCTTGCGCTGGCGGCAAGGCAAGCTTTGGGTTAGTGCCTTCTCTCCTGCTGGAAGTATTCCCTTGCCTGCTCTAGCAAGTGAAGAGTGGTTTCGGGCTTGTTTAATGCGATCGCAAGCTCAAGCTGTCATCATTGACCCTGAGTTAGGAGATGCCTCGATTAATCTCTGGCTTAAGGCCTGTGAGGAAGCGGGCAAGCCAGTGTACTTGAAAATTCCATCAATGGCATCTTTACCCCAGAAGAAAAAACCGCTGGCTTGGTGGGTAAAGGGAGTTTGCGATCGCATTGTTGCAGCCCTTTTCCTGTTATTACTGAGTCCGCTTCTTCCGATTTTTATAGGATTAATGAAGCTTCAAGGCAATAGCCCAGTTTTTGATACGCGATGGCATATAGGCGAACGGGGAAAGCTGTTTAGAGTTTTGCGGTGTCACGTAAATGAAGCTGACGTCTGCAAAACTAAAGCAAATGCCTTGACTTCTGTTGTTGAAAAAGTACTCAAGTCGACCCTAAATGCAGCGCTTCAGCTTCTGAATATCTTGCGAGGAGAAATGAGCCTTGTTGGACCACGAGCGTTAACAGTTCACGAGGCTTTAGAGGTGACTTCAGACTTACGCCATCGCTTAAATGCCTTGCCAGGTATAACAGGAACATGGCAGCTCAAGCAGTTGGAGCAACAGAATCATTTTGTGGTCAGTCAACAGGACTTGAAGTATTTGGAGGAATGGACAGTTTTACACGACCTTAAACTCTTACTGCTCAGCATGAGTAGAGTATTGACAAGGGCAGCCTACTTCTAAAGTGTTTGGCAAATAGAAGATTTGGCCCAAGTTGAATTCAGAGGACTACGAATAGCCTACTGAGGAATCCTACTTCTACTCCCTCTATCTATTCTTCAA
>DATNQF010000140.1:0-4251 GCA_036702855.1 Trichocoleus sp. | reverse complement strand
CAGTTCCTAACGCCAAAGTGACGGCTCAAGTGCAGTTGCCGAATGGAAAGCAGCAAACCCTAGCTCTCAAGTATGATGCTGAGGGCAAACATTACGCTGTGGTGTTTCCCGGCAAAGATGCAGGAAGTTATCCCGTGAAAGTGACTGCGGATATTAACGGAGAAAAAGTTGACGGTCGTTTTACCTTCAATCAATAGATAGCTGATTTCCTAATGCGCTCTAACTGATGGGCGCATTAGTTATTAGCAACAAACAACTGCTGACAATTGCCCGTCAGTAACCATCGCGGACTGGGCTGGAGTTTGATCGCACCAAGACGCGGGCTAGGCAGCGATCGCTTGTGATTGAGATCACGGGGATCAAAGGAATCGCTAGACTAAGCTAGGCTTTGGCAATGGCAAAGCTGATGGACTGGCGTTAGATGGCGAATGAGGAGTGATGATGTCAACCTAGCTACTTAAAATCTAAAATTAGCTCACAAGGCGTCTAGAGCGTGCGGCGAACTCTTTCATTCCTCAAACAGCGAATGATTATCAACCGAATGAAGGGATTAGCTTTCGCCGTGGAAAGACCCCGTAGTAAACACTGGTGAATTGAGTGGCTCAAACTATAAGCAATACAAATATGTATAGTCAAAATCAATTTAGTTGCTTTCTTATTGGAGAAGGAACTTTACTTATTCAATGTGCTGAACTTCTTTTAGAGCGGGGTCATCAGATTTTCGGTGTCATCTCCCTTGATGTATCGATAAGTAGCTGGGCGAAGGCAAAGGACATACCTCACATCCAGCAAACAGAGAATCTCATAGCATTTTTAAGACAACAGCCTTTTGATTACCTATTCAACATTGTAAACAGCTCGCTATTACCCAAAGAAATTTTGGAGTTGCCGCGCCAGTTAGCGATCGACTACCATGACGCCCCACTGCCGAAGTATGCGGGACTCAATGCTACCTCTTGGGCTTTGATCCACCGGGAGAAGACTTATGGGGTGACGTGGTATGTGATGAACGATTTGGTTGAGGGCGGCGATATCCTGAAGCAGGTTGCTATCGATATTGCTGATGACGATACGGCTTTTACTCTCAATGGGAAATGTTATGAAGCGGCGATTGGTTCGTTTGAAGAGTTAGTTGATGATCTCTCAAGTGGTCAAGCGTTAGCGAGCAAGCAGGATCTAGATGAGCAAACCTATTTTGGACACTCAAAAAGGCTTTTTGCTGGAGGTGTACTCTCCTTCAATCGTTGTGCCTATGATATGGATGCCAACATTAGGGCTTTGGACTTTGGTTCCTACCCCAATGCCCTTGGTGTCGCAAAGTTGGCTATAGGGAACGACTTGATCGTTATCCCCAAACTCGAAGTTAAGGATGACCTGTCTAAGTCGTCTCCAGGAACAATCACGGCGATTGAACCCAACTTCTTGACGGTTTCTACAGCAAGTTACGAGGTAGCGCTGCGCCAAGTGCTGACCATCGATGGTCAAGCGCTATCGATTCCTGATTTGGTCGAGAGATTTGGACTGCAAGTTGGGTATCAGTTTAAGGACATCGAGCCAGATAGGGCGAGGCGTATTGAGAGGTTTGATGGGTTAATTGCTCAGCACGAGGCTTTCTGGGTAGAGAAGCTGGCGACGTTACAGCCCATCGCGGTTCCCTATGCCGATCGAACGGCATCGCACTTGAATCAAAAGCAGTACACGAGTGTAAAGATGTCCATACCGCATGAGGTCACAACCTTTCTGGAGGAGGGCCATCCTGCTTGGAATCAGAGTGACTTCCTGTTTGCTGCTTTTGCTACTTATCTGGCCCGTATTGCAGCAACTGGATATTTTGATATCGGATTTAGAGATGTTGAGCTGCAACGGGAGTTGATAGGACTGGAAGGCTTTTTTGCCTCAATTGTTTCTTGTCGCGTAGATATAGACTACGAGCAAAGTTTTGAGGAAGTTTTTAAAGCCTTTGAGGAGCAGGTGGAGTTGACCAAACTTCACAAGACTTATGCGCGTGATGTCGTAGCTAGGTATCCGGCTCTTCGTTCATTGCCCGATCGGAGTCGTGAGCCGATTTTTCCGGTAGTCGTAGAGCGGGTAGAAAAACTAGACGACCACCAAACCGGGTTTGGTAATGAGTTGACCCTGGTCATTCCATCACAGGGGAAAGAATGCGGTTGGCTCTATAACACCGAGGCATTGGATGGTGACAGCATTGGCAGGATGTTGGATCAGTTTGCTACTTTTTTGCAAGGTATCGTAACTGACCCCAAAGGGCGCGTTGCCGAAATTCCCCTGCTATCTGAGCAGGATTGTCACAAAATTCTGGTGGAGTGGAATGATACTCAGGCAGATTACCCCAAGGATAAGTGTATCCATCAGTTATTTGAGGCTCAAGTGGAGCAGACACCTGATGCGGTGGCGGTAGTTTATGAAGACAAACAGTTGACCTATCGGGAACTGAATGCCAGAGCGAATCAGCTAGCGCACTACCTGCAAAAACTGGGGGTAGGACCAGAGGTTCTAGTGGGGGTTTTCGTAGAGCGATCGCTTGAGATGATGGTGGGACTTCTGGGTATCCTCAAAGCGGGTGGAGCCTACGTGCCTCTAGATCCTGCGTATCCGAAAGAACGTCTAGCGTTCATGCTGTCAGACTCACAGGTGTCGGTGCTATTGACCCAAGAGAAGTTGCTAACTGGATTGCCTGAGCAAGGTGCGTTAGCGATCTGCTTGGATACAGGTTGGGGGTTAATTTCTCAGGAGAGTGAGGAGAATCTCAACAGCGGGGTTAATGCCGCCAACTTGGCTTATATAATTTACACCTCTGGGTCAACCGGGAAACCAAAGGGAACGATGATTGTCCACCAAGGATTGGTCAATTATCTTAGCTGGTGCATAAAAACGTATGCAGTAGCCGATGGGGTTGGTTCTCCGGTTCATTCTTCGATCGGCTTCGACGCGACCATTACCAGCTTATTCTCTCCCCTATTGGTAGGACAGAGGGTAGTCTTCCTCCCAGAGAAGCAGGAGATAGAGGCTCTTAGTGCCGTCTTGTGTTCTCAAAGTAATTTTAGCCTCGTCAAAATCACCCCGGCCCATCTGGCACTCCTCAGTGAGTTATTACCCAGTCAGCAGGCGGCGGGTCAGACAAGAGCCTTAATTATCGGTGGCGAGGCTCTCTCGAAAAAGAGCATTTCATTCTGGCAGACTCACGCACCTGAAACTAGACTAATCAACGAATACGGTCCAACAGAAACGGTTGTTGGATGCTGTATCTATGAGGTTCCGGCTCAGACCACCCTATCAGGTTTGATTCCCATTGGTCGTCCTATTGCCAATACTCAGCTTTATATATTGGATCGGTCTCTCCAACCCGTCCCCATTGGGGTTGCGGGTGAACTGCACATCGGTGGCGACGGTTTAGCGCGGGGCTATCTCAACCGGACAGAGTTGACGACCCAGAAGTTTATCCCCAACCCCTTTAGTAATCAACCCGGAGAACGTCTGTACAAAACTGGGGACTTAGCTCGCTATCTACCGGACGGCAACATCGATTTTCTCGGTCGTATCGATAATCAGGTGAAAATTCGTGGCTTCCGCATCGAACTCGGCGAGATTGAGGCAGTGCTGATGCAAAACCGGGCTGTCCAGGATGCCGTAGTTATAGACCAGGAGTACGACCTTAATGACAAACGCCTAGTGGCCTATGTGGTTAAGGGCCAGGAGCAAGTCCTCTCCATCAGTGAACTGCGTCGCGACCTAAAGCAGAAACTGCCCGAGCACATGATACCTTCTGCATTTGTGCAGCTCGAAGCGCTGCCGCTGACGCCCAACGGTAAGGTCGATCGCCGCGCTCTGCCAGTGCCTGACGCCACCCGAACCGATCTGGAAGAAGATTTTGTGGCTCCTCGCACGCCTGTTGAAAAAGTGCTGGTAGAAATCTGGGCTGAAGTGCTGGGCGTTGAGCGAGTTGGCATCCACGACAAGTTCTTGGAATTGGGCGGACATTCCTTACTCGCTATCAGGATTGTAAGTCGATTGCGTGACACCTTAAAGGTGGAGTTACCTATAAGTAGCCTGTTTGCATCTCCAACTGTAGCCGAACTAGCCCAGCGCATTGAGGCAGGTGATCAGGAAAAGCCTTTCTTGCAAGCTCCCCCCATCCGACCCGTTTCCAGGAACCAAAACTTGCCTCTCTCGTGGAACCAGCAGCGACTGTGGTTCCTTGCACAATTAGAACCCAATAGTCCTGTTTATAAT
>DATNQF010000104.1:0-44594 GCA_036702855.1 Trichocoleus sp. | reverse complement strand
TGGAGGGATTAGAACAGTTGGTATAGAGTCCAATGGTCAAAAACAGGAGGGCGATTGATTGTACGCTGCTTCCAAACAAAGCCTTACCCAAGCTTGGAGAGGCAAGCTAAGCGATCGCTCATGACTCACTTGCTTGATAAGTAGGTAGCTGAGAACTGTGGTTAGCAATCTCAACGGTAAAAGTCGTTTGGTTGTTACCGGATTGCACTTGCACATTGCCACCTAAATGCTGTGCTAGCTTTTGCACCAGCGCCAGTCCTAGTCCGGTTCCTCCCTGTTTCCAAGGATCCGCATTGGGAACCCGATAAAACTTGTCAAAAACGAGTGCAAGTTCGCTTGCAGGAATCTCAATTCCAGAGTTGCTAACAATAAGCTGTATTGCTTCTCGCTCAGCATTGGCGCTGACAGTGATCGTTTCACCTGGAGGGGTGTACTTGCAAGCATTATTCAGAAGCTCTGCCAGAATACGCTCCAACCCTGGCAAGTCAGAGACTAGCGCTGGCAAATCTTGGGTGGGAAGCTTGATTTCTAATGCTTGTTGCCGAGACTCTGCTCGTTCTAGAAAAGGTTGAACGACTTTCGGAAGCCAGTGTTCAATCTTGATGCTCTCAAAGGAGAGTGTCCGTTTACCTGCTTCTAAGCGTTGTAGGTCTAACAGGTCATTAATTAGGCTAATTTCTCGCTCACACTCAGTCTTGAGGATCTGCATGTACTGAGTTACTTTTTCTCGTGAACCGTTGAGGTTTTCGTCGTTTTTAAGGGCAATCTCCAGCATCCGAATCGACATTTTGATGTTAGAAACTGGGGTCCGTAGCTCATGGGAAACAGTGCTGAGAAAATCGTCCTTAAGCCAGTTAAGTTGTTCTAAGGCCTGCACCTGGGCTTGGGCCGCCTGATAGAGATGAGCTTGACGAAGTGCGATCGCACACTGGTTTGCCACCTGCTGAACCAACCGGAGTTCCACCTCTTTAAAGGTGTATTCCTTGTTTGCCACCAGCCACAGATCTCCCAAGACTCCCTGATCATCAATAATTGGACAAGCCAGCATAGCGACCCGTCCCCGCAAGGGATTGGCAATGATATTGCAAAACTGCAAGTATTGTCCCCCAAGCAGAGGCTGATAAATTTCGGGATACCGCGTGATTTGGGCGACCCGACCCTTCATGGTCACGGAAGACGCCTGGTACTCGTAGCAAATCGTTGCAGTGTTGTGTTCCAGGTCATACAGTGCTGCATTGCAGGCATCAACTCCCAAACTGGTGCCCAGTTCATTGACCGCTGCTTGAAGAATCTGGCTTTCATCCAAGCTGTCCCGCACCTTATCAGTAATCCGCTTCAGCGTGGCCTCAAACGCAAGTGATTGTTGTAGCTCGGCTGTACGCTCCTCAACCAAGTCCTCTAGGCTGTTGTTCAATTGCTGCAACTCAGCCTCAGCCTGCTTCTGCTGGGTAATATCAAAGCGAATGGCTAAATACTGGATTGGTTTCCCATTTTCATCTAGGAAGGGAACAATTGTGGTACTTACCCAGTAATAGCTGCCGTCTTTAGCCCGATTCTTGATCTCGCCGTCCCAGGTTTGGCCCGCTTGAATTGTTGACCAGAGGTTGCGAAAGAAAGATTTGGGATGGTGACCAGAATTTAGAATGCGGTGATCTTGCCCAATCAACTCCTCCTGGCTGTATTGGGAGATCTGACAAAATTTGTCATTCACATAGCGAATAACGCCCTGAGGATCAGTAGTAGCTACGATCGCAGCCTGATCAAGCGCAAACTTCATATCCGACAAATCTTTAATCGTTTGTCGAAGTTGCTCCTCAGCTTGCTTGCGCTCAGTCATATCTTGAGTGACCTTTGTAAATCCGCGAAGATTGCCCTGATTGTCGTGTATGGGAGTGAGCACGGTTCTAGCCCAAAACTGGGAGCCGTCCTTGCGCACCTGCCAATTCTCTTCACAAAATCGCCCATTCAAAATGGCCTGTTCTAAAACATATTGTGGCTTATTGCCTTGAATATCTTCTGGCCTATAAAAGCAGGAAAAATGCCGTCCTAAAATTTCTAGCGGCTGATAACCTTTTATCTGCTCTGCGCCCGAGTTCCAACTGGCTACATGACCCGTCGTATCCAAGGCAAAAATAGCGTAATCCTTAATCTTTTCTACAAGTAGGCGGTAACGCTCCTCGCTGCGCTCAAGGGAGCAGACAGCAGCATTAGCCCGTCTAGCGCTTGCTTCTGCTTGCCACTTGGCTGATAATAGCTTGCCGCTGAGGACACTGATTTGGATTCCAATGGCAGCAAATAGAACTAAGCGGATGAGATCACTGCTATCGGCGATTTTCAGGGAGTAAAGGGGAACCAGCAGAAAGTAGTCTGCTAGCAGACAACTTAAGCCAGTTGCGACCAAGCCTGGTCTCAAGCCTCCAACCCAAGCACTCAGCATAATGGCCGGGGCAAAGAGCAAAAAGGGACCTGCTAAACCCCAGACGGGGATGAGGGACAACCGCACAAGCAGTGACACGACCGTGGTAACGGCTGGTAGACCATACCTTACCTGCCAATGGCGACTGATCTCTTGCCGAACCCCGAAATTCATGACGCAGATAGGTATTGCTAAGAACGAACCCCTAAGCCTGATTCTCTGTCCTTCACGACTCGTTTTTCTGATGCGCTCAGGAAATTCCTAATCCTGGCATTCTGAACCTCTCTTAAGGTAGCTTGCCCTTTCCGAAGAGTTTGGCTTCAAGAAGCCTGCTGCCACTTCTGTTAACGAGGAATATGCCAATTCCTTACACGCCGCTTTTGACTGCTAGAGCAGATGCTCACTTCAGCAGTTTTTCCTATCCCTCGTACAAACCATTTCCCAGTTCATCATCTGCCGATCTGGCTGTCATCTATCTAGCAGTAGATGTTGTATCGGTGTATACGCACTAATTTCTCAAAGGTGGGCGTCTTCTTACGTCGTCAAACAGCCGATTCTTTGTTTTCTAGTGTTATTTCTCAACATTCTGGCTGTTCTCAACCCTCTCCACCTTTCGTAAGGTGGAATTTGTACTTTTATATACTCAGCTTAAATCAGGGTTTATACATAGAGTGGCTTTGTGATCTATGTATAAAGATTCCTCAGTATTTGGAGGATTGTATAGCTAGATATAGAACAGGAAAGCAAGTAAAAACACCCCTTTAAAGTTTTGAACTGATGCTCCTATGACAAAGCTCCCTTTATTGCCAATCTTGGCTAGCGACCGAGAAATCCAGCCTTTCTCGCTTGAACTCAATCAGCAAAAGGCTTCTGTGATGTTCTTCGAGAATCGCTTGTACCAATTGAGATACGCAACCCGTTCCCGTTCTATTTGGGAAATATACGCGCTAGCCGTGAGCCATAGGCAAAGAGGGCGCTTTACGGTGATCACAACCGATATCAATACCTATAAAGTTTGGGTTGAGATAGTGCAGGATAGTGCGGAGCGGTTTATGACAAGGAATAGGCAGGTTGCCTGATTGGAATTTAATGACCAATCAGGTTATAAGGGGCTACCTTTTGATCAGTTTGACTAGCTTAACAAGTTGAAAGACAAGCTCGATCTTAAAGGTTCAAATAGCTTCGAACAATTTTTACAATGCGCGCTGAAGCTTGACCGTCGCCGAAGGGATTAACGGCCTTAGCCATGGTCTCGTAAGCAGTTGCATCCCGCAGTAGCTCTGATGCGTTGTGCACAATCGAGTCAACGCTTGTGCCAATCAATCGAGCAGTTCCAGCTTCGATGGCTTCGGGGCGTTCGGTGGTATCTCGCATGACCAGCACGGGCTTACCCAAGCCAGGTGCTTCTTCTTGTAACCCGCCGGAGTCCGTTAGAAGCAGGTAACAGCGCTGCATCGCTCCCACAAGCTGAGCATAGTCCAACGGTTCGGTCAAAAATACTCTGGGATTTTCTCCCAGTAGGGCTTGTAAAGGATCGCGTACAGTTGGGTTGCGATGGAGCGGCAGTAGCAGTGCTGTATCAGGAAATTTGTCGAGGATAGTCAGGAATCCCTGAGCGATATCTCGCAAAGGATCTCCCCAATTCTCTCGGCGGTGTACCGTTGCCAGGAGCACGCGGTAGCGATCCCACTCTAGCCCTGGAATAGGACATGCAGGCTGACGCTCTGCAACCTTCAACAGAGCATCAATGACGGTATTTCCAGTTTGATGAATTGCACCGACCACTCCAGAGCGCTCCAGATGCTTTACGGAGGTATCGGTTGGAGCAAAGTGCAGTGTTGTTAATTGGGAGATGAGTCGACGGTTTGCTTCCTCAGGGAAAGGGCTATAGAGGTTATCGGTGCGCAGACCTGCTTCCACATGGCCCACTGGGATCTTTTGATAGAAAGCGGCTAGGGCAGCGGCAAAGGCTGTGGTGGTATCGCCCTGCACAATGACAAGATCTGGTTGAGAGCGACTGAAATAGCTCTCTAACCCCTGGAGCGTTAGGCAAGTGATATTGGTCAGGGATTGCTTAGGCTGCATAATTGCCAGGTCTTCACTGGCGGACAGGTCAAACAGTGTCATCACCTGATCAACCATCTCTCGGTGCTGACCCGTCAACACAACCTGGGTTTGAAAGTCAGGTGCCTGCTGAAAAGCTTGAATGACCGGAGCCAGCTTAATTGCTTCCGGACGGGTTCCCAAAATAATACAAATGCGTTTAGGCGCGTCAGACATGGCGGCAAACTAAAAACGGCTTTTGGGCAATTCCGGCTGAAATTAGGGAAATCGCAGCAGGCTGGCGTTTCATTCGCGCAGCTTATCTATGATTGCATGTGACGACAATCTCTGGTCAGAAACAGCGCTTGGGGAAACGCCCTCTGTCAGAATGGGCAGTAGGGTTCTCACTGTTTTCTCCCCGGCTACGCTATGACTCAGACGATCCTTCTTACTGATCTGGTTGTCCAGGCGCTTGACTTGTCTCCTGCGATCGCAATCATTGAGCCGCTGCTAGCGTCGGGTGATCTGCTCGACCAAACGACCCTGGCTTTCAAAGTTGATGTTACCCGCGACCCCATGGATCCTCGTGAACTGTCGGAAATTCCGGAAGTGCGTCTCTGGTTTATTCGGCTGGACAACCGCTATCCTTGGTTACCTTTGGTGCTGGACTGGGAGGCTGGCGAACTAGGCCGCTATGCAGCCATGTTAGTGCCTCACCAATTCAGCCCTACTGACGGCATTCGCTACAACCCAGAGGCGCTTGAGATCTTTGTTATGCAAAAGATTTTCGCGATCTCCCAGTGGCTCAATGAGCAGGGCTACGCTAGCCGTACCAAGCTCAAGTTCATGACCCAAATGCTTGGCTACGAAATCGACGATGGCCTGTTTGAGCTGTTAGGAGCGTAGTTTCAACCCAACCCTGACTGCATCCTTTCAGTTAGTTCTGTAGGTTGGTGTCGAACTCGCGAGACCCGACATTTATAGGCGATAGCTGAAGAGGTTTGGGTTGCGCTAAGGCTCAATTCACGGCTGTATCATCGTCAGCATAGCGACGTGACCGACAGGTCTGTTCCAACGCTGGCTTGCAGTGTTTGCTGGGCACTTCCCCCGTTAACTGCAATCTCTAGCCAACCATGACTGCCAATAAGAGCCAATGGGTGCCCGGCAGGGACATCACCATAGGTTTGGGCGCTGGGCAGGGTGTATTCCCCTATCTGCACTTGCCAGAGAGCCGAGGGCAAATCCTCAGGGGCCAAGTTGGTGATGAGGTTGCCAAAGCGATCGCAATATTGCACGCTTCCCCGAACCCGATTTTCTTCCCGTATGACATCTGGAATATCGAGGCGTGTCAGAGACTGGGGAAGAACGGCATCTCCTAGATCTTGAATCGGAACTCCCTTGGCCAAATGAGCTGCTACGGGAGCAAACACATCGCGTCCATGAAACGTTGTGCTGATAGAGGGTGTTCGCCAATAGGCGGATTTAGTGAGTGCAACCGCAGTTACCGGAGGATCCCGCTGAATAACTCCGCTGAAGATGCCATTGTCTGGTCCGATGAGAAAGGCACTGGCAGTTTGTATCGCAATGCCTCGTCGAGCACTACCCACTCCTGGATCCACCACAGCAACGTGTAGCGTGCCCGACGGAAAGTAGCGATAGGCGTTGAGCAAGTTGAACCGAGCCGCGAGTAGGTCTTGAGGGGAAATCTCGTGGGTTAGGTCAATTATTTGAGCGTCCGGACAAATCCGAACAATGACCCCTTTCATAATTCCAACGTAAGCGTCCTGTGTGCCAAAGTCTGTGAGCAGCGTAATGAGTGGCGGCATCTCAAGCCTCTTAGTGAACGTCGCGGGAACCAGCGTGCTGCCGGATGTATTCGTAAATAGCAATAGCTGCTGCCGTGTGGACGTTTAGGGATTCGACTTGACCGAACTGAGGGATTGCGATCGCACCTTCGCACTCTTCTAATATCTCGGGTGGAATTCCCGTCAACTCTCGTCCCAAAATTAAAACGGTCTTACGGGAGAAAGTGAAATGAGTGAGGCAATGAGCCTGCTCATGAGTCGTTAATCCTAGAACCGCATAGCCCGACTGCTGCTGTACCTGTATCCAGGCGGGCAAATTCTTGGGGGCACACTCCTGCAATGGTTGCCAGCGGTGGGCAGAGGCGGATATCTTGCGGAACTCCCATGCCTCGGCAACTGTAAGCGTCGGCAGCACCAAGGATTCCAAAGCAAAAACCTCCGCAGTCCGGCAAAGCGCTCCCAAATTCATTGGGTTTTCCACGAGTGCGGCACAGATCTGTAGCGAGTAGCGGGGAAACGGGAAGTTGCGATCGCGGCGCAGTTCCTTACTGGGAATTGAATTCATAATCGAGGATGGCCGGATTGTTTCTCATTCTAAGGGCCATCCTGTGCCCTGAAATACAAAGCTATACTGCCATCAGCATTGAGGAGAAGCCTATGGCTTTACTGAACCGTTTGCTGCTGCTTGGGATGCCATTCATCTTAATGGCCTGTGGGGCTTCCACCACCAAGAACGTCTCTGAAACGCCCTCTGTAGCTCAAGAGACACAGGCAGCCTCGACAGCACAGGCAGCCTTCCCAACCGTTGATTTTCAGGGTGTCCGCTTCACCAATCCTCTGCCAGAAACCGTTGCAATGGGTAGAAGCGTCGAAGCCACGCCGCCACCGTCGCCGGATGACTTGCCTGGTGATGCGTCTCCTGCCCATGTTCTGTTCGAATTCCAGCCCTACTACCCGCAAGCTTTTCAGGAAAACTTGAACCTCATGCCAGCTCAGCTGGCGGTTTATTCTACCGAGCAATTTGCTGAGTATGAATTTGATACAGAACTCGCTCAGTTGACAGAGCTGTTAAAAGCTCAGCCTGATCTGTCCCAACAAACAGAACTCCCCTACTTGCCTTTAATAGCAGCTGGTCAAATTTTCCATGCAGCCGACACTTACCTTGAGTTCAAGGGCGGCTCCGGAATCCGCTACATCACAGCCTACAGCCAAGACGTTGGTCCAATTACTGAGGAGCAACTGTTCTACACCTTTCAAGGGCTCACAGACAATGGCCGTTACATCAGTGCAACCTTCCCTATCAAAACAGCCAACTTACTCCCCACAACCCCTGACTCCCTGGTAGGTTCAGAGTATGACGCCTTCTCTGCTCAGTTCGACACCTATCTAGCAGAGATTCGCGATCGCATCTCCAATGCTGACCCTGCCACTGACTTTACGCCGCCTCTAACTGAACTAGATGCGCTGATTCAGTCGTTGCAAGTTGAGTGAGATTAATGACTTCAGAAGGTAGAAGGTGAAAGGTAGGAAATGAAAGGCAGAAGAGTAGTCCTATCACTTTCTTCTGCCCTCTGCCTTCCCGGCTACCCTTGAGTAGACTGTCGCTGTCGCTGCAATGCTTGATACGCCTGCTCAAAATGGTGAGTGCGAATCCGAATCTGAGTGGGGTCACTCATGCTCTGCGTTCTGTATTCCCGCACAGACTCTAGGGCTGCTTGATTACTCAGCAAGGCTAAATCAGCGCCATTCCAACCCTCCGTTTGAGCGGCCCAATCTGCTAGGGTTACCTCTTCTAGTGGACGTTCTTCGTTGTGGACTTGCAGAATAGACAGCCGTCCAGCCTGGTCGGGTAGGTTGATTTCGATCTGTAAATCTAATCGTCCTGCTCTTAACAGTGCGGGATCAAGGGCATTCGGGCGATTGGTGGCTCCAATTAGCAGCACGTTCTTGCAGCCTTGCAAACCGTCGAGTTCGGTGAGGAGCTGACCCACGACGCGATCGCTCACGCCAGAGTCTCCCATGTACTGACCACGGGCCGGAACCAACGTATCAATCTCATCAATAAAGACAACGCAGGGAGAAGCCTGACGGGCCTTTGCAAACAATTCTCGCACGGCCTGTTCTGCGGCACCTACCCAACGGCTGAGCAGTTCTGGCCCATTAACAGCAATGAAGTTGGCTCGCGCTTGGGAGGCAACTGCCTTGGCTAGCAATGTTTTTCCAGTTCCCGGTGGCCCCCAGAGTAGAAGACCTCGGGGGGCTTTGGCTCCTGTCTGGGCGTAGAGTTCGGGGTAGAGCAGTGCCCCTTCGACCGCTTCCTGGAGAGTTTGCTTGATCTCCTCTAACCCACCAATATCTTCCCAGGCAACGTCAGGCGATTGCACTTCAACCGAACGCAGAACGGAAGGCTTAATCTCCTTAATGGCCTGGAGAAAATCCTCCTGGCAAAGACTCATATCTGGAACAGGCCCAGAGAGCGAGGGGACATGGCGGCGCAGGGCGAGATAGGCTGCTTTTTGACAAAGCGCTTTCAGGTCGGCTCCCACCAAACCCACGGCTAGATCTGCGATCGCACCTAGCTCCACCGTTTCATCTAAAGGCATCTGCCGGGTCTGAATCTGTAGAATCTCTAGCCGTCCCTGTCGGTCAGGCACGCGAAAATGAACTTCACGGTCAAACCGTCCGGGGCGCCGTAGGGCTGGGTCAAGATGGTCAGGGCGGTTGGTCGCTGCCAGCACAATCACGCCCTTAGTTTGGGCAAAGCCATCCATCAAGCTCAAAAGTTGGGCCACTAGCCGTTTCTCAACTTCCCCCTCTACCTTGCTGCGATCAGGGGCAAGGCTATCAATTTCGTCGATAAAGATTAGGCAAGGGGCTGCTTTCTTGGCCTTTTCAAAGATTTCCCGCAGTCGGCCTTCCGCTTCACCGTAATACTTGCCCATGACCTCTGGGCCAACAATCGCGATGTAGTTGACTCCCAAGTCCTCGGCCAGAGATCGAGCTGTTAGGGTCTTGCCAGTTCCAGGTGGACCGACGAGTAAAACGCCGCGAGTGGGTTCTAGCCCGAGTTTTGCTAACAAGTCTGGCCGCTTCAAGGGAATTTCTACTAGTTCTCGCAATTCCCGCAAAATGTCACCTAACCCACCCACGTCCTTTAAAGAGGGTTGGCCCTCTGGATTACCAGGGATTGAAGCTGCTGGGGGTGTTTTCTCTGTGTTAGCAGGTGGAGGGGTGATAATAACCTCTTCTCCTGCTGATTCAGACCCGCTAGCTGCCTCGCTGTTGCGTCCCATGCGGCTCACTCCAATATCCGGGATATTGCCTTGCCGCGGAATACTGCTGATAGTGCGGGAATTGATGCGAATGTCCGTTTTGAGTTCGCCCTTTTCAGCCTTTTCTTCCAGCGTTTTGGCTAGTTCCAGCAGTTGTTCAAAGCCTTTAAAGAAGTCATTCATAGTGAATTGCGATCGTGGGACAGCAGGATGCGAGATGTCAGCGAGGAGCAAGGCAAGTGTCTAAAGGGTTCCCGGCGATCACATTCAACCAACAGGGTAGTCCTTTCCATGCGGCGGGTAATCTGAGGGTGATCCCTCCAAAAGTTTGCAACGATGAATCCGTTCGACCCTGGAAGATTGGCGATGTTCAGCGGCAAGGGTGGGGTGGGAAAGACCACTACCGCGTGTGGATTTGCCCGTCGTTGGGCCAAACAATTTCCAGATGAGCGCATTGTGCTGCTGTCTACTGACCCTGCCCATTCCCTAGGCGACGTGTTACAAACTCTTGTAGACAACACTCCTCGCCCATCAGTGGATCTGCCAAACCTGGAAGTGCGATCGCTAGATGCAAAAGCGCTGCTAGAAACTTTTCGAGGGCAGTACGGAGCGGTGCTTGAACTGCTGGTAGAGCGGGGTAGCTTTGTTGAAGGCGGTGATCTCAGCCCAGTCTGGGATATGGGTTGGCCGGGGTTAGATGAACTCATGGCGCTGTTAGAGATTGAGCGCATTTTGAGAGAGGGCGCGGGCGATGCCAACACATCTTCCCCTGTTCGCGTTGTCGTGGATATGGCCCCCAGCGGCCACACGCTGAGTCTGTTCTCCCTAATGGACTTCTTAGATACCCTCCTAGCGGCGCTGGGTCAGTTTCAGGAAAAGCACCGCTACATGACCCAAGCTTTGTCAGGACGATATACCCCAGATGAAGCCGATCAGTTCATTCAAGATATGCAGCACGACCTTCAGGAAGGGCGGGCCTTGCTGCAAGATTGCGATCGCACCGCGTGCTGGATTGTTGCTATTCCAGAACCCATGAGTTTCCTTGAAAGCCAGCGGTTCGCTCAATCCCTTGACCAGCTCAAGATTCCGGTAGGCGGTTTTATCATCAACCGCCTGACCGCAGATAAAACCGCGACGCAACAGCAAGTCTTGCAGCAGTTTCAAACTTTGGCGGGAGAAAAACCGCTCTGGGGCATCCCGCTACAGCCCCTAGAACCGATTGGTAGCTCAGCTCTCGATGTCCTTCTCACCCAACTCCGTCCACTTGCGGAGTGGATGGAGGGTTCAACTCTAGAGAGCGTCCCCATTTGTTGGCCTGAGAAAGTTCTGCCGACCTTGCCAGATTTTGTTGCCGAGGGACGACGGCTCATTCTTGTTGGGGGGAAGGGAGGAGTTGGCAAAACAACTGTATCAGCCACTATCAGTTGGGCGATGGCTCAGCGACACCCACATGCCTCAATTCGGGTCATCTCGATTGATCCGGCTCATTCTCTAGGGGATGCTCTCGGCTGCCCCTTGAACCACGAATCCACTCAATTAACAGGTAACCTGACGGCTCAAGAAGTGGATGCCCATATCGTTCTAGACGATTTTCGGCAAGAGTACTTGTGGGAACTGGCGGAGATGATGAGCGGAGATGTCGATGAGGACAGCGGAATGCAATTGGCCTATGGGCCGCAAGCTTGGCGACAAATCGTCACTCAAGCGCTGCCCGGGATCGATGAAATGCTATCCCTGATCACCGTGATGGATTTGCTGGAGCGCGATGAGCAACAGCTCATCATCCTAGACACTGCCCCCACCGGACACCTGCTTCGATTTCTGGAGATGCCTACCGCGCTGGGCGACTGGCTAGCCTGGATTTTTAAGCTTTGGATTAAGTATAAAGACGTGGTCGGTCGGGTGGAATTGATGGGCCGTTTGCGAACTCTACGACAACGGGTAATGAAGGCTCAGGAGAAGTTGAAAGACGCTCAATACACTGAGTTCGTCGGAGTTGTGCAGGATCAATCGGCCATCTTGGCAGAAGCACAGCGTTTAACTCAAACCCTGACAACAATGGGAATTTCGCAGCAGTATGTCGTTCACAACCGCTATGAGCAGGGACAGGATTTGCCAGCAGACTGCTTTCCCCATCAAACCGTGGTTCGTCTGCCTGGTCTACCCTGTCTGACTCAACCGAAAGAACAGATCAAAGGGGCTGCCGACCTCTTGTTTTGAATCTATTCCTCTCCCGCATGGTAGGAGCTACGAACCAAGGGACCGGAGCGGACATGAGAGAAGCCGAGGTCGCGTGCGATTGCACCGAGTTCCTCAAATTCTTCTGGCGTCCAGTATTTTTGCACAGGTAAATGCTCCAGAGAAGGACGCATGTATTGACCAATGGTGATGCGATCGCACCCCGCAGCTCGCAAGTCTTGTAAGGTCTCGATCAGTTCGGCTTGGGTTTCTCCATGCCCTACCATTAAGCCCGACTTAGTAGGAACAGTGGGATCCAACTCCTTGACGATTCGCAGGACGTCAAGCGATCGCTCATACTTAGCGCCTCGCCGTACAGGCCCCTGAAGCCGCTGCACAGTCTCCACATTGTGATTAAAGCAGGCAGGCTTAGCCTCAACAACCCTTGCAATGTGCTGTCGCTGCTCTTCGCGAGCATTCACCCCGCCCCAAAAATCAGGGGTCAGGACTTCGATCTGAGTCTCTGGGTTGGCAGCTCGAATGGCTGTCATCGTTTGTACAAACCAACCAGCTCCCTTATCGGGTAGATCATCTCGTGCTACCGAGGTCAGCACGACATAGCGGAGACCCAAGAGCTTAACTGACTCCGCCACCTTCCGCGGTTCATCTGGATCCAAGGCCATTGGCGCATGACCTTTATCGACCTGACAAAACCCACAGGATCGAGTGCAGATCGGCCCCATCAATAAAAAGGTCGCCGTTCCTTGGGCATAGCACTCAGCCCGATTAGGACACCGTCCCTCTTCACAAATAGTGTGAATATTGCGTTGCTTAATAATCTTTTGGACAGCGGAAAGTTCACTGGCTTTGCCAATGGGTCTTTTCAACCAATGTGGCAGCGCTAGCCGTTCAGAGTTTGAGTTAGAACTGGATGAAGGGAATGGCTGAGACGTTATGGATTCAGCATTTGAGGGCATACTGATAGGGGCTGAACTTACCTGTGCCCTATTCTAGAAGGTCAACGTGCTCTTAGCAGTCGTTTCCTCGGAATAGCGTTACTATTGGCCTGAAACCTAACGGTTGTAGTTGAGTAAATATCGTCTCTGGATGCTCGCCTACTGTTAGTTGAGGCTATCCTAAGCCAAGAAACGCTTCGATACCGCAAGAGGAGTCAGTTGTGGCAAGTCATAAGATTTTAGTCATTGATGATAGTCGTGTCATTCGCATGCGCGTGCGTGACATGCTGCCTCAGGGTAATTTTGAGGTTGTCGAGGCTCAAGATGGTGTTGAGGGCATGGATGCAATTCGGACTCAGCGTCCCAACCTCATCATGCTAGATTTTCTCCTGCCCAGAAAGAGCGGTTGGGAAGTATTTCAGGAGATTCAGGCTCAATCAGACCTCCAGCACATTCCATTGGTGCTAATGTCAGGTCGTAAAGAAGAGGTGACGGAGAAGATCACCGAACCTTTTGAGTATTTCGAGTTCATCCAAAAACCCTTTGAGCAGAAGGAATTGATTGAGGCCATCAAGAGTGCCATGATGAAGGCCCGCAAGCCTCGGCCCAAAACGGTTGCGGCTGCGCCTACTCCTGCTCCGGTTGCAGTTGGTGCGCCTGCGGCTACGGCTGATAGCGGTGGTGTAAGTCCCGCAGAGTTTCAAGCGATGCAGGCTAAAGTTGAACAGCTTCAGGCCGAAGTTAACCAACTCAAGGCTCAGTTAGGAAAAGTTCTGGCCTTCATTAAGCAAAGAATGAAATAGGGCAGTTCCTTAAGAACTACCCTAAGCTCTAATTAAGATAGGCAGGATCCACCTGTTGAGTTGGCTTCCTAAAATGTGGGAGTCAGACTGGCTAATCCAGATCTCGCCGCCCTTCTAGAGCACGGGCTAGGGTGACTTCATCGGCGTACTCCAAATCGCCGCCCATAGGTAAGCCAAAGGCAATACGTGTCACCCGAGTAAATGGCTTAAGCAACTGACCGACATAAAGTGTCGTCGTGTCGCCTTCAATGCTGGGGCTGATAGCGATGATGACTTCTTGAGTATCCTCCTTATTGACTCGGTGAACGAGTGGACCAATGTTAAGCTGCTCGGGACCAATGCCATCCATGGGGGAAATCAGTCCACCCAAAACGTGGTACTTACCCTTGTACTCACGCGTTCTTTCAATTGCGATCACATCTCGGGAGTCTGCTACGACGCAGAGGGTGTGGGGATCACGGCTGTGAGCGCGACAGATCTCACAGACAGGATCGGCTGACAGATGAAAGCAAACAGAACATTGTCCCACTTGGGACTTGGCTTCGATTAAGGCTTGGGCAAGTGCTTGCACCTCTGCGGTAGGGCGCTTAAGGAGGTGCAGTGCCAACCGCTGCGCAGATTTAGGGCCAATGCCAGGCAGGCGCTGCAGTTCTTCAATCAGTCGAGCAAGGGGGCGAGTATAAATGGGAGGTGACCTCCTACAGAAACAGATGACGCCTATGATCTATGGTGCCATCGAAAGAATCGAATCGGGAGCAGTGTAACTGTGGCAGATGTAAGCGGAATGTGGCTAGGAACCTACTGGCAGTCCGGAAATCCCACTCGATTTGAAGCAACCCTGGTTCAGGGGGGAAACACCTTGAGCGGAAGAATGCTAGATGATAGCTACTTAGGAGAGGCCCAACTGCAGGGAGAGCTGGTAGGAAGACGGGTTGCCTTTGTCAAACGATACCTAACGACCTCTCCCTCAGCCGTTCACTATACAGGTACGGTTTCAGAAGACGGCAACTATATGCAGGGCGAATGGACGATTGGTGCGTTCGACTCAGGCTCTTGGGGGGCCTACCGGAGTCAGGACGATTTGAGTGCCGACCTGCAAAGCGCTCTATCAAAGCGGGTTTCAGCTACCCTATCTGCTTGAGACAAGACCCTGGCTCGGTACTTATTAGCCAGTGCTTAACTTCGGCGATTAACATCGTCTGGACTGGGAGAGTTATCTTCGGAGGATTCTTCCGTCTGGTCAAAGAGGAGTTCGTCTAGGTTAAAGGCACTTGCGTCAAACTCATTGTCCAGATCCAAACTTTGATCAGAGCCCGCTGACGCTTCCGCAGCCAAAAGAATTTGATCGAGCGAGAAGGGAGTATCGATATCTGGGCCTGCCTCTAGATCCAGGAGTGGGGCAGGCAGATCCGCCATGTCTGGCAGTAAGGGATTTAGGGCGTCATCAATGTTGGGTCCAGGAAAGGGCTCAGTCAGATCCAACAGAGCGTTGCCTGAATTTCCTGAAGGTGTGGACTGGCCATTAAGAGTTGACTGACCCTGCTGCATAACCTGAAGACGGTTTTCATACTCTTCTTCTAGGCCTTGTGTCCGCTGAGCTAGGTCATCCTGGTAGCGCTCAATCTTTTCAGCCAGTTTTTGCTCGTATTCCTCGCGTAAGTTGCTCTCGCTTACGGTTCCTACACTCGGCACTTCTGATTTACGGCTAGCTAGGGTTTGGGCTTGCTGAGAAACGTGGAGACGAGTTTCGTATTCTTCCTCCAGGCTTTGCACCCGCTGAACTAAGTCATCCTGGTAATGCTCAATCTTTTCAGCCAGTTTTTGCTCATATTCCTCGCGCAGTCGATTTTCTAATGCCAGTACTTGCTCCTCTGTCATCGTAGCGGTAGGCTCGGATGAAGGGGCAACAGGCGTAGCCGGAGGAACTGCCTGAGGTTGTACCAGTGAGAACGTGGCAGTTGTGTCTAGGGAACCTGGAGTAGGTTGATTGGAAACCGTTGCTGGGGAATGAGGGGTAAGTGACTGAAGTCTTAAATCATACTCAGCCTGAAGCTGTTCAATTCGGTTGGTAACTTGAGTTTCGTAGTGCTCAATCTTCTGAATCAGGCGGTTCTCGTAATCCTTTTGGAAAAAGTCACGGGACTCCTTCAGCTTCTGCTGTAAATGCTGCTCATAGGCTTGCTGAATCTTCCGGGCAGCCTCTTTCAGGCGGTCTTCATACTGGCGTTTAATTTGCTGTTCAATGTATTGGACATCGGCAGGAATATCTAGTGAGGGTCCCGGAGAAATGGCTTCTGTTGAGGCCTGGGCGTATTCCGGTGTCTCTATCTGCCGACCCTGGTCTAAGACTCCAAGTCGGTCTTGATATTCCTGCTCTAGAAGCGTGGCCCGTTCTTCCAACTGATCCTGATAGCGTTCAATCTTTTCAGCCAGTTGCCCTTGGTAGTCTTGCTGAAGCTGTAGAGTCGCCTGCTGAAGACGCTCTTCGTGTTCTTGTTCTAGAGCTTCCTGACGCTTCTGGCTTTGTTTCAGCGATTGGGTAAGCTGCCTAACCCGTCCTTGACGTAGGAGATATCCCACAATGACGCCAAGAAGCAGGCTGATCAGTAGTGCAATAATGAATACCTGCAAGGATAAGGTCATAGATTGCTTCCCAACGAGATCGATATGCTACAGCTAAGACGCTTGGGAAGAATGCCGCGAAACCGCCGACTGCCCCCAATATTGACGACCATAATATACGCTGGCCGGAGTTTGAGATCTTTCAATTTGGAAGCGCTTCGTATCACTTGAGACACCTGCTCAATTCATCATCTACAATGACTCCATGAAGGGCGTAAAAAACGTGACATTCGTTAACATTTGATGGCTTTTTCTTCCGATGCTCTGCGAGAAACCGTTTTAGATTGGCTGGCGACCAATGTCCCCCCACAGCGGTTACAGCATGTCCTTCGGGTGGAAGAAATGGCGCTTGAGTTAGCTCGGCGGCATGGGCTTTGTCAGGAAGCGGCTGCCCAAGCTGGACTGATGCATGATCTGGCGAAGTATTTCAAGCCGCAGCGACTTTTGCAGATGGCTTTGGCAGAAGGGATACCAATTGATCCTGTGGATGAGTTGAATCCTCATTTGCTCCATGCTGATGTGGGGGCAATTGTTGCAAGGGATGAGTTTGGGGTGGAGGATGCGATGGTCTTAAATGCGATCGCAAACCATACCCTAGGTCGTCCCGGCATGGATGCTTTAAGCTGTATCGTTTTCTTAGCGGATACTCTGGAGCCGGGACGAGGCGATACAGAAGCGTTAAACGCTTTAAGGCAGCTGAGTTATGAAGATTTGGCTACCGCTGTATACCGGACTTGCGACTATACCTTGACCTATCTCATCAACAAGAAACGTCCGATTCACCCTCGGGCTTTGGCAACTCGAAACTGGTTCTTGCAGGCCAGCCGTACTCAAGATCAATCTTTACTAGAAGCCATCTTGTTGCCCGCTTAGATCGCAACCCAATTAAACGCCGCTCCATTCATTGAACGATTCACTTGTTAGAAGCTCATTAATAACCCTGTTGAATTGAGGAAACTGCCTTCCCAATGTCTGATTCATTTCAAATCCCAACGGTCGCCAACGCGCCCTCCTTGGGCGTCGCTGTAGATAAAGTAGCTCCTGAGAACGACTCGGCCTTACAGCTTGCCTATGCCATTGCCCAAGCTGCCGATGATCGTAAAGGGGGAGACATTGTTATCCTTCAGGTCGGCGATGTGTCTTACCTAGCGGATTACTTTGTCATCGTAACTGGCTTTTCCTCTGTGCAAGTTCGTGCGATCGCACGAACGATTGAGGAGGAAATTGAAGAAAACTGGCACCGACGTCCCTTGCGTAGCGAAGGGCAGCTAGAAGGCAGTTGGATCGTCCAGGATTTCGGTGAAGTCATTGTTCATATTTTCCTGCCACGGGAAAGGGAGTTTTATAATTTAGAGGCCTTTTGGGGCCATGCTCAGCAGATCGATTATGTGCCACCCGAAATTTCTTCTGGCTCCTGATCCAAGCGTCCGTAAAGTCTGGTTGTCAATTGCCCTAACAGAATGCCTGTGATGACTCCCCGGTGTCCGGTGCCCACGGAACAACAGCCCATAAACGAGTATCAGGATATGCGTGAGTCCTGGTTTTATAGTTGGGGTGGACGTGACTTAAGGGGGTACCTGAAACCTGTTTTGGTGCTTTGGCTGATGAGCTGGGCGCTTTCTGGCCCGGTTGCAGCCGCGAGTTTCGCCCCAGCAAAACACCCCCTACCGTTTTGTCTCAGTGCAGCAATGGGGGCGTTTGTCTTGCCCGTCTTAGCACTGGCTCAGCTCTATATTGGCTGGTTCCATGTGTGTGACCGACTACGGCAGCAGTCTGTTCCTTACGAGGAGTCAGGTTGGTATGACGGACAGGTTTGGGTTAAACCAGAAGAGGTGGTGAGCCGCGATCGGCTGATCGTGGACTATCAGGTCAAGCCTATTTTGCAACGCATTCAAAAAACATTTGGAGTGATTGCGGGATTTTTGGCTTTGGGTTTAGTCGTATGGCAGTTCGTCTAAAGGCGTTGCGGGAATGGCGTTAGTATGTCAGAGTCTTAGCCATGACAAGTAGGGCTAAGCGGAATCAAGCGGCAGAGTTGCAAGTTCAGCTTCTGCGCGAGGGAATTGTTGAATCTAGACACATTGCTCATGCGGTGGTGTCTGACAGCCGGGGGCGGGTGTTGTCCTTGGCGGGTGATGCTGAAACGGAAACGTTTGTTCGATCGGCTCTCAAGCCGTTTCAAGCGTTGGCGGTTACGACAACTGGCACGCTGGAGCGCTACGGCCTAGATGATAGAGATCTCGCGATTATGTGTAGCTCTCATCAAGGCTCGATGGAGCAGGTTCGCCAGGCCTTTCACATTCTGTGGCGAGCCGACCTTGAAACCTCCATGCTGAAGTGTCCGACTCCAGAAGGAAAGGACAGCCCACTGCGACACAATTGCTCTGGCAAACATGCAGGCATGTTGGCTGTGTGTCAGCAGCGCAATTGGCCTTTAGACAGCTATCTCCACCGGAATCATCCGGTGCAACTGCTGATCTTAGGTAAAGTGTCTGAGCTGCTGGGAATGCCTGCCGACGAGTTTATCGTGGCTCATGATGACTGCGGTGCCCCCACCTATTTAATGCAGTTGAGCCAAATGTCCACGCTGTTTGCCAAGCTGGCCTCGGGCGACAGCTTAGATATGGAGCGGATTGTCCGGGCCATGACTCACCATCCTGCTTTGGTGGGAGGGCCGGATACCTTCGACACTGATCTGATGCAGTTGACCGATGGCGAGTTGGTGAGCAAGTCAGGCGCTGAAGGGATTCAGTGTGTGGGTCGAGTTGGCGAAGGCTTGGGCCTGGCAATTAAAGTGCAGGATGGGTCAAAGCGGGCAAAATATGCGATCGCAATCCATTTGCTCAAGCAGCTAGGCTGGATTCTGCCTGCGGTCGCTGAAACACTAGCAGAGAACTATATGCTGCTGGGTGAGTACAAACGGTTGGATGTTCTAGGCGAACTTTCCTTGATCTAATCGATTGCCTAGTCAGCCTTTTTCTCCCTACCATTGGGGCGCACACGCTGCGCCCCAATGCTGTTTTTACCCCTTTAGAAAAAAATTGCCCAATTTTTTATAGAAGTGGTTATTCCCGAACATTTCCTGCTATATTAAATAAGTGCGACGCGGGGTAGAGCAGTCTGGTAGCTCGTCGGGCTCATAACCCGAAGGTCCATGGTTCAAATCCATGCCCCGCCACCAAGTAAAAAAGAGAGGCTTCCAAATCTTGGAAGCCTCTCTTTTTTGTCTATGCTCTTTTTGCCTATGAATCCTGTTTATGGCTGCTTGTCTGCTCGCAGATCAAGCCTGCTTCTCAGTTCTTCCTTAATGCGCTGAAGAATAGAGTCCTCATCAAGGTTCTCTAAAATTTCGCTCACTACAGCTTTGGGTCCTTCTGGCCCCCAAGAAGCGCCATTGGCTAAGTAGGCTTTTGTGACTTGACCGATACTATAGGTCGAAAAGCCTGCCACCGCTGCCTGAGTTAGAGCAACGGGAATGTAAGGGGCAAGAGAAAGTCCACCCGTAGCAACGGCAGAAGCTCCCATGAAACCTTTAAGAGAGCTTAGGCCAACGGTAATGAGAACTTCGCTGAGAGAGATGCCACCCAGCCCCAGCGCAATCTGTCTCAGCAGCCGTAGAGCCCCCTGTTGAGTCATGGGCAGACCATAAAGCCGGGACAGGGCGACAATGAGCGCTACATCAATGACTGCACCCCCCACCACATCTGCCACAGTAATGGGGTTGAGGGCAACGGCCATTGCCCCGATAATGGCCCCGTTCCAGATAGTGTCATCAGCAATGCGATCGCAAATCTGACGTTTGCGCGCCACAATCTGCTCGTTCATTTCGCTGGCGTAGAGTAGCGTATTCAGTGCTACCAAGGCTTTGCCCTCTCGGTGCAAAATATCTAGGATCTTGAGCTTAAGATCTTGTACTTGAGGCGTACCTCGACGAAATTGGGGTATAACCCGTCCATCCGGTTGCTCCACAGCTTGTGCAACCAAAGGCGCAGCAGCGGTCATCACAATCTCATCTGGAGAAATCAAATCGCGCAGCCGCTCATCGCGCAGCGTTTCGTACAAAAGCTGCCGATCAGTTTCGGGAAACTGATCCATCTTGTTGAAGACCAGCAAAATGGGTTTGCTTGCTTGCCGCAGCGATCTCAATGCCTCCAGTTCCACACGGGTTAGATCACCAGCGATCACAAACAAAATCAAGTCAACTTGATGGGCAACCTGCTGTGCTAAGGTCTCCCGCATCTCGCCAGCCACTTCATCTAGGCCTGGAGTATCAATCAACTCAATCCGGGAGTTACCAGCGCTTTTGAGAGATACGCGCACGATGTCTTGGTCAGATCGATCAGGGGTTATTGGTTCTCGGCTAGTCTGCCAGCGAGCGCTCTCAATCTGCCGAGTAACCCCATGAGTAGGCCCCGTTTCAAAAATCTCTTGCCCCAATAGTGCGTTAAGAATGGACGACTTTCCCCGTCCTACTAGGCCAAATACGGCGATATGAACTACCGTATTGTCTAGCTTATGCATCAGGCCGTTGAGATTTTGCAGGGCATCTTCTAGCCCACTGCGCTCTCGGGCTGACAGTTGAAGACGACCAATGAGCGATCGCAAAGACTCCTGAGCCCGACGATAGTTAATATCAGCTTGGGAATCTTGAAGGCCCGACACCATCTGATCGAGTTCTTGTTCAACTTCTTCCCAAGAAGGATCTTCCCCAGAACCCAATTCATCAGGTTCTTCGTCTATGGAAGCGTGATCAGAATAGGGCATGCCCCCTCCGACAATTTGCAAGATCTACTCTAAAGATACTCACAGAGAGCTGAGGACGGGATGCGACAAATTGGGAAGAAAACCGGAATCCCAGGTGAGGGCATGATTCTAAAAAGTAAGAAGTGAGACAATACGGTTTACCCCCCTGAGTTAATCCCCTATGGAGTTTAAAACCCCTGCTCAACAAGCCAGCTATGAACGTATTGCACCCTGGATGTATGAACTTTTTGGCGAATCCGTAGTGACGTTTGAGGATGAACCTCTATTTATTGTCAACTTTGGTTCAGCGGTAGCCTCCACTCGGGTTGTTCCCTGGGGCGATGATGAGAGTTTGATTACCACACGCTCTTATGTGGTTACCGATGTTGACGTTACCCCTGAGCTAAGTTACTTTCTGCTTCGGGAAAACAATGGCATTTCCTTCGGTCGATTTGCCCTTGATGCCGAGAATGACATTGTCTTTGAACACAGTTTGGTTGGATCGTCCTGCGATCATATTGACTTGAACCACTCAGTCATGACTGTTATTCGCATTGCGGACGACTATGATGATGAGATTGTGTCTCGCTGGGGGGGAAAGCGGGCACTCGACCGCTGGTCGTCCTGAAGTGAAGATGCTCTTCTGCTATCAATAGCCTTCTAACCTAGTCCTCTAACTGTGACTTTTTAATGCAATGGGCTGGGCACACGCCCAGCCCATTTAACGCTGCTAGAAGCCAAACCTTAAGTCGCCTTAGTTCACTTAGGGAAGCTACTCGTATGAGGTATACAGGAGGGTTTTGATCCGCTGTCCTTGGCGAGCATCAAGCACCTTGGGAAAGGAAAGCTCTAGCAGAGGAACTTCTCCGGAACGGTTAAGACGCTCAACTTGAGCGACTAGCTTCACTGGATCAAGATGATGTGCTGACGGCAGTAACACCAAGCCTACAGGTTGCCCTTGGGTAAAGGCCTCCGGGTGTAAGGACAGGCTGTGGTCAGGACTGATAGCCAGTTGAATGGTCCGGCTGTTAATCTCTAGCGCTGTTGAAGGAAGGTACTGTCCTTCTATATAGATCTGGGCCTGCGTTTGGATCTGCTTGCGGACCTCTACAGGTGTTAAGGGTTTGGGTTCCCGGAAAGCTCGCCAAAGACTGGTTGCTAGAAACTTAATTGACTCTAGAGGCTTATCAGCATTAGAGCGAACTTGGGAATACCACTCCTTTACGTCGGAGTAAAGCACTATTACTAAGGCGTCTTTCTGGACGGGCGTCATGTCCTCAAAGGAGATTGCCAGGATCACCTCATCCTCACTGCGAGGAGTTACTCGCATGATGCGGCCACTGACAAAGGCACGGGAACCGTAGTCCCCATGAAGTTCGATGTCAACTGCATCGGGCAGGTTGGGCCAGTTACTTAGAACGACTCGTGCACCCGTCTCACTGATATCAAGTGTTCTACCTGTAAAAGTTTCTGCTCCAGCGTAGAGCAGGGCTGTCAGCTTCCGCTCCAAGCGGTGAGACTGGCGTAGTTGAGGTTGCTCCAGGGCTACCAGGATGGCAGCTGACAGCAACAGAATATTCACAACACACCAAGCAGTATTAATGAGAACCGCATCCCAGGTTTGGAGCCCAGTAATCAACCAGTAAGGCACCATCACCATGGACAAGATGCTCAAAATCCCAGCGATTAAGAGCACTTGAACCGAGGACCAGTCAAAGGTGCGACGGGTTACTTGAAGCCCTTTGTCAGTCACGTTGAACGATCCTAGCTTGGGATTGACTAGGGCCATAAAGGTGACCAATCCGTCCTGGAAGGCCATTGCGTATTCAAAAATCTCATTCCAAAAGGAAAACCGAACCCCTTTATGAATGATGAAGTTAGCGTTTAGGGCCAACAGAATAGACGGTAGGGCGTAGGTTAGGGTTTCTAACCCGATACCCCGTACAGAGTTGATCCCAAATACTAGAAAGGCAACCGGTGCGATCGCATACATCAACCGGGGGAACCCGAAGAAAAAGTGGGTTGTGGCCGAGGTGTAGCAAATCCGCTGAGGAATGGTGAGTTTCCGGTTAAACAGAGGCCACTCTAGTCGCAAAATTTGAGCCATTCCCCTAGCCCAGCGCACCTGCTGCCCCACGTAGGATGAAAATTTTTCAGGGGCAAGTCCGGCTACCATGATCTTGTCGTAATAGACTGTCTCATATCCGAGCATGTGCAGCCGCAAGGAGGTGTGGCAGTCCTCTGTCACAGTTTCTACGGCAATTCCCCCAATTTCAAGGACGTGGCTTTTGCGGACAACGGCGGCAGATCCACAGAAAAAGGCCGCATTCCAGAAGTCGTTACCGCGTTGCAAGATCTTGTAGAACAACTCGTTGCCCACGGGCACCTGACCCTGGGTGAGCAAGTTGCGCTCAAAGGGATCGGGGTTATAGAACCAGTGAGGTGTTTGCACCAGAGAGACTTTGGGATTGAGAAAGAAGCCTACTGTGTTTAGCAGAATGTGGCGACTGGGAATGTGATCGCAATCCAAAATTAGGATCAGATCTCCCTTGGTACGGCGCATGGCGTGGTTAATATTGCCCGCCTTAGCGTGGTCATTATTATCCCGCGTCATTAAGGTGCAGCCGATGTCTTTGCACATTTGCCGCAGTTCCTCTCGCCGCTCGGGAAACTTACGGCCATCGTCTAGAACGTAAATCTGCTTCTTATCTGCTGGGTAGTCAATTCCCATTGCCGCCACAGCCGTTTTGCGGACAATCTCAATGTCCTCGTTGTAGGTGGGAATGTAAATATCGACTTTGAGCCACTGCTCTTGGGGGATATGGGAGATATCCACCGGCTTGCGGTCTTTGATCTTAAGAGTCTGGAAATAGGCTAAGAGCAGAGTTGCGATCGCATACAGCTCTGCCGCATACAGAAGCAGGCTGAAAATTGTATTGACCCAGCCATCCAGGTTGAGCGTGTTGAATGTCCGGTAATAGAGATAACGGAGCGTTACCACAATGCTCAACCACATCAGCAGCAAATGAATGTTTTCGCTGCTTTTCCGCCTAGTTTCCCGCTGCTCTAGCCACACTAGAAGCCAACCAAGGCCAATTAGAATGACGGCTAGTATTGTTTGCTGGCGCAAGGATAAAGGCGTCACAATTAAGGGCACTGAGAACAGTAGCCCCAGCAAAATTAACCACAGAACATGACGCTGTCCTTGATTGCCAAAGGTTCGCTCTAACCACTCTGGTAGACGATCCACCAGACCCGTTAGCCAGGAGAAGCGTTGCTTTGGCAAAGGTGTTTCAATTTGTGGAGAAGGGCTATTCATTGCAGTTCTCCTGACTTGCTAATCCGGTTTAGATAAAGCTGGGAAATGCTATAGGCGAGCAAAGCGACCAGTACAAGCCCAATGGGTAAGAGGAACCAGTGCGCCTGCATAAAGGTTGTGGCTCTCGTCAAGAGACCACTGCGGTTAATTTTTCGAGGCTGATTTTGGATTAACGCAGTAACGCTATATTCGTTTGCATCAAATTGGGAAGAGTTGGCTGTTGTACGCTTCACTAGAGCAGTGTCCCCTTCCAACTTGGCGAAAAGCGCGTCACGGTTGAATATCTGCTGTACAGTGTTCAGCCCTAGATCGGTTTGTGCGGTTAAACCTAAGAGAATCCTTTCCTGATTCCAAGGCGAAGCCGCTGCCTGGATAACTCCAGCTTCATCGGGTAGGGTCTGCACAAGGGTTTCATTTTGGCGTCGGAGGAACAGGTTTCCTAGCGCAAATCTGTCTTGTTGCTGAAAGACCTCAGGTAATGGGAATCGGTTGCGTAACCCAATGCCAACGAGATTCTGCTGGTCGCGGATCTCCTTCGGGAGCCCGCTCGTTAAATAAGCGCCGAGTTTGATGGAGTCTGCTTGACTGATCCGTCCCATTCGAGAACTGACCTGCAGCATGGTCATGACATCGCTATTGGTGGGATTGTCTGGAAGTACAAAAGCCATCTGGGAGAGATCTTGAGGAGCCGCTAGGGGAAAGCCTGCCTGGAGCCGCTTCAGATCTGGCAGGTCGACTATGTTGGCACGGTGCAGATTAAAGTTACTATCTGCGTGAATCGTGGCCCACATCGGTTGATCGGGAACTTCACCGCAAGCAATGACTGCCGACTGAGGATAGGTGAAGAACTGCACCTCCAGATTGGAGGTTGGAGTCATGAGCTGCGGAGGTACATCGACGGTGATGGAGTCGCTGCCTCCCTTAGCGGAGGTCAAACGCTCTCCCCCAACACCTTCCCCATTGATTCGGATAGTCACCGAAGACCGACGCGCATCAATGTTGGGACCGTAGCTATAGTGCAGGGTAAAAGTGCTTCCATCTAAAAATTGATCATCCGGTAATGCCCGCAGGGGAATCTGAATAGGCGGAGGTGAAGGTAATCCGTTAACGGTAATGTCTTGAATTGGCTGACCGTTTTGGTCTGCAAGGTCGCTGAGCCGTAGGCGATTTCCCTTCGCGGGCAAATATCCAGGCCAATCTCGTGGTGATGGCGAGGGCACATCGGAGATTTCATTGACCAACATTGCCTGACCTGTAGCGAGTTGACGATCCGCAGTTTGAACCAGCATTTGTACCGCTTTCAAAACTGCCGTGGAATCGTTCCCCGTTGCCACGAGCACAGGACTTTCTCCGTTCTCCGTGGTTGTGAGCATTAAAACGCCAACCTCGGGGGGCAAGGCTTTTCCATTGCCGTCTAGGATTTTGTTGTCCTTAAGGGCGAATGGCAACTCTAGCTTGGAAAGGGTCGGTTGCTCAGTTGGTGTTCCGACAACGATGACGCCTTCTCCTGCCTTAACCTCGTCTAAGGCATTGATCAAACGAGTTTCAAGGGGTCTAGAACTCGTTAAGCGGGCAGCCGAAGCTTGAAAGCGGGAAGTTGCTGTTAGCCAGAGGTTGTTGATGGATTTGGGCTTTAGATAAGTGAGTCGATCAGCCTCTAGCCCTAGTTTGTCCAAGAAGGGGTAGGGGTAGTTCGCAAAATCTAAGGCAATATTTTGAGGCCTATAGTTCAGAATGACTTGGGAATCGGGCAGAACTTCTGTCCAGAGCGTAGGATCAGTCGGATCACTGCATTCATTGGAAGTGTGCTGTTGAGCCCGAATGATCAGGGTGTTGTAATCCTGAATGAGGTTGGCTGGAACATTGAAGACAATGTTGCCAATTTCACCCTCTTTACGATTGAGGGGAAAGCTACCTAAGTGGGAGTTGTTGAGGCGTACGGTAATGTTAGAGCGATCAGCGTATAAAGCCGGAGAATGGCGGAAGCGTACTAGAACTTTGGCAGATTCCACTTGCCAATTGCGAGGGCGGGTAAAGCCGAGTCGGGCTTGGGACAGAACGCCTTCTAACTGAAGGGCATTACCCACCACAGGGCTCCGGTCAAATTGCAAGATGTACTGGCTTAAGTCGGATTGAGTGGCTGCGACCTCCTCTGTAGCGGGCTGCTCTGCTTTGGCAGGTGTCGTCCTGGGGGGCTGAGGTGCTTCCTGAACTCGTGGAGCGGGTGCTGTCGGTGCAGGATTAGACTGGGGGCGAGAAGTCGGGGCTGGGCTTTGACGAGCCGGACTTTGACGGCTTGGGCTTTGGCGAGGTGGACTTTGGCGAGATGGACTTTGACGGCTAGGAGCAGAAGCTGGGCGAGGCTTTGGTTTGACTACTGGAGGACTAGAGGAAGGTCTAGGTAGAGAATACTGCTGGATGACGTCATTCTCTCGCTCCTGCACAGCATCACTAGATTGAGCCATGACCTGCGGCATTTGCGTGCAGAGCAGCAGGGTTAGACAACCCAAGCCCAAGCTCCAAATGAACCATCGCTGTTGCCGCCAACGACGAGCAGTCAAGCGATGCGGCTGGGGTGTTTGGGAAAGAGCTGCGTTACGGCGAGTCGGTGATTGCCAAAGTCGGCTGACCAACGGATGGGTGAGTACTTGTTTAATAAAGTTACGCATAAGGTTGATAAGTTAGGGTGAGGTGAATGAGGGGAGTCAGCTTTTCCCCCGGCACGAATTATTTCAATAAGGTGGCTGGCACCTGTTCAGGCGGAAATAGACCCAGCCAGGCCAAGTTTTGTACGTAATAAGCATTCGCGTTATCCCAAATTCCTTGGTTGTAGGTTGTCAACAATTTGTCGCGGCGCATTGCCTCCGCAAGAGAGGGGTCTAGCCGTTGAAAGGCCGGATAGAGCATGGCGTATTGCGAGGTAGCTTCGTAATCTACCAACGCTTTGCCTTGAAGATTCATGATGGCTGGAATGGACTTCTGGTTTTGCCAGAGTGTCTTCAAGTAAGGGAGATGTGCCTCTAAAAAACGATCGGCTCTGGCTTCTCCAAACCAAGCCGCATCTAGCGCTACTCGCCACCAGACGCGGTACGCATCAAAACCATATTGAGTTTTGAGTGCAGAGCTTTCAGTGGGTTTTAAGGTTTGAGAGGCTAGCTCTAAAGTGACCCAGTCACTGGGCAACCCATTAGCAGACAGTTGGGAAGTCTGTTCCAACACCCGATAACTGCTCTCAACCAAGGCGAGCCAATCCCGTTCTGGATCGACTTGAGCAAAGAGACGGAAAGCGTAGGGCGCTAGATAGGAAGGGTTAAGATGAACTACTCCAGAACGGGGTTGAAAGGCTTGGAGGGGACCGGGTAGCAGATAACGAGGTGAGTTTTGGGGCTCTAGGGCCGGGAGTACCAGGGTGGAATAGGCCCAGAGATCTGCTAGCTTTTCGCGGGCTGGAACTAAGTAATCAGCTCGGTTCCAACGACGAGACGCTAGAATCAGCGCGGTGACTGCGTCTATATCAGCGTCGCTGGCAAAGTTGCCGTCGATGACGCCCCAAGTTTTATCAGGTCTTTCACCCCACTTCCAGGTCCACAAACTCTCGCCTTGGCCGCTTCCAGTTCGCCTCAGGTTGTTCTCGGCCCACTGTAAAGTTCGGTCAAAAGTATCTGGATCATCTGCCAAGACAGCTCGCAACATCGCATAGGCTTGTCCTTCTGAGACTGTGCGAGAATTGCTTTCCCAATCAATAACCCGGCCATCGGATTGAATAAACCGATCTCGATAAGCGTTCCAACTCTCCTGTAACAGCGCTTCTGTGGAAGGAGGGTTAGATGTATTGCCGGAGGGAGTCTTAACAACCACGATCGAGGGTGACGGAATGACTCGCTCGCTTGTAATTGCTGTAGAAGCTAAGGTGTGGGGTTCTTCCGAGCTACAGCTAATGATGGCTAGCCAGATAACGAGACTAACTAGGCCATAATAAAGACGCTGCTTGCGCCAGAACCCCCGTAAGGACGAAACGACAAATCGTCGCCCAGATATCCTAAAAACTCTGAAATTGCGGTTTTTCAGCATTGATCCAAGGGGCACAGGTCTTTACTTGCGCTGGTACCGTAAATTTCCCGAGATGATTACGAGAAATTCACGATTCAGGCTTCCCAAAATGCTGTAGATGCTTACCCAATTGCCCTGATCTTCACCAAGGGGTGAACTTTGTATGTTGCTGCCGAGAGTTCCTGATAGGAGCGCAAGAGCAGCCTGTAAAGAAGCTTCTAGAACCGCTCCCAGGGGGGCTGAATACCCCGTTGTTGTAGAAGTCCTTCTTCAATTCGTTGAATTTGGTCAGCTACTTCGGGGTCTACTCTCCCTTGGGCTTGCTGCCATGCCTTGAGATCTTGGATGGCCTGTAGAGGACGACCCTGAACCGCATTAAGGGCTGCTAGAGAGGTGCGAGCAACCCCACTTTGACCATCGAGCGCTAGAGCTTGATTATAGAGTTCATTGGCACGGGCATAGTTGCCTGCTTGAAACTCTAAGCCACCTAGGGCCAGCAAGGCATCGAGATTGTTGGGTTGTCGTTGGAGTAGGGTGGTGTAGCTCTGACGCGCCAACGCTGCATCACCCGTTCGTTGAGCAATGTCCCCTTGAACGAAGTACAGATCGAGGTTGCTCGGATTCTGGGCAATCATTCGAGCAATCTCGGCCTTGGCTTGATTTGGATTGCTATCTGCCAGAACTTGGAGCGATCGCAATTGCAAACCGACATTACCTGGGTCAGCCGTAAGCAAAGTTTGATACAGATTGGCCCGTGCTGGGTCTGGGGGTAATACCGCAGCCAAGGCAATTAGCTCAGGTGGGGCATCACTGGCTCCATAGCGTTGGAGTCCCTGATTTAACACATCATTAGCTGCTGTTTCGTTGATAAGGCCTGCTTGGTAAGCCAGGGCTGCACGCCCCAGTACCGCCGCAAAATCCTGAGGGTTTTCAGCCAGCATTTGATCGTAAAGTGCGATCGCATCTCTGTAGCGGCCTTGCCCTTGATACACCGAGGCTAGCCCCTGCAACGCTCCCTTCCGGATGTCTGGGGATTGGCTGCTGTTAATTAGCGCTTGGTATCGCTGAGCACTCTCAGTCAGGTTGCCTTCTCGCCGATTGATGTCGGCTAGCAACAGTTGACTTGTACCTGGGTTACGGTTGCCGGAGGGGGTTCCCGCGTAGCTTGCCAAAGCGGCTTTAGCTTCAGCAAACCGCCCCTGCTGCACAAAGATTTGAGCAATCCGGAAATTTAGAAAACCCTCAGTGGCACCTGATGCCAACAAGCTCTGGTATAGCGGCAGGAGTTCTGGAACAGGAGGATCAACCCGACTCAAAGTTTGACCCATGGCTCGAATCTGAACCGGATCAGCAGGGAGACTGGGGAACGTTGCTTGCACCTGCTGCACAAAGGTTGAGCGACTCGATTGCCCCACCTGATAGGCCAATACCTGTTGTAGAAAGATCAGGCTAGCATCCTCGGGCACCTGGGGAATTAACTGCTGGAGCAGTTGCAGGGCTGTGGGACGCAGTTCCGGTACATTACTCAAAATGGTAATGGCTTCCCGCTTTACACCAGAGGGTAGGTTGGGCACCGTGGCCAAGATGGTTTGATAAATCCGAGCGGATTCTTGGGAGTAGCTGGACTGCTGGCTGTACTCTCCAATCGCGTTGAGTCCTCGGGCCAGGGTGAGCCGAGCATCGTTTCTTCCCCGCAGGGGTTGCAGCAGATCCAGGGCCGCTTGGTACTGCCCATTGGCAGCATAAGCTGTTGCTAAAGCGCCGCGCAGTCGAATGTTCTGAGTGTCGAAATTGGGTCTTCGCAGCAATTCATCCTGTAGAACCTGGATAGCTTGTGCACCGTTGCCGCTTTCGCGTAATGCTTGGGCATAGGCAACCACCCGATCCCCTTGAATAGAGCCTCCGGCAGCACGATATCGGTTGAATAACGTCAGTCCAGTAGCGTAGTCACCGCTATAGGTGTAAGCCTCCGCGGCAGAACCTAGGATGTCTCGATCCTGCGTTTGGGGTAACACTTGGGCATAGTCGGCTAGGGATTGGGAAAACAGACCCTGATAATAAAGAAGCTTGGCTCGTTGAGCTCTAGCCTCAATATTATTGGGTTCTAGCGTTAACAGATTCGTTAGAGCGCTCACCCCAATGGGCTGCCACTCTGGGCGAAACTCCCCGAGATAGCCTAGGGTACTCAGGGCAAGTTTGTTGTTTGGCTCTATCTCCAAAACCCGCTGGTAAGTGGTTAACGCTTCTGCGTCCCGTCCAGAACGGCGGTAGGCAATACCCAAGCCCAGGAGGGCATCAACATCGCGAGGGTTGCGTTGAAGAATTGCTTGAAAAGCGCTGATAGCGTCGTTGACGCGGTTTTGGGAAAGGAGTGAGTACCCCTGACGGACAGCAACTGATTGGGCATGGACCGCAGGCGATATCAGAAGCGCCAGGGACAGCGCTGGGGCAGTGAGTGCCAGCCCAATAAAGGTCATCCGGGGCAGTGAGTAGCGGAAGAAGTAGTTTCCTGGCATGGCGTCCTCAATCCTCTGAAGATAGGTTGGGGGTTAAATCGAGATCGCCGCGAATGCGGAAGCCTGCGACGGATTCAGTGAACTGATTTAGTTGTTGGAATGTGAACCCGATCCGAATATTGGGAAATGCTTCAAAGTCGTAGAAGACTTCTAGGGCATCTGGGGTTTTGCCATTGACTGAAGCTGTTGTAAGGTTACGACCGTAGGCTAAACCCAGTCGGTCGTCCTCCATAAACAAATCAAGGGCATTGATGCCGAGGCTGTAAGTATCTGTTGCTAGGCCTGTGCTGGTGTTGTTAACCCGCCCATATCGACCAAATACACCGACATTAGCGTTTGGAATAAACCACTCGGCGTTGACTCCATAGCTATTGAGTCGGTCGCCTGTGCCTTGAAACTCACTATCCCGAGAAGTGAGGTAAGTACCGCGCAAGACGACGTTGCCTGTACGGAAAGCCACTTCCCCAGCAAAGCCATCTAGGGAGAAGTCGCTGATGCCAGCGGCAGAGGAAAAGGCCGATGCAGTCACGCTCAAATCATCAGTAACAGCCCATTGCACCAGTCCACCGGGATGGGACGCGTTGAAATTAAGACCTGCTAGGAGTGCGGGATTGCTATTAAAGATGGGGTTGAAGAAATCCCGACCAATGTCTTTCGCAAAACTGTTGCGATCGAAGTAGGAGGTCATATCTAGTTGGCCGAGGCGAAACCGCAACCCTGGCGCACCGGGCAGAGCTGTAGCCAAATATAGCTCCGTGACCTGAACGCCATCAGTGCTTGTGAGGTTGGGGCCACTGACAAGGTCAAGGGTTCCTCCTACTAGCAAATTGGGGGTTAGGAAGGCGGAGCCATTCAGTCGGGCTCGGGCGGAAGACTGGCTACTTTGCAGAACATAAAGCCCCTGCAAATCGAGATTAGCTGGGGTCAGTGGGGCGTTGTCGTCCGGTAGTGCTAGAGGGGCTGCGGTTGTATTAGCGGTCGGTGTCGCTGCTGCCTGTAAAGACAGGGGGGCTGTAGGAGCGAATTGAGTTGTCGGTGCTGGTGCGATCGCAGTGGGTGCCGGAAAGACTGTCGGTGCTAACCCCGGGGATGCGGCTACAGTCGGGCCAGCGTTGGGGATGATCGGTATGGGTTGGCTCGGGGGCGGTGGTACTGCGCCTGATGATTGGGAAGGCAAATTGGGAACAGCCAGAGGTTGGCCCCCATTGCTAGCCACTGGGTAAAGGGGAGCGGACGGTGTGAACGGAGCCCCCTGGGGCGGCATTGCCATTCCATAAGGACTTGCAGGCACGCCAGGTACCCCATAGGCATAAGGCGGATAGGCGTAGGGTGGGTAAGAAGGATACGGTTGGGAGGGATATGGCTGGGAGGGGTACGGCTGGTAAGCGTAGGGTGGGTAAGGAGAGGGATAGCTGTTGGGCGCTCCCCAACTAACGGGTGGGTAATTCCCAGGCGGCATGGTGCCATTGCTAGCCAGAGGCATCTGTACCGGAGCCATGAAGGGCGACCAAACCGGATATGCAGCATTGGGCTGTCCTCCCGCTTGCCCAGGAGCAGATAGCGGTGCAGGACTGCTATAAGGAACCCAGAGCATCATCCAAGTGCCCCCCATCGGTACAGCAGCCGGCTGACCGGCAGTAGGAGCTGTCCACGGAGATGCAGCAGCGTTCCAGGGAACTGGCATACCTGCTGGTACAGGACTTGTGGAGTTGGGAAGCTGAGCCAGAATGGAAACTGATTGGCCTATTGGAGCAACAGTTGGCCCACTAGTCGCAAATTGCAAGTGAGAAATACTAGGGAAAGCAGAACTGGAAGTGGCTGAATCCGTTGGATGGCCGTTTGTCGAGAGGGTGTTACTGGCAATTTCTAGCGCTTGTTTAGGGGACGATTTTTCTTCTGTCATCCCTACATTAATGTTTTGTCCTTGCTTGGGTGAAGTATTGGCGGTTGACGCTGTCGCCGCGAAAGTTGCTTGAGTAAGATAGGCAAACCCAGCTAGCCAACAGCTTAGAGTCAACGATAGGGATAAGAGTCCGGTAGGAAGCCTGTAACTTGTGTAAGAAGACTCAGGCGAACGGGCCATAAGATTAAATTTCTCCGGAAAAAATATACAGAAGTGAAAATAATCTGATGTGGAAATGTTGATAGTAACTTGGAATAGAGCTACAACAATTTTCTAAAGGGGTGCCTCAAATTTCTTCACTCGTTATTCATCATTTTCAGTAAAGTTTATGCGTAAATTTCTGACGACTTGGCTGCCCTTAGTGTTAACAGTCCTGATTAGCTATGGATGCAGCAGCCCGCAAAATTTGGTCAATATTTCGGCTAATCCATCTCCCATACAGCTGACCATCGAGAAAATTGAATCTTCAGGTCAACCAGGAACCTACACCCTGCGAGGAAAAGCGGCTCTGCCCGACAAAACGCGTCTCAGTGTATCTGCCATTCGTGACTTTGCTCTATCCTCCGTGGCTCAGGAGACTGATGCCGATGCCCCACAATATGCCATCCTCGATCGCAAGTTTACCGTTGTTGACCAAGGGGTATGGCAGAGTGAACTAACGCTCTGGAAGATTGCAACGGATGGTCGTTATCAGGAAAGCTGGCAAATGGAGATGCCAGTTCCCCCCGAAGGGAGTTCTCCTGATCCAAGAGTTTCTTTCCTCGTAACTTTAGAACCTTCGACTTTTGCTAAAGTCGTTGATCGAAAGTTAGAAGCTTCTCTCAATAAGACCCAAAGTCCACTCCTTAGCTTTACAAACTCAGGTGAACCTTATCTAAGAGTTACCCAGGCAATGGCCGTTGCGCTACCAACGGGTCGCACTCAAACGGCTCGTTCCTCTGAGGAACTTGCAGATGACCCCTGGAAGGGTCGCTCCAACTTGAATGCTGCGGCAGCGGACTTTGGTAAAAAGTCCACTCTCCCCTTTGATGAGCGAGACAACTTACCCTTGCCTAAGGACAACATGCTGCAGTAGACAGAGTTAGCCCAGGAAAGTTTCTGGGCTAATTTTAATAATCTCTGCAATTGCATTGATTTCTATCGTTAAGGTTCTGTTGATCGCACTGTCAAAACAGCGATATTACAGTAGCAGAGATGTAGCTAACTGCATCTCTGCTCCTATAAAACTTCGAATTTATAAAAAAGAATGACGACTTTAAGCAGCCATTTTGCTGGATGCACCAGTGCGCAATTCCTCAACCTGATTCGTGATTTCTCGCAATTGGGTCAATAGCTGATCAATTTGTGTGCCACCAGCATTTTTACTAGCCGAGTCGTTGCTCTCTGTAACCCCACTAGAACGGCTATAGCTAGCGTAAGTTTGAGCTGCCGATAATGACATCATGGCCTTGTCCTTAACAGAGTTCTCAGCCTCGGCCAAGGGCTGGCGATCGGCTAGAACTTGATAGCTGACGCTCGAAATTGATTGCGTGGGATTGATAGAAACGACCTGAGGTTTTGGAAAAGCAGCAATATGGTGTGTCACTGTTTCAGTGTTTGCCTGCGTGCTAGCAACAGCTGCTAGGGGTGCTCGCGAGGAACCAGATTGGGCTCCGGAAAGAGCAGGTTCCAGAAAGACGTCTAGATTCTGTGCTCGCAGTCTACCTTCAGAAAACTTGAGTTCTTCCAGTTCTAATTGTTGTGTTTGAAGATTCCGCTGCAAATTGGAGAGTTGAGATTCTGCTGCACTCGACTTGCGGGCTGCCTGCCGCCATCCAGAGAAGCCCATGATACCGAGTCCAATGGATGCGCTTACTGCGCTAGCAATTCCTAAATAGGGACCTGCTAAATCTCTCAGTTCAGCCGAAAACACAGGACGATTTTGCAGCTCGATAGCAACGATTTCGGAACGAAACACTGCTAGAGGAACTGTTGAAGCGGCGAAGATAGTACCAGCAATGCAGGCTGCAGAAATTAGGGAGCGTTGAATTGATGACGTAGTCATAAGTCTAATCTTCAAGGAATAGAAGAACTGAACACAAGTTGAGGACGAACTTTCTTATGAACTGAAATTGTTGGGAGCTGAAGCCGTAAATTTACGGAGTTAAATCAGAATATGTTTCTGGAGCACATCAGGCGTTTCCGTGTAAGCTACCTTGAAAGTCTTTTATCAAGATGCTCTAGATCAAAAATAGCTATACTTTGCGGTTGCAAGATTTACTAGCCATAAAGTATTCCGGAAAACTATTAAAGCTAAAGTAAATTCTCAGGTGTGGGCCAGAGATGCTGGGTTCTCTCTACGCCGCGTCAACCGGGCGGACGGTTCTTTGTATACCTATCCCGCTAATTGCGTTTGTCCTGGCCTACATAGAATTGGCTTCACTTCATGAGAATTTGGGCTAAAGTTCAACGGTAGAAAATGTAGAAAACATATATTGATGGCGTGAAGGGCAGAACTTATGAGCAAAAGGGCATGGATAGCTGGGCTGCTGGGCCTAGTGCTGGTAGGTTTTCTGGGGCTGACAGTTCGAGGTGCAGAGTCGGCAGTATCCGTAAAACCTTCGCTAATTGAGCAGGCTAGGCTGCCTGCTTTGGAGCGGTCTCCAGGGTTAGCTCTGACCCCTGTTCAGGATCAAGATAAGGGACTCACTGATTTTCAGGCAGCGGTTTCAAGTGCGATCGCACAGTCGGCCCCTAGCTATTCTCCGCGCGAAGAGATTACCCTGGCAGATCCGAGCAACTATGGCGATCGCTATGTAACTGATGCCTATGGTCGTCCGGTTTACAACGACTTCATTGCTGTGATTCACGAAACAGTGGGTTCAGCCCAGAGCGCACTTAACATGTTTCGGACGTACCACCCCAATGATGCGGACCAAGTTAGCTACCACACGCTGATTGGTCGAGATGGCACGGTTTACTACATTGTTCCGCCAGAAAAACGAGCCTTTGGGGCGGGAAACTCTGTATTTAATGGCCCGAACGGGCCAGAAACGGTACTCACCAACCCTGCTTTCCCACCCTCGGTGAATAACTTTGCCTATCATGTCTCTCTAGAAACGCCTTCAGATGGGCGTGGCAACGGTCGAAGGCACAGTGGCTATACCCAAGCTCAGTATGAGTCCCTAGCCTGGTTGTTGGCTCGGACTAGCATTCCTGACAACCGCATTACCACCCATCAGGCGGTAGATCGTTCTGGGACACGCATTGACCCGCGCAGTTTTGATCGGCAAAAACTGATGTCTTTGCTGCACCGCTACTCTGATCGAGCGGCCTTATCGGGTTAGGCTCTAGCGGCTTCGAAGGCGACTGAAAGGCTGTTTGAGTTGTTTCACTAGGGTTCTAACCCTCAGTAGACGGCGTGTAGAGGGTTGCTCTACGGGGCGCTCTTCTGGATTTCTCAAATAACGGTAGTGCGCCCAAATAGGCCAGTAGGGACAGCCAGGCTGAATCCGAATGCCTGCCCAGTGGAGATAATCGAGGGGCTTATTGGCATTGGGGTCAATGAGCCGCATGCCATCGTACTGAAAATGGTTCATACCAGCCCAGTTGCCGGGACCTTTCCCATTTTGTCGGACTAGGTTCAAGCGATGGGAAATGCGCTTGAGGATCATGTAGTTGATGATGGGCTGATCCGATGTTTTTTGAGAAAAGTCAAAGTAGTCTGGGTGGTCTGCACACTCACGGAAGACCTCGTATAGATCAGCCTCCTGCAACAGGCCCCGCTTAGACGCCCAAAAACCGCCGTTGAAGATGTCTTGGAGTTCAGCTTCGCTAAAAACGCCGTCTTCTAAAACTTTGGGGGTGAAAACGTTCTCAATGCCGCCTCTATGTTGGTAGTCGTAGCAAAGAAAATCAACGCTATCGAGCGCGTCTAACTTCTGGGCAATGGGGCTAAAGACAACAACATCGGTATCGATGTAGAGAAAGCGCTCAAAGGGGCCAAACCAGCAGGCCTGCTTTCGGAACTGATTGGGTCGGGCGAAAAAGCCCGTGCCGAAAATGTCGTGCAGCTTGTGGGACAGACGATCGATAAATTCTAAGTCGGGATAGAGTTCGACCCCATACTCCTGCTTCAGTAGCGCTGCTACCCCGTGGTAATTGTCATCGTAAGGAATGAGGATGATTGGTGTATCGGGGTCGTGCAGGCGAATGCTATTGAGACATGCGATCGCATGTTCCGTGACCTTATCGTTCGCAACAATATAAATTCCACGCTTCATTGCCGGACTCCTGGGCGTTTGCCTAAAGTGAAGGGTCGAGGTAGTCGTTGGTTCAGAGCTTTGAGATATCGTCGCCAACCTGTAGGAGAACCATACGGTTTCGGTCGGCCTGTTAAGAGAGGACGTGTATCAGGAGCATGAAGATACCGATAGTGTAAGAACACGTCTCGGTACGGAAAGTCTACATTTTCGCCTTGGCAGATTTGACGGAATATTCGAGAGGATATGCCGATGTAGTGGAGATAGGTGAGAGGTTTCCCATGGTCGTATACCTGATTCTCCTGAACCTTGAAGTGGCTTGACGTAACGGAGTTACCAGTTCGCTGGTCAAGCGGTAACTCTAAAGCCAGATTGCAGGACTTTAGATCGGTACGCATGACCAAATAGTTCAAAATCGTTTGGTCAGGAGCCATTGGGTAGAGAACATCAGCTTCTCCCTGCTGCAAATAGGTTAGGATCTCCCCCAACTCATCGGGATTAAATAAGCTTTGTTTGGCAGCATAAAATCCAGAACAGAAGACCTGGTTATGGAGTTGCTGAGCCGTGAAGATCTGGTTGAGCTGCGGAGAGCTCACCGTAAAGACATGGGTTAAATCCTTGTATTGAAAGTCATAGGTAACCCAGTCATAAGATTCCAGTGCTTGGAAGATCGGAGCAACTGGGCTTAACAGCAGTGTGTCCGCATCCATATAGAGGAAACGGTCGAAGGGGCCGTCGAAGGCGCAATAGCGGCGGTGAGTTCCCATGCGGTGAATACCCTGGCTACCTATTGCTTTCCATTGCTGCTGGGCAGTGGGATGGGCAGACCAAATTTGTGCAACAAAGGTATCCCAACGCTGAATGGAAATGCGATCGCTATACAACTGCACCTGAGGCCGTTCAGCCACTAGCTGCCGCACCCGATCCAACCGCTCATCATAAGGGTAGATACAGACAGGCATGTCTCGCCCAGCGTTGGCCTCAATGCTATTCAGCAGTGCCACTAACTGGTCATAAACTTGATCATTGGCAAGGGTGCAGATGCCATCCATAGGAAATTAAGCTGCTCTACGAAAACTGCTCCACATACTCCGACAACCAGTTCAGCAGATTCAGCTTATGCAGAATGATCTGACGTGCCTCTGCGATGGCGGACTGAGCTTCAAACCAGGCATCAGGGGTTGCTGTAACCTCACGAATAAAAGCCAGTCCTTTCTCATCCATGCTGGGGAGACGAAGGAAGCTACCTGCGGGCAGAAGGGCATCTGCAGCCGAGCCACCGTAGTAGATGGGTAAACACCATCCTAAAAGAGCATCCCAAAGCTTTTCGCTGACATACCAAGGATTGTCAGCATAATTTTCGATAGCTAAGTTGTAATAATAGGGTGCTAGCGCATGCCATTTATTGTTCAAAGCCCCCAAAGAGGAAACCCAAGAAGGCAAACCTCGGCCATAAAAATCAACCTCAAATTCGCTTTCCTGTACGCTTCTGAGAAAGTTCAATCGGTTCCGGTGATTTTCTGTTCGACTAATGCCAGAAGTAATCCAACTACAGGGTTTAACTTTAATGGGTGCTGGCATCTCAGCCAATTCCCGAAAAGACACATCAACATACCAAATAGCTGGCATATAGTTGGGAGTCGGCGCAAACTCATCCGGCCCTGAGACATAGCGGCAGTATCTCTGGGCAAATTCGTAATTCGTTCTATTCTTCTGGGAAATCTCTTTCAAAGGGGGTTCCCTCAAAAGATATACCCTTCGTTCCTGGGGGACATTCCGAAAAAGGACATCTAAATCAGGTGTGCGTTCTCGTGAAGCCCTGCTAAATAAAGTAGCCGAAACCTTGTCTTTTAGAGACCGACGCCAAGACCTAGAGTTGGATTGCCGCCAGGAGAAAAAATCGTATTGGTAAAGCAATAGAAAATCAGGTTGAGCATGTGGAGCCACCATTTGAATCTTGCCCCAAGAGCCGAAGGCGTCTGGCGTTTGCTTCCAAAGCCAGTCACCCTGGGTTAGCCCTGGGTAACTTGAAACCATGCCTATAGTCTGCTTACTCACACGGCTCCTTCCAATAACAGGCACACGTTATAAAATCTCAGGCTATGAGTTTTTAGAAAGGTTAGCTTTGGCCTTTCGCCAAGGGTTTTTTACCTGATTAGGAAGAAGGTATTTAGCTAATCGATCAAAGATTCGAGTGAACAAGGATTTGGTAACATCTTTTGCGTACTGAGGCCTCATAGGATAGGTGCAGTGCAGCACTTTAACCGAGTCATTGAAATTAGAATAAACGTTCTTCCATTTGCTTAGAAAATTATACCGAGGCGACATTACTTGAACACGGGGTTGAAGCGCCGCAATAGAAGCCGCTAACGGTCCCTGGTCCCGTAATAAAAACAAGTCTTGATTCTCTAAAATAATCTTAAAGTAATTCTCAAATTTATCAAATACCTCTTTGTTGATAGCAGCCTTTCTGAAAGCAATAAAGCCACCATTGTATTGAACTGTTTCTTCTGTGACAGGTAAACCGACTTTCTGCAAGGATGTGAGAACATCATGCTTGGTGTCAAAATCTTGTTCTACCCTTAACAGATTCACGGCATCTGCGATGCGTGGTCGAATATCTTCAGTGAGCAGCAGATCAAAATTATCTAATGCTTCAAAAACTTCATTGATGTTATCGAGCAAACAGGTATCACAATCTAGATAAATTGTTTTCTCAAAGGGAGAGGCCCGATACAAGCTAATCTTGGCAAATCGTGAAGCTAAAACAGGATTTTTGTCAGAAGAAGCAGGAACTAGATAAACATCTTTAAAGCTTTGCAGGATTAGCCGCAGAAACCAAGGTACTTGATCAATGAGAATGATAATGGGCTCTTTATGAAATTTCCTGACAGACGCCAAAAAATGAACACAGTCTTGAAACGAATAAAGACCCGTTAGGATAGTAATGAACCCTTTTTCCTGGCTGCCCGTTGGTGTTCTCATAATCGTCAAATACCTAGCTTGCGCGACTGTTTTTTACGATGACTGTGTAGCAAACAAGTTCTGTCTAACTTCAGGATTTACTCGATCTAAAATTTTAGAAATTCTGCTCTCCCAAGAGAACTGTTGCACAAAGTCCATACTCGCGCGATAACCCTCTATCTTCCTCGGATAGGAGACAAGAACAGACTGTAAGCATTGGGCAAATTCCATTGGATCATCAGGATTACACCAGCCTGCGATCGCGCGAGAATCATAGAATTCAACTAGAGACGGAATTTTAGTTGCAACAATTGGAGTCCCAGAAGCCATGTAGTCAAATAACTTCAAAGGTGATGTAAAGGTCGCGGCCTCTCCTAAGCAATGAGGATGAACCAGAACATCTGCCGATTGTAGTAAACTTGCTAACTTTTGCTGGGGTAAAAAACCTAACAGTTCGACATTGATTAATTCATTTTCTGCAATGTTATTTTGGTACTTCTGAAGTTGTATTTCGGGTCCACCTGCTAGGGCAAATTTGATCTTGGGCATTGACCTAGCAACCTGAAGCAATAAATCAATGCCCTTGAAAGGATACAATGCGCCCGAATACACCACCAGTTTTTCGTATTCGCCTACAAGCAGTTTCTCCCTCCACTCAGCAGCAGCAGCAGTGTGTCGGGCTGAGAACTGATGGTTGTATCCGTTATGAATTCTAAACGTCTTTTCGACGGGAATACCATTACTGATCATGTTTTCACGGACGGTTTCGACAACAGTGACCGCTACTTGCAGTAAAGGGTGATTTACAAAATCAGGCTCGTACTTCTTCTTTTCACAATGATGACACTCATAAATAACGGGTATTCCTGACTTGATCGATGCTTTAGCAAAATTCCAGTCCCGAGTATGAACCAGTTGAGTTCTTTTCGACAAGTGAATCGGAAAGTAATACTTGCACACAAAAGTGCTAGGGTGTGTAAGCTTGCTTCTGATTCGGCCAATCGGCCATGGAATGGAGAGCGGCAATAAGCTTAGAGAATTTTGAGTATTAAAAAAATCAGAAAAATCTTGCTTAGGTAGCTTTGGTCGAATTGGATATACCCAACTAATCGGGTTTCCTGCCTTAAAGCCTTTCTCTAAATAGGTTAATACCGTTGAGAAACCAAGATTTGCAGCAGCATTGGCACACTGAACTACCTGAATAATGTGTGCCTCAGGCTTAGGTAGTTCATCGTTTACGTAGAACAAATAGTAGCCACCCATTTTGCTAAGTTCTCTCATGACTACGGCGATTGTAGACCATCCGTTAAACCGGAGAGTGAGCTTGTTGCATGGGGCTATCGTAAGCTTCTTGTGGTTCAGACCTCTTAGATTGAATGCTGTGTAAATGGGCATAAGTACCATTACGCTGCAATAGGGTAGTATGAGTTCCCGATTCAACTACTTGGCCATTTTCTAAAACCACAATTTGGTCTGCGTTTCGAATAGTGGAAAGACGATGAGCAATAACAAGAACTGTCCGATCACGGCTGAGTTCATCGATAGCTTGTTGCACGATCTGCTCAGATACAGTGTCTAGGGCACTAGTCGCTTCATCTAAGATGAGAATATCGGGATTTTGAAGTAATGCACGGGCAATGGCTAGTCTTTGCCGCTGGCCACCTGACAGCAAAACACCTCGATCCCCAATAAATGTGCTGAAACCATTGGGGAGGTTCATGATGAATTCATAGGCGTTAGCTCGACGAGCAGCCTGGATCACTTCATCATCCGTTGCTTCTGGATAGGCATAAGCAATGTTGTCACGAACCGACGCATTAAACAAAAATGTTTCTTGGCTCACGATACCCATTTGGCGTCGTAGCGTCTTGATATCAAATTCCTTAAGATCCATGCCGTCAATTGTAATCTGTCCTAAAGTTGGGTCATAAAAACGGGGCAGTAGCTCAGAGAGCGTAGATTTTCCTGCACCGGAAGTACCCACTAGCGCTAATGTCTGTCCCTTTGGTAGGTGAAGGGTGACATCTGACAATACCCAATTTGAGTTTCCTGGATATTTAAAGGATATGTTCTCAAAGCGGATTTCCTGCTTCAATCCAGAGTAAGGCAGATGGCCATTCTGCATGAAGCTTTTATTATCCTTTCTAAGAAAGTCATAGACAAACTCTACGCTGGCTGTGCTGTTAGCTAATTGACTTCGCGCAGTATTTAGGTTGCTGATAAAAGGAATCAAACGGGATAATACAAATAAGAAAGTTAACAGGACGGTTGTAGAGATGGCCGTATCGTTAAAAATGGTTCGTCCTGCAAGGATAATTGCGACTAGAGCAATAATGCTTGAAACTTCGTTCAGGGGACCTATAAAGGCAAAGTTGATCTGTGACTTTAAGGCTGCAGTTTCTCTGTTGTCTATTAAGGTTTGCAGCTTTCCAAATTCTCTTTGTTCACTCGTTGTTGCTTTAACAAGACGAATCCCATTAATTACTTCAAGGACGTGAATCGAGTATTCCCTGGAAGCATCAGCTAAAGCTTTACCGTGCCTCTTGGAGCTTGTAATAATATGCTTATTGAGTAGAACTACCCCAGATAGAAAAAACGCTGACAAAATAGTCAGCTTCCACGAAATTGCAATTAATATACCAATAAGAAATAGAATATTAATTGAAGTGCAAATCAATGAAACTGATGTGCCGACCGAGCCAACAGCTCGCCCTGTCTGATCATTAAGCCGTTGAATAATGTCCCCGGCTCTCATCTTATTGTGGTAGTCTATATCGACTTCTAATACCAGTTCAATCCCAGCCTTTCTAATATCTCGGGTTAAATGTCTTGCTAAAGACTCTCTCGATAGAACGCTGAAGTAGTTTGCTAAGTTCTTTAATAGGATTGCAAGAAGAATTACACCCAGCATAATTCCTGATCTGGCTCCTTCTGGAACCTTCAAGAATGGATTGATTAGATTTTGAAAGATGGGTGGTAGTTCGAAGCCCGACTGAATTGAATTACTATCTATGATTTGAAGTACAGCTGGAACAATTAATGTAGTTCCAATTCCATTGAAAATTGCTCCTGATAGCCCAAGTAGAATTGAGAGAATAACCCATCGGTAATGTCGTTTTGCAAAATCAAGAAGCAATTTCTGGCTGGGCATATCTTTTTCAACCTAAAAAATTCAAGTCTTCGTTTTCTTCATCCTGGGCTTTCGAAGAAGTGGAGTTGAGATTTTAAGTGCTAACCTCTCGCTCTTTAAAGTTTTCTAGCAGAGTGGTTAATATTTGGCTCATCGAATTGATACTGTAGTGGGCGATGCATCTTTCACGTGCTTGCTTAGCCAGAGCAATTGCCTGTTCGTAATGATCGAAAATGTGTTGAATTCCCTGTGCGATATCAGGGGGAGAGTCTGAAGCAACAAGATAGCCAGTTTGATCAAGAATCTCGGGTATGTCACCAACTCGTGTTGCCAAAATGGGCTTGGCCATAGCCATTCCATCCGTTAGCTTTAAGGGAAATTGTGCTGCTGCTGCTGGTGTATCTTTTTGTGGCACCACAATAATATGAGCTGCCGCAATTAATTTGGGCATTTCTTCATAGGCAGTTTTAGGCAACTGAATAATTCTTGTAGGCCATTTTGAGAGGAGATGGCTGTCGTAATCGTCATAGGGGCTGCCTCCCACAATGACAAGCTTAAGATCCTCTGCATCAATTAAATCTAGTGCATCTAGAACATCTTCAACGCCTTTATAAGGTCTTGGCGCTCCGGGAAACATCAAGATGCGGTAATCTGACAACCCGTACTCTAAGCGGCAAATCTCAGGATTATACTTTTCTGGGTTGAATAGATCTGTGTCCTTGCCGTTAGGCAGGTATATTCCTCCAAAACGCTGTTTGAGAAACGTGGAATGAATTGTTATAACGTCAGCAGCATTGACCCAAGACTCCATCCATTTTAAGTAGAGGGGATGATCAGGGTCTCGCAAGGCTCCTCCAGATTTTAATAAATCTCTAGCAGCTTTACGCCAGGTAAATCCATACTTCCATGCGTCTCCGCCATGCCAGCTTAGCTCCCAATCATCTATGTCTAAGAAAACTGGCTTCTGGCTCTTTAGTCGGTGGAGAAGGGCTAGACCAAAGCTGGTCGACTTGGGTTTGCAGGCATAGATAATATCGCCCTGAATGCATTTGAGCAGTTCTGCTGTTGATTGCAGAAGCTTAATTCCAGGCTGCCGAGACACAACTTGAGTAGGTGTTTCTATTGAACTCGCTAGGGCTAGATCATCGCCGAATCCAACAATTTCGGTCTGGTAACCTGCTCTACGAAGAGCCTCATTAATTAGAAAAGGGCGATCTGCACCGACCCATCTGCCAGAACCTCGGCTAGAGAGATCACCTACAAGAATAGAAATTTTCATTTAGCCTGAATTAGGGAGAGGCAAAAGGCGCTGATGCTGCGTTGATCGTGGCGGTCGGATTAAATATTGTGGAGTTTATTTCTTGGGGATTAATCAAAAGTTGTCTTTTAATAGCTCAGACTTCATAGCAGCTTGATAAACGCCCTGCATGCTAGGATGCCTCAAATTAGCCTGTAAGGCAAACCTAATTTAGCTATTCAAAACAGCTAAGCTGGTTAAACACTGGGTGAGTAGAGTGTAAGAGTAGTCTCCTCATTCCTGATCAAGTCACCTCTCTACAAACCCGATACCGGGCTAGAGCGGGAATTACTGACCTTGGTGCTGTCGCTGACTGCCGTTAAGCGCGTTAGAACT
>DATNQF010000103.1:0-3445 GCA_036702855.1 Trichocoleus sp. | reverse complement strand
TTCCCACTGTGCAGTGGTTAGTGCGCTGGCGTAGGCTAGGGTCATGGCTTTCTGGAGGGCTGTTGATTGGTTTTTTCAGCCTAAATCCCAGAAAGCCTTTCCTGACTACGGGTACTATTCGCTACTTTCCAAATATCCTCTTATTGATATGCATGCATTGTTCTTCGTAACCGAAGTGGTTAGACACATACATATCTAAAAATTTCATAATCGAGAGAATCTGTTTAGGGTCTTTTTTATTTCTCAGCGCATCAACCAGCAGATCCATCTGATCTAGGAGTTGTTGATGTTGCAAGTCGACTAGCGGCACGCCAATCTGTAAAGCATCATTCCAAGTGCCCATCTTTAGCCTCTTAAGTCACTACTAGGGTATTGAGTATTCTCAAACTTCCCTAAGGCGGACTAAGGACATCTATATGTATCAAAAGTTAGCAGATTCGTCCTGTAAGAGGGCGTTTAGTTAAATTTCACGCCTAAAACGGCTGCTAGAAATGCCCACTTATCACTGACCTCCTCAATGATTTTTGCAGTAGGCTTACCAGCCCCATGCCCCGCTTTAGTTTCAATGCGAATCAGCACAGGAGATTCCCCTTGATGGGCTGCTTGCAGCGCTGCTGCAAACTTAAAACTGTGAGCAGGTACCACCCGGTCATCATGATCAGCAGTAGAAATCAAGGTTGCGGGATACGCTGTTCCTGGCTTCAAGTTGTGTAAAGGGGAATAGGCATACAGCGCTTTAAACTCCTCTGGAGCTTGGGGTGAGCCGTAATCCGACTCCCAGGCCCAGCCAATAGTGAACTGGTTGAATCGAAGCATATCCATCACGCCGACCGCAGGGAGCGCTGCTGCAAATAGCTCTGGCCGCTGGGTCATGCAGGCCCCCACCAACAAGCCACCATTGCTGCCACCTGAGATAGCCAGCTTGGCAGGAGAGGTGTACTGATGCTCAATTAGCCATTCTGCCGCTGCAATAAAGTCGTCGAAGACGTTTTGCTTGTCCAGCTTGGTACCAGCCAAGTGCCACTCTTCGCCATATTCACCCCCACCCCGCAGGTTCGGCACAGCGTAAATGCCACCCATCTCCATCCACACTAGATTGCTGACTGAAAAGGAAGGGGTGAGGGAAATGCTGAAGCCGCCATACCCATAGAGGAGAGTCGGGTTACTGCCGTCCAGACTAAGTCCCTTTTTGTGGGTAATGAACATGGGCACCTGGGTACCGTCTTTACTGGTGTAGAAAACCTGAACAGTGGTGTAGTCGTCGGGGTTGAAATCGACCTGGGGTTGGCGGTAGAGGGTGCTTTCCCCGGTGGTCATGTCATAGCGGTAAATAGTGTTAGGGGCAGTAAAGCTGGTGAAGCTATAGAAGGTCTCGGTGTCTTCTCGTTTGCCGTCAAAGCCCCCCGCTGAGCCAATTCCCGGTAGCGCTACATCTCGCACAAACTGCCCTTGCAAGTCAAAGATACGGATAGTCGTGTAGGCGTCTTTCAGGTAATCCACCACAAATTGGTGATTGAGCAGGCCGATTCCTTGCATCGTTTCGTCCGATTGAGGAATGACTTCCTGCCAGTTGGCCCGATCTGGATTGGCAATGTCAATTGCTATTAAGCGCCCACGGGGAGCATCCAAATCTGTGCGAACCCAGAAGGTAGTGCCCTCGTTATCAATTACGCTGAACTCGGCCTCAAACTCCGAAATCAGCTCAATCACAGGGCTATCGGGTACCTGCAAGTCTTTGTAGAAGACTAAATTACGAGGGTCAGAGCCAAGCCAAACGGTGATGACTAGATAACGCCCATCTTCCGTTACCCCACCACTAAAACCCCACTCCTTTTGGTCAGGCCGTTCGTAGATCAGTACGTCATCAGACTGCGGTGTACCAATGCGATGGTAGAAGAGCTTTTGGTAGTAGTTAACTGACTCTAATTTGGCCGTTTCATCAGGTTCGTCGTAGCGGCTGTAGAAAAAGCCTTGGTTGTCGTGCGTCCAGGATGCACCTGAAAACTTAGTCCATTTCAGGTGGTCCCCCAAGTCTTCGGCGCTATCAATATCCCGGACTTTCCACTCCACCCAGTCTGACCCGGCGCTAGAAAGACCATAGGCCAGGTATTTGCCATCTTCACTGATGCTCATGCCACTTAGGGCCACGGTGCCGTCTTCAGACAAGGTGTTTGGATCTAGCAGCACGCGCGGTTCGGCCTCTAGTGCTGGAAGCGTGTAGAGAACACTCTGATTTTGTAAGCCGTCATTTTTGAAATAGAAGTAGCGCCCTCCCTGCTTAAAGGGGATGCTGTAGCGCTCGTAATTCCAGAGCTGGGTTAGGCGCTCGGTGATGCGATCGCGACCTGGCAGTTTCTCCAAGTAGCCAAAGGTAACCTGATTCTGCGCCTCAATCCACTGCTGCGTCTGGTCTGAGTGGGGGTCCTCCAGCCAACGGTACGGATCGGGTACCTCAATGCCGTGGTACACATCAACCTGATCGCTAATGGGGCTGTTGGGGTACGTCAAGGAATCAGAAGCCATGGCAGTAGGGGGAGAACAACAGACAGAAGGAAAGCTAGAAATGCTAAAAGAAAGGGAACTTGGCGGACTGTCACCAGGAAATTCAGCCTCTGGAATTCAAAAACCTGCATGAATTCACTGCGAATTTCCAATTTCCAGTTCTTTCCGGTAGTCTACTGTCTCCAACACTAAATCAGCCAGTTTTGCGGCTGCGCCTGGTTCTCCTCGCACAGCTTGTAGATCTTGTCGGATGGCCTCCAGCTTTTCGCGGTGGGTCAGGTAGTCGAGGACGCGATCAGCAATCTCCTGCGGCGTAATCCGGCCAATCATTTCTGGCACAACCTCCCGCTTCGCCCAAATATTGGGCCATGCAAACAACCGCCCCTCTTTAAAGATCGCCCGTAGCGCCAAGAGGTTAATCAACTTGGCAAACTGGTTGCCAACTAGCGGCAAGTTCGAGAGAATGCCGGGAATACCGTCCCAGGCCTTCATCACATCGAGCTTTTGGGTCGGCAATAGGACCAGCATTGGAATGCCTAAGGATCCCAGTTCAGCAGTATTGGCCCCAATGGTAGTCAGACAAAGCTCAAACTGGGCCATCAGATCATAGGCAGGGTGCCCCTGCCAAAGGTAAATTTCTGTACCACCTGAGGTTCTCAAGCACGAGACAGCGTCTCCTTGCACCAGTTCTGCCGTTGTTCCCTCGATTAAGCCGATGTAGGGATTCCGGCTGGCATCGGCAAAAGCAGCTAACGACTCTAAAGAGAGCATTGGTGCAACAGGAATGACAAAGCGGGTTTGGGGCCTAGCAGACTGAACTTTCTCAGCAACGGCTAGCAAAAAGGGAACTCCCAAATCTAATTTGTCTTTTTTAGATCCGGGCATTAAACCTATCAGTTCGGTATCAGGAGTCAAACCTAGCTGAGTTCGAACGGCCTGCATT
>DATNQF010000190.1:0-6223 GCA_036702855.1 Trichocoleus sp. | reverse complement strand
TTCAGGGAGTATTCGACGACTAGCGTTTACGCCTGAGGACTTACAAGCTCGCTATAAGGTGCAGCAATGGATGATAGAAGCCGGAATGACGGTGCGTACAGACGCTGCAGGTAACTTGATCGGCCATTACGCTGGGACAGTTGAGGGGGCTCCAGCTTTGGTAACAGGTTCACACATTGACACTGTGCCTTCTGGGGGACGCTTTGATGGAGTTTTGGGGGTTTTAGCTGGAATTGAGGTAGTGGAGACGCTTCATCAGAATCATTTGCGACTGAAGCACCCTATTGAGGTAATTGTGTTTACTGACGAGGAGAACACAATGATTGGCTGTCAGGCTATTGCTGGAACATTAGATTTGAAGGATCCAGATCAGCTGAAAACAACAGTTGGTGTCCCGATTCAAGAGTGCCTGGAGCGAATTGGGGGCAATTGGGAGGAGTTAGCAACGGCACAGCGGTCGCGCTCGGATATGGCAGCTTTTGTGGAACTTCACGTGGAGCAGGGGGCTGTTCTAGAGCACCAGCAGAAGATGATTGGAGTTGTGCAAGGTGTCGTAGGAGTTCATCGACTGGCTCTGACGCTCATAGGCCAGGCTAACCATGCTGGAACAACGCCAATGGATATGCGACATGACGCACTGGTAGCAGCCTCAGAAATTGTGCTGGCTGTAAAATCACTTGCGAACCGGATACCAGGTGAGCCTGTAGCGACGGTAGGTCGGTTAGAGGTGTTTCCCAATGCGGTCAATATTGTGCCTGGACGGGTTGAACTTTCAGTAGACCTTCGCGATTTGTCTAAGTCTTGTCTAGAGCAGATGGTTGCTCAGTTGGAACGGGAGGTGAACGCGATCGCAACTACTTACGGCATCCGAGTTGAGACAGCCCCCCTTCTATGGGTCGAACCTTCTCTAGCGGCAAACCACATTCAATCTGCAATTGAGAGTATTTGTGAAGATTTGCATTTAAGTCATTGCCGTTTGCCTAGCAGGGCGGGACATGATGCTTTGGAAATGGGTCGCATAACTGATATGGGCATGATCTTTGTGCCGAGTCAGGCTGGAATCAGTCACTCCGAAGCAGAATACACTTCGCCAGAACAATGTACTCAAGGTGCTAATGTGCTGCTTCATACATTCGTTGAACTGGATAACGCCTATCCGATTTAGGCTAGCAGCAGGATTGGAAGTAACAAATGAGTCATCAGTGGTTAATGTGGGCGCAGAAGCTACAGGCAATCGCACAAAATGGGCTGGCGTACCGGAATCATCCTTTTGACGTGGAGCGCTATGAGCAGTTACAGCAAATTGCCGCTGAAATCATGGCGACTTATACTGATCTCGAAATGGAGCCTATTCTAGATCTATTTCAGCAGGAGAAATGGCATGCTACCCCTAAGGTAGACGTGCGGGGGGCAGTTTTTCGAGACAGAAAAATTCTGCTGGTGCAGGAGAAGCTGGACAATAATCGCTGGACGTTGCCAGGCGGATGGGTTGACGTGGGGGAGTCTCCTAGTCAGGCAGTTAGGCGCGAGATTTATGAGGAGTCGGGCTATGAAACACGGGTAGTGAAGCTATTAGCCGTTTATGATCGCAACCACCCTAGGCATGGTCACCTGCCTCAACCGCACCATAACTATAAGCTATTTTTTCACTGCGAAATTGTGGGAGGAGCACCAACAGAGAGTTATGAAACAATGGGCGCGCGCTTCTTTGAAGCAGATGCAATTCCGGAGTTATCGCTGTATCGAGTGGTGCCCAGTCAAATCGCCAAACTTTTTGAGTATCATCACAACCCAGATTTGCCAACAGATTTTGATTGAGGCAGGGCTATGCTACTGCACAGAAAGGTCAGGTTGAGAGTCACTGAGAAAGGCGGTCGCTTTTTGCTGCATCGTTTTGAAGATGTTGTAGAACCCGTTGGCGCGGGAAGGGGTGAGGCTGACGTCCAACTGGGTGTCTTTAATGAAGTCAGGGGATAGACTAACGATTTCTGCTGGCGTCAGGCCACTCAACCCTTGAATGAGTAAAGCAACCAGCCCCTTCGTTATTTGAGCATCAGAGTCACCCTGATACTGAACTTTGCCCTCCTCCAAATTAGCAATGACATAGACTTGAGAAACACATCCTGGCACCTTGTTCTCTGGCGTTTTCTCGGATTCAGGAAATCCCTCTAATTTTTTGGCAAACCAGAGCAATTGTTCATAGCGGCGTTTAGGGTCTGAAACCTTTTGAAAGCGACCGACTAGTTTATCAATAGAGGCGGGGCGGGATGCGGACATTGCGATCGCAGCCTATAACTTATAACAGCAAAGCTACATCCCATTGTAAACGTTTCCCTAGACCGGCTTTAGTAGGCCTTTGGTGCATCTAAGGGGGAAGGGACTAAACCTTGGCATCAATGTCCTTGCTAGAAACAAAGCGATGGGCCACTGTTTCCGGCTGAATTGCGGACAGGATGACATGTCCAGAGTCGGTGATGATGACCGCGCGTGTACGACGACCATAAGTGGCATCAACCAGTTGACCCCGCTCGCGAGCATCGGAAATGATGCGCTTGATCGGCGCAGATTCTGGGCTCACGATGGCAATCACCCGGTTCGCTGACACGATGTTGCCAAAGCCAATATTGATCAGCTTAATGTCCATAATGAGATGGGGAGAGACTAAACCGATGTAACATCTACGCCAATGTGCGTAGATTCATGGTAGCTAAAAAGCTTTTGCTTGAGGTCTGTTTTTCGGCAGAATTCAACGATGAATCGCTTTTTAGCAGCCTGGTTTAGAGATAATAGGTTATTAATGCCAGCAGTCTCCTGCTTAGGCGGTATATCAACCGTTTAGACCAAAAATGTCTCTTAGGGAGGAAGACCTGTGCAACCTGTTGACTTTACAACTTTGACTGCTGTCTGCCACAACCTGCGGACTCACTGGCTGCCCTCCCGCTGTGAGCAGGTTTATCAGCGCGATCGCAATACCTTGTGCCTAGCGCTACGAACTCTTGATAAGCGAGCTTGGTTAACGCTTTCCTGGCATCCTCAGGCAGCCCGCGTTCATATTGGAGATGCGCCACCTCGTACGCCAGATACCTTTACGCTGAGTCAGCAGATTAAGCACCAAATTAATGGGCTTGCTTTAGTTGCAATTGAGCCAGTTGCGCCTTGGGAACGTGCCCTTGACTTTCAATTTGCTCGTCGTCCTGGGGATGAACCAGAGTGGCATCTGTATCTGGAAGTGATGGGCAAGTACAGCAATTTGTTCCTGACCAATGCCCGTAATCAGATTGTTACAGTCGCCCACCAGGTGAGTGAGCAGCAGTCAAGCGTACGTCCCGTGGCAACGGGAGATACTTACGAGTTGCCTCCTGCGATCGCAGGCCCACTACCCAACTTGCAGGAGTCCCAGGAGCGCTGGCAGGAGCGAGTGAGCCTAATTCCTGGCCTTTTGCAAAAAATGCTGCTGAAAGCTTATGGGGGCTTGAGCACAGCCTTGGTGCGATCGCTCTTGCTTGCTGCCGACTTGGCGTTAGAGAGTAGAACTGATGCTTTGAGCCAGCCTGAGTGGGACCGTCTTTTTGCCGTGTGGCAAGATTGGCTTCGGCGGTTAGAGGAGAACGAGTTCCAACCAGGATGGACAGAAGCTGGCTATACGGTGTTGGGGTGGGGAATTAGCCATCCTGCTTCCGACGTGCAGACTTTGCTGTGCGACTACTATACCCGTGAACTTAACTTGCAGATGTTTGAGCAATTGTCTAATCAGCTCAACCAGAAGCTGCGTAACGTGTTGAAAAAGCTGCGGCAGAAGGAAACAACCTTTCAATCCCGGCTGGAGCAATCTGATCAGGCTGACCAATACCGCGAGCAGGCAGATTTGCTGATGGCCTATTCCTATCAGTGGGAGCCGGGAATGCAGAGTATGACGCTGGCAGATTTTGAAACGGGAGAACCCGTCACTATTTCCTTAGAGCCGGAAAAGAACGCAGTGCAGAATGCTCAGGCACTCTACAAAAAGCATCAAAAACTCAAACGAGCACGGGATGCAGTAGCGCCTTTAATTGCTGAAGTGCACTCTGAAATTGCTTATTTAGAACAGGTAGAAGCGGCGTTGAGCCAGCTTGCACAGTATGAAAGTGAAGCGGACTTAGATGCGATCGCAGAAATCCGCGACGAACTGATTCAGCAGGGTTATCTGAATGCTCCCGACTACCGTCCGGGGGTTCGCCCAACCGACGACAGCAATCTTTACCGCACTCAAACGCCAGGAGGTTTAGAAGTGCTGATTGGTCGGAACAACCGTCAAAACGATCTGCTAATCTCGCGGGTTGCTGGCGATTACGACCTCTGGTTTCACACCCAGGAAATTCCAGGGAGCCATGTGCTGCTGCGCTTGGGTGCAGGCCAAGTTCCTAGCGATGAAGACTTGCAGGCTGTGGCTGACCTCGCTGCCTTCTTTAGCCGTGCTCGTCAGGCTGATCAGGTACCCGTGATCTACACCGAGCCCCGGCATGTTTATAAACCGAAGGGAGCCCGTCCTGGAATGGTCATCTACAAGCATGAAACAGTGCTATGGGGCCAGCCTCAGCGGGTTCAACTTAGGCAAAGTGAGCAGGATAGCCGCAAACCTGCTACTGTCTAGATCATTTGAGCTGAGAAACTTTAAGTACATTTGCTCATCAGCTTGAATTATCAAATAAAGCTGACAATCGCGTGAACTTGTATTACGGGATTTCTGTACTAGAGGATACAATAGAAGTTGGAGCAAAGATGGGCCTGAGAAACCTATTACCGCCTCAAAGAATTTGGTGCGGTTTCCTCCAGACTGAGAGAACAACGTGAATATTTTAATTTACTAAAAGCGGCTTCTCGTAGAGGCCGTTTTTTCTTAATTCTTTACCTAGGGAAACTTCGGTGGCGGTCGCCTCGGCTACAAAGAGGCAAAGTATTCCAAGAGTTTTTCCATTGTGCTTGAGCAAAAGGAGGTGTGTCATCTCCCAAATGGTTTTCTCTACTCTCTCTTATGAGAGATACCTGAGGTGAGACTAGAGATTGCCGAAGCGCTGATGAATTACACTGGCCTAACTTTGTTGTTGCTCTTCGTAGCAAGCTCTCTTCCCTATCCTGGCACTCTACTCACGGCACTCTACAATGGCCTAAAGCGGTGAATTGTGGATGAATAACTGTGGTAGCAAAGGCTTCTGAAGCGGATAAACCAATTCTGATGCTGGTGGATGGGCACTCGTTGGCCTTTCGATCGCACTTTGCCTTTGCGAAGGGGCCAGACGGCGGGTTGCGAACCTCTACAGGAATTCCTACTAGCGTTTGCTTTGGCTTTCTCAAGTCACTGCTAGACATGATGGAGGTGGAAAAGCCTCAGTATGCAGCGGTAGCCTTTGATTTGGATGTGCCCACCTTTCGTCATCAGGCCGATGAGACTTACAAGGAGGGGCGGCCCGATGCACCCGAGGGGTTCGTTGAGGATATCCGCAACCTCAAGGCGTTGCTCAAAGATTTTGGCCTACAGATTTTTACAGCTGAGGGCTACGAAGCTGACGATGTGATTGGCACTCTGGCAACCCAGGCGAAAGAACAAGGGTTTCGGGTGAAAATTCTGAGTGGTGACCAGGATTTGTTTCAACTGATTGACCCAGAAGAGCAGGTAACGGTACTGCATCTAGGAAGTGCCTTTGCCAAGGGCACTGTGAATACACTGGGTAAGGAGTTTAAACCGGAGGACGTACAGGCCAAACTGGGCATTACTCCTGCACAAGTGGTGGACTATAAGGCGCTGTGTGGTGACCCTTCCGACAATATTCCTGGTGTCAAAGGGATTGGAGCGAAGACGGCCTGTAAGCTGCTGCATGATTACGGTTCTTTAGAGGGTATCTATGCAGCAATTGACGAGATTAAAGGAGCGACTAAAAAGAAGCTAGAGGAGGGTAAGGAAGAAGCCTATCACTCCCAGTTCATGGCTCGGATTGTCACCAATGTCCCGCTCGGAGCGGCATTAGAAGATTGCAAATTAAAAGGGTTTGACCCAGATGCGGTGATTCCAGCTCTACAGCGGCTAGAGTTTCAGAAGTTCATCGGGCGCTTGAGCAAGCTGCAACGGGTCTTTGGGGGGGAAGTCTCGGAGGCGCTGAGTGAGCAGATCGAGGCTGTGGCTGCTCAGAATCCTAAAGAACCTAAAGTGTTTACCTTTCCTGGTGACGATCTAGATTTTTTCTCGGCA
>DATNQF010000088.1:0-12098 GCA_036702855.1 Trichocoleus sp. | reverse complement strand
GCTGGTGCGGATGGTACAAAACTTCTCCAGCCGCTACCCGCTGCTCGATGGACATGGCAACTTTGGCTCGGTGGACAACGACCCCCCGGCGGCCATGCGCTACACCGAAACCCGACTGGCGGCAGTAGGCCATGAAGCGCTATTAGGCGGCATCAGCGAGGCATTGGTAGACTTTATCGACAACTTCGATAGCTCTCAGCAAGAGCCGACAGTGCTACCTGCCCAGTTGCCTAACCTACTTCTAAATGGCAGTTCTGGCATTGCAGTGGGAATGGCAACCAACATCCCACCGCACAACTTGGGGGAAGTGATCGATGGCCTGATCGCTTTGATCGACCGACCTACTCTCACCGACGAGCAACTGTTTGAAATTATTCCTGGGCCTGACTTTCCCACAGGGGGAGAGATTATTGGCACCGGCGGCATCTACGATGCTTACCGGACAGGTCGCGGCAGCATTCCTTTACGCGGAGTGGCGCAGTTTGAAGAGGTTCGGCCTGGGCGGGGGAAACAGCGACGCAACGCCATTATTGTTACTGAGCTGCCTTTCCAGGTTAATAAGGCAGGCTGGATCGAAAAGATCGCTGAGTTGGTCAACAACGGTCGATTGGAGGGCATTGCTGATATTCGCGATGAGAGCGATCGCGATGGAATGCGGGTTGTGATTGAGCTAAAGCGCGAAGCTCAGGGTCACCGTGTGCTGCACGATCTCTATCGGATGACGCCGTTGCAAAGCAACTTTGGCGCGATCATGCTGGCTCTCGATGGCGGTCAGCCCCGGCAACTTTCGCTGCGGGAAATGCTGCTGGCTTTCCTCAACTTCCGTGAGGAAACCCTCACGCGTCAGTACCAGCACGAACTGGAGAAAACTGAGGCGCGGCTCCATATTGTGGAGGGCTTGCTGACGGCACTGGATAACCTCGATGGCATTATCAATATTCTTCGCAATGCGGCGGATGGCACGACAGCTAAGCAGGAATTTCAGCGGCAGTTTGACCTATCCGAGCGGCAGTCGGATGCGATCTTGGCAATGCCTTTGCGGCGCTTGACAGGCTTAGAGCGGCAAAACCTAGACAAGGAGTTTGAGGAACTCACTACTCAGCGCAATGAACTGAACCTGCTCTTGTCAGACCGCAAAGAACTGCTGAAGACGTTAAAGAAAGAGTTGCGATCGCTCAAGAAAAAATTCAACGACCCCCGTCGCACTCGGATTCAGTCAGCGGCAGCGATTGCTGAAGAATCGCAGCAGTTGGCGGGCATGATGGCTGAAACGGTTGAAGAAGAAGCCATTCTGGAGTTCACCCAGAAGGGTTACGTGCGTCGATCTTCTCCCCGCGCTTACCAGCGTCGCCAGAAGCAGGGGTCAGAAGATTTGCGGACGCTGCAAGAGGTTGAAGATGTTGTCTTGCAGGTAGAGTCGGCCCTAACCAGCCAGGAATTGCTGGCGCTGACACGGGATGGGCGAGCGTTTACTGTCAAGGTCAGCGACATTCCCCAAACCCAGCGACAGGCAAAAGGGGTCCCCTTGGTACGGCTGTTGCCAGACTCGGTTCCTTCTGAAGCGGGGGCGGTTGTGCGGCAGTTGCTGTTAACCGAAGCGGCTCTGGCACAAGATCTGGTGGTCGTAACCCGACAAGGCCGGATTAAGCGGGTGCCATTGAAGGAATACACCAACCTGACTGGGCGCGGGTTGACGGTGATGAAGCTGAAGGATGGCGACGAACTGGCCTATGCCGTCTTGGCTAAGGCGGGTGAGCAGTTGGTACTGGCGACCTCTGGAGGACGGCTGCTGCGCTTCGAGATTGATGATGAGAACTTGCCCGTGATGGGCCGCGCGGCTCAGGGACCTCAGGCTCTACGAATGCGGAAACAGGAAACCTTGGTGGGCTGTGTGGCTGTGGCCTCGGAGACTGACTGTGTGCTACTGATGTCGGCGCTAGGCTATGCCAAGCGGATGCCTGTGCAGGCTGTTGCTCCAGCCAGCCGAGGCGGCATCGGCACTCAGGCATTCCAGTTTAGCCAGAAGACCGATTCCCTGGCAGCAATGACGCCAGCTGACCTTAGCACTGATATCACAGTGATCACCACAGCAGAACGAATGGCGCAAATTCCGGTGGTTAGTTTGCCTCGGCAGGGGCGGGATACCCCTTGCGATCGCATTCTTAAGCCCAATAAGGGTGAAGCAATTGCCACCGTCACGATTGCCACCTTGCCCGATAATGGGTCAAATGGTGAAGAGTCTTCGTAGGACGCACCGCCTGCGTCCTGATTCAACACAAGACCCATCCTTTTCAGCACACCTTTCATACACTGGCAGCAGCGACTAAATCACCGTGGCCCATGTTGTTCTAGAAAACGTCTACAAAACGTTTCCCGCCTCCCCGCAAACCCGTAGCGATGACGTGGCCGCCAGCCCATCAGGTTCGCAGGATGCTTTATCGGTCCTGCGTCGGATCAATTTAGAAATTGAAGATGGCGAGTTTATGGTGCTGGTGGGGCCATCAGGCTGCGGCAAAAGTACGCTGCTGCGATTGCTGGCAGGGCTGGAGGAGATCAGCGCAGGCAGCATCTGGGTGGGTGGACAGCGGGTCAACGACCTGCCGCCTAAGCTGCGAGATATTGCGATGGTCTTTCAGAGCTACGCTCTCTACCCGCATCTAACGGTGTACGACAACTTGGCCTTTGGCCTACGACGGATGCGAGCTGGAAAGCCCGCCAGCCACGACTTCAGCAAGCTCGAGGCGCTAGGGCAAGATGCCAACCTTGAGCTATCGCGGGTTCTGACTGAGAGCCGCTGGTGGGAAGACGCTTTGGTATCGCTGACGCGGCGGTTACCCCCAGGACTACGCTACATCTCTGAGGCGGAGCGTCTGATCGACGAACGGGTACGGGCTGTGGCTAAAATGCTTCAGATTGGGCCGCTGCTCAGTCGCTTTCCTCGGCAGTTGTCCGGGGGGCAAAAACAGCGGGTAGCTCTGGGTCGGGCGATGGCCCGCAATCCTCAAGTGTTTTTGATGGATGAGCCGTTGTCTAACTTGGATGCCAAGTTGCGGACAGAGACACGAGCCCAAATTGTCAATTTGCAACGACAGTTGGGCATTACCACCATCTACGTTACCCACGACCAGGTTGAGGCCATGACGATGGGCGATCGCATCGCCATCATGAACCAAGGCCAGATCCAACAGGTGGCTGTTCCCTTGGAACTGTACCAGCGACCCGCAAATCGTTTTGTTGCGGAGTTCATTGGTTCACCTACCATGAATTTTCTTCCGGTGCAGGTGCAAACTCCCAGCGTGCTGATTCACCCTAAGTTTCGGCTCTCCATTCCCAGCGAGTGGGATGAGATCCTCAAACCCTATGATGGCCGCACAGTCACTTTGGGCATCCGGCCTGAGCATCTTAGTATCAGCCTGCCTGCCCCTAAGAACCTAGAGGGTCAAGTGATCCGCGTAGAGTCGCTAGGAAGTGAAACCTATCTAACTGTGAACCTAGACGGGGAAACGCTGCAAGCTCGGATTGGGCCAGATCAGGCTGTCAGGATGGGGGAAACGGTGTGGCTTGCGATCTCACCTGACAAAGTTCACCTATTTGACCCCGAAACGGGAGTCTCTTTGAGGGCTTGAGTTATTCCCCTGAGCAAAATCGGGTATGTTATGCTGGCCAAGATCGGTGAGAAATAGCTCTCTACGCTCTGGATCGAAACCGATACCCTTGTCTGGTGGGGCTTACCCCAGTATTCTTTGAATGAAGAAATTAGACTACACCTCCCTCTTCCTCAGCATGGTTTCCCTCGTGTGGATGCTGACCATGCTTCAGGAATTTTCGGCCATTGAGTCGTTTGCGAGCCGAGAAGCCCCCGCCGCTGTGGCCAAAGCGCCTTCTTTAGTTGAGCCTGCTCCAGCAGAGTACTTAAAAGCGGCCAAAAACTCGGCAAAAGTTGGGCCTGACGCCCTATTAACTCTCTAACTGTTAACTCTCGGACGGGATTCATGCGGGTAGAACACCCCCATGATATGCTGACCAATGCACGCCAGTTCCAATGGGGATCAGCCATTGGACGTCTTGCCCTTTTGGCAGGGCGGGGGAAAGTCCGGTAGCAGTCCGGCACTGTCCCGCAACTGTGATGAAAAGCACTGCTTTTCTCAGTCAGAATGCCCGCTGGTCGCACTCTATCCACCCGTCTGCGAGGTACAGATGATGTTTAGTCTAAGTTTTATTCGCGATCGCAAGCAAGCCCAAGTGGCATCCCTGCCAGTGCCCCTGCAAATGGGCATCCTATGCAGCCTAGCGGGTCTGGTCCTGTGGACGGTGTATTTCAGCCCCTACCCTGCTGTCCACAACACGCTGCACCACACCCGACACACAACCCTCGGCGTTGCGTGCCACTAGCGCCCAAATGAAAAAATTAGAGTATGCCTTGCTGGCGCTGGGTGTCGCTTTCCTGCTAGGGCTTCTCACTCTATCAGGAGAGCTGGCTGCTGCCCAGCCTCAAGTTCTTCTAGAAACCACCCCCGTCTCTTCCAAAGTCATCCCTTCCCAAACCCCAATCAAGCTGCGTCTAGTTGCCAAAGATGAGCAGGGGCAACCCCTTCAGGCCAACGCTCAGCTTTCCCTTCAGGCTCCTAAACCCACGCCCTGGCTCACCAGCGATTTTCCCTGGGTTGAAGGCACAACGCTGTTGAAGTTGGCTGCACCGTTGGAGAATGGCGAGATGGTATGGTCTCAGATCATGCCCATTCGGGGACAGTACACGCTAACGGCTAACTTTACCCCTACGCAAGCAGGTGCATTTGTTCCCTTTCAACAGCAGTTGACTGTGGGCATTCCAGAGAACCCCGTAAAGTATCGCAATGCGCTGGTGCTGGTAGCAATTCTTCTGGCAACGGGGGGGGCTGGTGGTTGGGTGATTGGCCGTGGTGCTGCCTCCCAGACAACCAGCCAGTCTCACTCTGTGCAACAGCTTCTTCTTTGGAGCGTTGTTCTCACGGCTACGGCTTTGCTGGTTCTCAACATCAGTGCTGAGATGGCTAGTAGCCACTCAGACCCAATGCATCACGCTTTAGATCTGCCAGCACAAGAAGAAAATTTTGCACTTACGGCAGCACTTGAGGGCGATCAATTCGCCTTTGTCGGTCAACCTACTCGCCAAAGCATTACCGTTAATGGCAGCAGCCAACAGCTTCCCTCTGACCTACGGGTCACCGTAAAAGTTGTGGATTTGGCATCTGAGAAGTCTGTCTTTACCTATAGTGGTCTTCTAAAAGATCCCGCTTTTGCTTGGGACTGGCAGTTTTATGATGCTGCTCCGCATCAAGTGCGTGCTAGGTTAACGTCTGCTAGTGCAACCGACTTTAAACCGCTTCAGCTAGGGCACACAGTTGAAGTGCAAGGCAAAGAGCCACCCCTTACAACACGGTTCATTACTCTTGGCTACTGGTTGCTTATTTTCATTGCCGCGATGCTAGCCGGATATCGTTGGGCTATCCGTTCCTTGACTAAACCCGCACCCTAAATTCCTTCAGGAGATCACCATGCACAAAATTCCTGTCACTGTTGTTACGGGTTTTCTGGGTGCCGGCAAAACTACGTTAGTGCGTCACCTGCTGCAAAATAACCAGGGCAAACGCATTGCCGTTCTAGTCAATGAGTTTGGCGAAGTCGGTATTGATGGCGAACTGCTCAAATCCTGTCAGGTGTGTGATGAAGAGGGCACCCCTGTTGAGAACAACATTGTTGAGCTGACCAATGGTTGTCTCTGCTGCACGGTGCAGGAGGAGTTTCTGCCCACGATGCAGGAATTGATGAAGCGGCGCGACCAGATTGACTGCATGGTGATTGAGACGTCAGGATTGGCCTTGCCTAAGCCTTTAGTGCAAGCCTTCCGCTGGCCCGAAATCCGCACCAACGCGACTGTGGATGGCGTAGTGACTGTGGTGGACTGTGAAGCGTTGGCTTCAGGGCAACTGGTAGGTGATCTAGAGGCTTTGGAAGCCCAACGACAAGCCGACGACAGCTTGGATCACGAAACACCTATTGAGGAACTGTTTGAAGATCAGCTCAACTGCGCTGATCTGGTGCTGCTCACCAAGACCGATCACGTTACCCCAGAAACGCGTCAGCGAGTGGAAAGCTGGTTGCGATCGCAAGTGCCAGCCGGGGTGAAAATTCTCCCTTGTGAGAATGGGGTCATTAACTCTGAGGTCCTTCTGGGCTTCAACGCTGCTGTAGAGGACAATCTAGACAGCCGTCCTAGCCACCACGACCACGAGGAAGAACACGATCACGACGACGATATTACGTCGGTTCCTCTCACGCTAGATCAGGCATTTGAGCCGCAAGCGTTAATTGAGCAACTGCAAAAGCTGGTCGAGAAAGCTGAAATTTACCGCATCAAGGGGTTTGTCAACGTCCCCAACAAGCCAATGCGTCTAGTGTTGCACGGGGTGGGTAAGCGGTTCGATTCCTTTTTTGACCGTCCCTGGCGAGCCGACGAACTTCGCCAAACCAAGCTCATCGTTATTGGCAAGGATCTTGATCCAGATCAGGTGAGATCAGCCGTTGCCCCGCTGTAATAGCTGTAATGGTTTAACAAGCCTAAGAGAAGGCATTAAGTTTGTGTCATTGCGAGCCTGCATTAGCGCAGCCATGCCCTTGGCTATAGCAATCTCCGTCCCAGAATCTGTTTCTCAAAAGACAGCGACTTGCAAAGAGCCGATCAGAGCACTTTTTCGAGAAACTTTTGGGCGCGGTTGCTCTTGGGTGAGCTGAAAAACTCATCCGGGGGAGCGTCCTCTACTAAGTAACCGCCATCGAGAAAGAGAATTCGGTCGGCAACTTCTCGGGCAAAGCCCATTTCATGGGTGACAATGGCCATCGTGATGCCTGTATTAGCCAAATCTTTCATCACGTCTAGCACCTCTTTCACCATTTCTGGGTCAAGTGCTGAGGTCGGTTCGTCAAACAGCATGATGTCTGGTTCCATCGCCAAGGCCCGTGCGATCGCAACCCGCTGCTTTTGGCCCCCCGACAAGCGCGAAGGGTACACGTCTGCTTTCTCCTCCAAGCCCACTTTGGTCAGCAAATCATGTCCTAGTTTGTAAGCATTTGCTTTAGTTAGGTGCCGGATTTTGATGGGTGCATAGGTGACATTCTGAATCACCGTCTTGTGAGGAAACAGATTGAAGTGCTGAAACACCATCCCAATGTTTTGGCGCACCTTCATGATGTCGCACTTGGGTGAGGTGATATCAAGATTGCCAATGTAAACCTTACCTGCAGTAGGACATTCCAGCAGATTGATACACCGGAGCAGCGTTGATTTGCCAGAACCAGAGGGGCCAATAATGGCTACGACCTCTCCCTGAGCAACCTCGGTAGAGATGTCTTTTAACACCTGTAGTTGACCGAAGGATTTGACTAGATGCTCAATCCTAATCACTGCGCCGCAACCTCCGCTCTAGCACCTGAGCTGCCTGGGTTAGACCCATGACCATAATGTAGTAAACAATGCCGATTACAATCAGTGGCTCGAAGTATAGATATTTCTCTGCCGCGACCACCATGCCTCGCCGCATCAGATCTAGGGCTCCGATGGTAGATACCAGAGCCGAGTCTTTTAGCAGAGCAATGCTCTCATTGACCAGGGCTGGCAAAATATTCTTGAAAGCCTGCGGCAGGATGATGTCTCGCATCATCAGCTTGTAGGGAACCCCTAGGGACATTGAAGCTTCTCGCTGCCCCTTATCCACCGCCATAATGCCCGCCCGAATGGTTTCTGAGCTGTAGGCGGCTGAATTCAGAGAAAAAGTGAGGACCCCAGCCTCAATAGGCGAGATTTTGTAGCCGATAAGTTGGGGCGTAGCAAAGTAAATCAGCGCAAGCTGGAGAATAAGCGGCGTTCCCCGAAAAATCGAGGTATAAAACTCGGCAAACCACTTTAGCGGTTTAACCGATGAAATCTTCAGTAGCGACAGCAGGGTACCCAATGCAAAGCCGAACAGAGCCGATAGCAGGGTAAACCGCAAGGTCACCAGAATGCCCTTAAGAATGAAGGGCAATGACGGAATAATTTGAGAAAAGTCGAGGTTCATAGGATCGCTTGTCGATTAACCATCCCCGAACCATTTCTTGACCAGCTCTTCAATCTGACCGCTAGCTTTCATTTCTGCTAGAGCGGTGTTGAATTCATCCACCAGTTCAGATCCTTTGGGAAATGCGATCGCAGATCCTGCGGGTCCTTCCTCTGGAATTGGAGTGGCTTGCAAGTCGGAATTGGCCTCCAAGAACCCCTTAGCCACCGTATCCTCGATAATGGCGGCATCAATTCGACCCGCCTTCAATTCCTGCACGATTTCGTTGATCCGGTTTAAGGGGACAATCTCCATCGTGGAACCTTCCTCCTTGAGTTCCCTAGCCCGCTTCTCTTGAATAGAGCCAAGCTGCACCCCAACCTTTTTGCCGTCAAGGCCCTTAATATCGCTAATCCCCGTTGCTTTAGGAGACATGATGGTCTGCTTAGCAACGTAGTAAATGTCAGAGAAATCGACGTTCTTTTTACGATCCTCGGTTGGTGTCATGCCCGCCATGACCAGATCAGCCCGTCCGGCTTGCAGCGCTGGAATCAAGCCATTGAAATCCATGTTGGAGATTTCTAGCTCATAGCCCAATTTCTCAGCGACAGCCCTAGCAATGTCCACATCAAAGCCAACGATGTCCTCTGATCCTTTAGAGGTATCTACAAACTCGTAAGGGGGATAGTCGGCAGAAGTTGCCATGACCAGCTTTTTGCCTCCTTGGCCACCGCTGCCCCCTCCAGCAGCCGTTTCTGAACCTGATTGATTACAGGCCGTGATAATGCCGCCTGTAAGAGTTGCCGACACCAAAGCGGTGGCAATAAACCGACGACGTTTCATGCTCCTTCCCTCAAACACAACTCAATAGGTGGGCAAGCAAGCCTAATAGGCCCAACACGCTACAGCCAAAACTCGTACAAAAAAGTACATCAAGCTACAAATCTAAACAAAACCAGAGCTTTTTACCGCTAAATAGCCCTATGGAGAGAAGAATGGCACTTTTTAGCGAAGTCAACATCTTCTTTTAGAGAGGCAATGCCTTCAAAAGAGCCTGGAACAAACTAAGCAGCCTCAGAAAGGCATGTAATAATATAGTTCATGTGTTCTAAGCTCAAACATGGTTCAGTACACGCTTGCCCAAAGCCCAGAAGTCATCCTTAGCATTCCTGGCAAAGACTCTCTAAAAGCCAGAGAAAAAGCGATGGATCAGCTCATTGAGCTAATGGATGACGGTAAACTACCCACTAATCTCTCTGATGGGTTTGCCCCCGATCAGTTTATTGAAGTGAAAGAACCCCAACCGACCGATAGCGTTAAACAGCAGGAAGATGCCGTTGTTGAAGCGGTTCAAGTGCTTAGCAATCTGGCCAATTTGAAGGTCAAAATGCAGGAAGTCCGCACCGATGCCCTAAAAGTTCGAGAATTGGTGGACTTGCTGTTTACTGACGAGCCAATTTCTGACGAACAGATGAATGACCTGAAGGAAGGGTTTAAGGTTCTTAAGACGTTTGCTCAAAACAATCTACGGTTTCGAGATGCCCGTGCTCAAGCTGAGGAAGCCCGAAAAGTTCTGGATGCAGCTTTGAAATAGGGGAAGGCGAAGGGCAGACGGCAGGCAGGAAGCTGTGAAGACTCTTAGATTCAAGGAGCGTCCTAGGCTGATCTTCTGCGCTAGCTATGATTTCCGCGCACTGAGTGAAGTGGCAAGGCTCAAGCTGTGAATTGTCATTGCGAGCAGAGCGAAGCAATCTCGGTGCAGCGGATCTTGGGCGGGGATTGCTATAGCCGGGGGCATGGCTACGCTTTTCTTGAATGCCCTTGGGCTATGCGCACACTCGCAATGACACAGACTTAATGCCTTCTTGTAGGCTTGTCAATCCAGTTAGAGGGTTTCTGCAAAAAGCTGCATCACCTTTGTCCAAGCATCTTCAGCGGCTTGTGGGTTGAAGCTGGCGCGTTGGTCGCAAAAAAATCCGTGTTCCGCCCCGTCGTAGCGAAAAATTTTGTGCGGAATGCCTTGCTGGGATAGGGCCGCCTCAATTTCATCCACCTCGGTTGTTGAAATAAGGGGATCAGCGGTACCAAAAAAGCCGTAGAGGGTCCCCGAAATATCTTGAGTACGCGTAATCGTTGGCGGTCCACCGCCCGGAGTTAGTGAGGTAATGCCTGCGCCGTAGAAAGAGGCCGTGGCCTTGATATCAGGGAGTGTTGCAGCCAGGTAAGCAACGTGTCCCCCAAAGCAAAAGCCAACACAGCCAACGCCATCTGGTTTGACGTTCGGCTGATTGTGCAGAAAATTGATGGCCCCTTGGATATCACTTAGTAGCTCGTTGGCTTGAGTGCCGACCTTGTATTTCCGGCCCAGTTCCAAATCAGCCTGGGTGTAGCCCACCTCAAAATCAGGTGCTTGGCGGTGGTAGATGTGGGGTGCGATCGCAACATAGCCTGCCCTAGCAAATCGTTCTGTCACAGCCCGAATGTGGGCATTGACCCCAAAGACCTCTTGAATCACAACCACACCAGGGTAGAGTCCCACTTCGTCCGGTTCGGCTAAATAGGCGGGAATGGTAATTTCTGCGCTAGTTACCTGGACAGTCGTGGTGCGAATTGAAGAAGATGGTGTCATAGGCGTTGGCCTCAGTGCGCCACCCCTAACTTACCGTGAAGTTCTCGTTAATACACGCAAAAAACGATGCCAGAAGCTGTTGGTGTAATTGAAACTTTAGGAATGCCTACTGCCTTGGAAGCCGCTGATGCGATGTGTAAAAGCGGTTGCGTTCAATTTGTGCGATTTGACAATCTCCAGGCTGGGTTGATTAGCGTCATTGTTCGCGGTCCCGTATCTGAAGTCACTGCGGCAATTCAAGGGGCTTTAGCGAGTCTTGGCAGAGTTCACGGTGGAGCGCTTGCTGGACACCACATTATTCCTTGCCCAGATGGCAATGTAGAAGCTGTATTGCCCTTAATCCGTACTTCAGGAGGCTCCAGCGGGGGAACGGTAGACTGGCTCGATTAAAGAGAACTTCGAGAAAGATGGGAAGAAATATTAGCGATGCTAACTATTTCAGAATGGTTCCAGAATTTTGACCCTGGAAATTGGAACTATCTTAGTTAGAGTTGGTAGCCCTGTAAGGAATCTCGCTAAGATTAAACTAATTCAGACTAAAAACTGTTAAAAATCCCCTTTAGGTTTGATTCCCTAACTACTAAAAATTGTTGCATTCACGCAACTGATATCAGGACGATTTCTTGATTTCTGTGAATCTAGTTTTCAAGGGGCGGTAAAACGGAAGTAATGCCTTGCTTACCGTTTGTTTTGGCTAACGATTTTGGAGGTGCTGTGGCTGTTCAATTTCATATTCAACCCGATAGCGAAATTCCAGCGTCAACTCAGCTCTATGACCAGATCTGGTTTGCGATCGCATCTCGCCAATATCCCCCCGGATACCGTTTGCCCAGCACCCGTCAACTGGCCATGCAAACGGGGCTCCACCGCAACACGATTAGCAAAGTCTACCGCCAGCTTGAAGACGCTGGAGTCGTCGAAGCACTGCCCGGTTCCGGTATTTATGTGCGGGAACAAAGCACTTTGGAGAGTGCCCGCCCTCAAGCAGCGCTGTGGGATGAATTTCCCAAAGCACGTGAGATTGTGGAGAATAGCCTAGATGAACTCCTGCGACAGGGCTGTTCCCTCAACCAAGCTCGCGAACTCTTTCTCTCAGAAATTGACTGGCGCTTGCGCTGTAGCGCCCGCGTTTTGGTGACAACTCCCAAGCAAGATATTGGGGCGGGTCAACTGATGGTGCGAGAACTGGAGGCAGCCCTCAAAATTCCAGTTCAATTAGTCCCCCTAGAGGAATTGGACGAGGTCTTGGCCCAGGCCCGCTCTGGAACGGTTGTCACTAGCCGCTACTTTATTACAGAGGCAGAAGCGATCGCAGCCCCCAAATCTGTCCGAGTCATTCCCATTGATATCTACGACTACAACAAAGAATTGGGCCTGCTCAAGAACCTTCCCAAAGA